>NZ_JBSXNL010000067.1:2500-475229 GCF_056857615.1 Galbibacter sp. L-19
ACTCTCCCCCTTTGGGGGAGCTGGAGGGGGCTGTAAACGTTCATTGACATATTGAGATAAAGAGATACGAGAAAGTATTACGTAAAGTAATACCTTTTAAGTAGACTATAGAGAAAAGAATCTTATTATATAATTGATTGCACGATTGATTATATAAAAAAATAGAATAGAATAAAAGAGCAAAAAGTACAATAAGCTATGTAAGGGCGTATGGGGAATGCCTAGGCTCTCAGAGGCGATGAAGGACGTGATAAGCTGCGAAAAGCTATGGGGAGTGGCACACACACAATGATCCATAGATATCCGAATGGGGCAACCCACTATACTGAAGGTATAGTACTCCGTAAGGAGGGTAAACCCGCTGAACTGAAACATCTAAGTAGGCGGAGGAGAAGAAAACAACAGTGATTCCGATAGTAGCGGCGAGCGAACTCGGATTAGCCCAAACCAAACTTGTTACGGCAATTTTGGGGTTGTAGGACTGCGATATTTGATGCGTTATGAATTAGAATTGTTTGGAAAGACAAACCATAGAGGGTGATAGTCCCGTATAAGTAAAGACCGTTATTGATAGCAGTATCCTGAGTAGTGCGGGGCACGTGAAACCCTGTATGAATCTGGCGGGACCATCCGCCAAGGCTAAATACTCCTGAGAGACCGATAGTGAACCAGTACCGTGAGGGAAAGGTGAAAAGTACCCTGAATAAGGGAGTGAAAAAGATCCTGAAACCATACGCTTACAAGCGGTCGGAGCCCTTTTTGGGTGACGGCGTGCCTTTTGCATAATGAGCCTACGAGTTACTTTTACTAGCGAGGTTAAGTGATTCAGTCACGCAGCCGTAGCGAAAGCGAGTCTGAATAGGGCGTTTTAGTTAGTAGTAGTAGACGCGAAACCGTGTGATCTACCCATGGGCAGGGTGAAGCTGTGGTAACACATAGTGGAGGCCCGAACCCGTTGACGTTGAAAAGTCTTGGGATGACCTGTGGGTAGGGGTGAAAGGCCAATCAAACTCGGAAATAGCTCGTACTCCCCGAAATGCATTTAGGTGCAGCGTTGGTTTATAGTTTTATAGAGGTAGAGCTACTGATTGGATGCGGGGGCTTCACCGCCTACCAATTCCTGACAAACTCCGAATGCTATAAAATGTTTACTGGCAGTGAGGGCATGGGTGCTAAGGTCCATGTCCGAAAGGGAAAGAACCCGGACCATCAGCTAAGGTCCCCAAGTGTATACTAAGTTGAAAAAACGCGGTTTGATTGCTTAGACAGCTAGGATGTTGGCTTGGAAGCAGCCATTCATTTAAAGAGTGCGTAACAGCTCACTAGTCGAGCGATCGAGCATGGATAATAATCGGGCATAAGTATACCACCGAAGCTATGGATTTGTACTTGGTACAAGTGGTAGGGGAGCATTCTAAACTGGGTAGAAGGTGATCTGTGAGGATTGCTGGACTGTTTAGAAAAGAAAATGTAGGCATAAGTAACGATAATGCGGGCGAGAAACCCGCACGCCGAAAAACCAAGGTTTCCTCAGCTATGCTAATCAGCTGAGGGTTAGTCAGGGCCTAACGCGAACCCGAAGGGGGTAGTGGATGGACAACAGGTTAATATTCCTGTACTTGCATATAGATAAAAGTGACGGAGGCGAATAGTTGGTGCGTGCTGACGGAATAGCACGTTGAAGGAGCTGGTAACACTCCGATAGTACACTAAGGCTTCGGCTGCGGTGATAATCCAGCGAATCGACTTCCAAGAAAAGCGATATATGCAACCTGTACCGTAAACCGACACAGGTGGTTGGGATGAGTATTCTAAGGCGCTCGAGAGATTCATGGCTAAGGAACTAGGCAAAATAGACCCGTAACTTCGGGAGAAGGGTCGCCCTTAATTTATTAAGGGCCGCAGTGAAAAGGTCCAGGCGACTGTTTATCAAAAACACAGGGCTCTGCTAAATCGAAAGATGATGTATAGGGCCTGACACCTGCCCGGTGCTGGAAGGTTAAGGGGAGATGTTAGCTTCGGCGACGCATTGAACTGAAGCCCCAGTAAACGGCGGCCGTAACTATAACGGTCCTAAGGTAGCGAAATTCCTTGTCGGGTAAGTTCCGACCTGCACGAATGGTGTAACGATCTGGACACTGTCTCGGCCATGAGCTCGGTGAAATTGTAGTATCGGTGAAGATGCCGATTACCCGCTGTGGGACGAAAAGACCCCGTGCACCTTTACTATAGCTTCGTATTGACTTTGGATAAGTGATGTGTAGGATAGGTGGGAGACTTTGATCATGTATCGCCAGGTATGTGTGAGTCATTGTTGAAATACCACCCTTTACTTATTTGAAGCCTAACTTCTTTCTAAGAAGGACAATGCGTGGTGGGTAGTTTGACTGGGGTGGTCGCCTCCAAAAGAGTAACGGAGGCTTCTAAAGGTTCCCTCAGCACGCTTGGTAACCGTGCGTAGAGTGCAATGGCACAAGGGAGCTTGACTGAGAGACCTACAAGTCGATCAGGTACGAAAGTAGAGCATAGTGATCCGGTGGTTCCGCATGGAAGGGCCATCGCTCAAAGGATAAAAGGTACGCCGGGGATAACAGGCTGATCTCCCCCAAGAGCTCACATCGACGGGGGGGTTTGGCACCTCGATGTCGGCTCGTCACATCCTGGGGCTGGAGAAGGTCCCAAGGGTTGGGCTGTTCGCCCATTAAAGTGGCACGCGAGCTGGGTTCAGAACGTCGTGAGACAGTTCGGTCTCTATCTACAGTGGGCGTTAGAAATTTGAGTGGATCTGACTCTAGTACGAGAGGACCGAGTTGGACTAACCGCTGGTGTAGCTGTTGTTCCGCCAGGAGCACTGCAGCGTAGCTATGTTGGGAAGGGATAAGCGCTGAAAGCATATAAGCGCGAAACCCGCCACAAGATGAGATTTCTTTAAAGGGTCGTGAGAGACGATCACGTTGATAGGCTATAGGTGTAAAGGCAGTAATGTCATAGCCGAGTAGTACTAATAACCCGTAAGCTTATGTACAGTAGTCCTCTTGCTTTTGCAAAGAGCAAGAGGGCGCAAACTCTTTTTACTTCTATCTTTCTTTTTTTTAGAATCTATGATCTAGTATTTTTTTATCTCCATATGTTAACTTATTAAAAGCCCCACCTAACCTCCCCTTGGGGAGGGACAATGGGCAACATTAACCTAGCCCCCTCTTTGGAGGGGGTTGGGGGAGGCTTTAAGATTTAAGGTGGTTATAGCGACGGGGCTCACCTCTTCCCATTCCGAACAGAGCAGTTAAGCCCGCCAGCGCCGATGGTACTACGTTTTCGTGGGAGAGTAGGTCGCCGCCTTCTTTAGAATCCTCATCATTTATTTGATGAGGATTTTTTTTGCCTTTTTTTTAAGGAAGTACATTGAAAATTGAAGGATTGAAAGATTGAAGGATTGAAGGATTTTATCACTTTGCCACTTTGAAAAAAACCGTCTACCGTCTACCGCCTAATGCTTACTGCATATAGCTTCTTTGAACCTTTGAACCTTTTGAGTTAAAAAGTTATGCTGTTATGGAGTTACGATGTTACAAAGAAAAAATCGCCTACTGCCTACCGCATAATGCTTACTGCCCTTTGCCACTTTGATGGATTGAAGAATTCGGAAGTCGGAAGACATAATGCAATGTTCAGTAAGCGTACATTTTCAATCAAGAGTCAGGAATCAAGAGTCAAGAATGCAAAAAAAAAAAGTATTCTTATTCTTTTGAAAATCTTGTAAACTACAAACCATAAACAATAAACCAAAAACCTACTGCTTATTGAAGGATTGAAGAAAAAAACTGCCTACCGCCTATAGCCTAATGCTTACTGCCCTTTGAAACTGCTTACTGCATATAGCTTAAAGCATAAAGCCGTTCTGCTCCCCACTAACCCTAAAAACATCAGACAATCTATCAAGCTTTTATCAAATCTGAGGATATTATTTATTAAATTGCTTTTTCAAATTTTAATACATGAATATAAAGCATATACTTTCCTTTTTTTTAGCTGTTTTTTCTTTTTATATATTACACGCTCAAGATGAAAATGATTCTGATTCTTCTGCAACTCTTGTAAAGAATATTAATAATACTATACCTATTAAATCTCTCGATGTAAACAATATAGGGTTTATTAATCTCGATGCTGATAAATCTGAATTTAATACGGATGATTTTTTATTAAAGCTTAATCAGTACACTAGAATAAGTCGTGTTGAGAATTCTTTAAATGAATCTATTATAGGAGAAGTACAAGAACGCGATATAATTATAGCTGCTATTTCTTCTAAGAATATACATTGGAATACTTTATATAAACTTTCTAGTTTACTCTCAAAAACTAAATTAATTTTAGTTTCTTTTTTACCTCTTAAAGAAATTTCCTTTAACAATTATGTATTTAATGCTACTACAATAATTCAATTTCAATCTTACAATACAATAAATTCAGAAAGTGCTGCTGAAATTATATTTGGTGCTAAAACAACTAATGCTGTTTTAGAGGAGGATGTAAATAATAACTTTAAAAGTGGTTCAGGAATTTTATTAAACAAGACAATAAGAATGGGGTATACTTCTCCGTCTCAGGAAGGATTGGATGAGGATTTTATTAATCGGAAAGTAGATTCTATCATGAAAGAAGGGATTGAGCAACATGCTTTTCCTGGAGCTCAATTATTGGTTGCTAAAAATAATAATATCATTTACCATAAGTCTTTTGGTTACCATACATATGATAATATACAAAAAGTTTCAAACTATGATTTATATGATTTAGCTTCCGTTACAAAAGTTACGGGTCCCCTTCCTGTTATCATGCAGTTGGTAGATAAAGGAATTATAGATATTGATGAAAAGTTTAGTACTTATTGGAAGCCTTGGCGTAATGTTAAAAATAAAAAAGATCTTACTTTTAGGGAGATTCTTGCGCATCAAGCGGGTTTAGAGCCTTATTATATTTTTTTAAACGAAATTATAAAGAACAGAAAATTTGTTTCCAGATTTGTAAGTAATACTGAAAGTAATAAGTATTCAGTCAAAATATATAAAGATCTTTACCTAAACAAGCGTTTTGTGAAAAAGATGTATCGAATTATTAATCGAACAGAGGTTTCAGAGATTAAAAAGTATAAGTACTCTGGGCTTAGTTTTTTAATTTATCCTGAAATGATAAAACAGCTTACAGGGATTAATTATGAAAAATATGTAAGAGATAGTATATATAGGCCTTTGGGAGCTACTAATTTAATATTTAATCCAATTGGTAAATATCCTGAATCTTTAATTGTTCCAACAGAGCTAGATACAATTTATAGAAATGCATATGTAAAAGGATGGGTGCATGATGAGAATGCGAGTTTATTGGGTGGTGTATCAGGAAACGCAGGTTTGTTTGGAACGGCAAACGATTTAGCAAAATTGATTAAGATGTATCAAAATTTAGGAGAATATGGAGGGAAAAGATACATCTCTGAAAAAACAATGAAAGAATTTACACGTGTTCAGTATCCTGAAAATAATAATAAAAGAGGGCTAGGTTTTGATAAACCTTTATTAAATAATGCTACATTAGATATTTCTCATGCCTCTCCAGCTCCTGAAGTAAGTGCTCAAAGTTTTGGTCATGGTGGGTTTACTGGGACTTATGTGTGGGCAGATCCTGTTAATAATTTGATGTTTATATTTCTATCCAATAGAGTGTACCCTACTCGTAATAATAGAAATTTATATAATTTAAACATTAGGCCTTCCCTACAGCAGGTATTTTATCAGGCTAATCTTAACTAAAATACTGTTGTGATTTAATTTAAAGTGATGAAAAGCTTATAAAAGATAGTTTGTTCATTTGTTTTTTTTATTTTAGATGCATATGATTTTCCTAAGATTATGAATGCTAAAGTTTTTTTCGTCTTATTGATATTTTTATGTAGCAATATTATTATTGCTCAGGGATATGATATTATGGAGGAAAAACATTCTGTTACTGTAGAGATTGGGGGAAAAGCTTTAGAAGATGTAAAGTGGAAAGAAAACCCTGATCTTATTACAACAGGGGTTTTTGAAACAGGAAGTCTTAAATTATCTCCTCAAAAAAGAGGCTATAGATTTTCTCCAGATATTTTTAATTTTGATGATTATAACTCGAATACTCCAAAAATTTTTAGAGCATACAAATATAATCTCACAGACCGATTAAAGCTTTATTTACCATTTCAGAAGGAATTTATTTCTACAAAAGTCAATAATGAAAAGATAAATCAAATAGAAGTAACCTATCAAGAAAGTGGTAAAGGTGAAACTGCTTATTTTAATGGAGTATCTAGTTATATTGATTTTGGTTCCGATAATACTAATTTTAATGAACTAACAGTTGCAGTATGGTTAAAGCCAGAAAAGGTATCTGGAAGTAACAGTATAATAGGGAAAGGAGAAGTTTTTTCAGCTAAAATTTTTGATGGAAATCTTCAGTTTACAACTCCGGGAATAAAAGATCATATAAGTAATGTATTGTATGTGAATCCGAATGAGTGGGTGCATGTTGCTTTTGTTTTTATGCCGAATGATCAATTATTTTTCTATATGAATGGAACTTTAATAGATCAAATCAAAGCTTCAACCATAGCTAATACTGACCATTCTATTTTGATAGGGAGTAATTTGTGGGGACAATATTACAAAGGATTTATGAAAGATTTTGCTCTTTGGAATCGTGCATTGAGTAACGATGAAGTGTTTGAGGTCTATCAAGATGGCGTATTATTAAAAACAGAGAAACCAAAAGAGGCTTTTTTATGGTGGTGGCTCTTACTCTTAATTCCATTAGGAGGGATATTTTACTTTTTTTATGGATATAAAAGAGTGCTAAATAAAGTGTATGTTTCTGAAAGTTCAAAGTCTGTTGAAATAGTTAAGGATTATAATATTCGCTTTCTAGGCGGTTTTACTTTAATAGATACTGAAGGAAAAGAGTTTACCCATTTGCTTTCTCCAAAACGCAGGGAATTATTTTTACTTCTTTTTCTTTATACGATAAAAAATGGCGGAATTTCTTCCAAAAAAATGGGTGATATTCTGTGGCCTAATTTTAGTTATGAGAGCACTAAAAATAATAGAAGTACACAAATAAAAGAGCTCAGAAAAGTTTTTGAAGGAAGACTCCCTCTAGAAATTAATTTTATTGAGAAAAAATGGAAATTAAGTATTCCAGAATCAATATATACCGATGTAACACAATTAAATGAGTCAATTCCTCAACTGTTTTCTGGAAAACAAATTCACACGGAGAATAAATCGCATATTCAAATAGCGCAAATTGTTAAGAATGGAGCTCTTTTACCTCAAATAGAATTAGAATGGTTGGATAGTTTTAAGTCTGATTATGGAAATGCTATTTTGGATATTCTTACTCCATGTATAGATAAAGAACAGGAAGAACAATTTTCTAAAGATGAATTAATTTTGATTTGTGATGCAATTTTAGAGATAGATCCATTGTATGAGAATGCAGTTAGAACTAAATATTATTTGTTTACAAATGCAGGAAAGCATATGACTGCACAAAAATTAATTGAAAATTATAAACGGCTGTATGAGGCATTTTATAAGGAAGGTTATGATATAAATTCACTTCAAGTTTAATTTTTTTATTCTATTACCCCATTTATTACCCCTCTTAGTACATCCTAAATACTTAGATTAGAGCTATTAATAAACTAATACTAATTTTATTTATGGAAGAAAATAAAAGGAGAGGTTTCTTAAAGAAATTAGGAGTAACTGGTGTAGCAGCAGCAGTTTCTCCAATGGTCTTTGCTGAAGAAACTAAATCTCTTCATTACCTAAAAAGAGTTAACCCAACAATTAATTTAAGTACCATTAAAATTGCCTTAATCGGTGCAGGAGGAATGGGAACTGCAGATACAGAAACAGCATTACTTAACCCAAATATAGAGTTAGTTGCTGTATGCGATTTATATGATGCAAGAATAGAAAGTGCAAAAGAAAAATGGGGGAGTAATATATATACCACTAAAGACTACACCAAAATTCTTAGTAGAAAAGATGTTGATGCTGTAATTATAGGAACTCCAGATCATTGGCATAAACAGATAGGGATTGATGCCTTAAATGCAGGGAAGCATGTATATTGTGAAAAACCAATGGTACATTCTGTATCAGAGGGGAAAAGCCTAATAGATGCTTGGAAAAAATCTGGAAAGATATTTATGGTAGGTAGTCAAGGTTTATCTTCTTTAGGAAATGAAAAGGCTAAAGAACTTTTGGCAGCTGGAGCTATTGGAGATATTAATTATGCTGAAGGTTTTTGGGCGAGAAACTCTCCTCTTGGAGCATGGCAGTATCCAATTCCAAATGATGCTTCTACTAATACTGTTGATTGGAATCGTTATATAGCGAATACTAAAAAAAGAGATTTTGATCCTCTTCGATTTTTTAGATGGAGAAATTATTTAGATTACGGAACAGGAATGTCTGGAGATTTGTTTGTGCATTTATTTTCAAGTCTTCATTTTATAACGAATTCTTATGGTCCTAATAAAGTTTCTGCTACTGGCGGATTGAGATATTGGAAAGATGAACGTGAAGTTCCTGACGTTTTATTAGGAATGTTTGATTATCCTGAGTCCGATCAGCATCCAGGATTTAATTTATCGCTTCGTTGCAATTTTGTAGATGGTACCAGTGGAAGTACATATCTTAAAATAGTAGGAAGCAAAGGCTCTATGGATGTTAAATGGGAAGAAGTTGTTCTTAAGCGCAACGCCAATTCTTTTGATGACGATCCTTTTTTAGCTGAAAAAATGAAAGGGCAAAATGCACAATCTGATAGAAAAAGAATTGTAGCTCCATTAGAAACCGTATATACAGCAGAAAAAGGGTATAAAGGGGCTCATTACGACCATTTTGCAAACTTTTTCAATGCTATTAGAACAAATGGTAGCGTTGTAGAAGATCCTGAATTTGCATTTAGAGCCGCAGCTCCAGCTTTACTATGTAACGATAGCTATCAGCAGAATAAATTTATGGAGTGGGATCCAGTAAACATGAACCTTATTTAAAATAAAGAAAATGAAGAAAATATATTTTTTGGCTACAGCACTATTAATGGTGGTAGCTTGTAAATCTGAAGGGAAAAAGACCGAAACAGAAAAGGTTGAAAAAGAAGTTGTAATAGCTCAAGAGAAAAGTAACGATTGGATTTATTTATTCGATGGAACTTCTACTGATGGATGGAGAAGTTACAACGGAACTTCTTTGCCAGATGGATGGGTTTTAGAAGGAGATATGTTGAAATCTCTAGGAAAAGGCGGAGATATAGGTGGTGATATTATTTACAGCGAAGAGAAGTTTGGAGAATTTGAGCTTTCTATAGATTGGAAAATTTCTGAGGGAGGTAATAGTGGAGTATTCTACCATGTAGTTGAAGGCGAAAAATATGATGCACCGTATTATAATGCTCCAGAATACCAAATGATTGATCAGATAGGGTTTCCTCAAAAGTTAGAGCCTTGGCAGTCTTTAGGAGCAGATTATGGAATGTATAACCCAGATTATGAAGGAGCTATTAAAAAAGCAGGGGAGTGGAATAATACCCGAATTGTTTTTACAAATGATACTGTTGAATACTGGTTAAATGGAAAGAAAACAGTTTCGTTTGTTCCATGGAGTGAAGATTGGCAAAAAAGAAAAGAGGAAGGAAAATGGAAGGACTATCCAGATTATGGAGTAGCCAAAACAGGATACATCGGACTTCAAGATCATGGAAGCTTTATTTGGTTTAAAAATATAAAAGTTAGAAAATTATGAGATCATTATATTTTGGAATATTAACTGTTTTATTTCTTTGTGTAGGTTGTGGTTCTTCAACAGCATTATATAATGGGAAAGATCTTACAGGTTGGGATATTTATGGTACCGAAAAATGGTACGTAAATGATAAGGGTTTACTTATATCTGAAAGTGGGCCTGATGAGCAATATGGATATTTGGCTACAGAAAAGACCTATAAAGATTTTGAATTAACAGTTCAGTTTAAACAAGAAGCTAATGGAAACAGTGGTATTTTTTTTAGATCTGATATTGAAGGAACAAAAATTAGTGGTTGGCAAGCAGAAGTAGCTCCTCCAGGGCATGATACAGGAGGAATTTATGAGTCTTACGGCAGAGGGTGGCTTATAAAACCTGAACCAGCAAAAGATGCGTATTTAAAATTTGGAGAATGGAATAAAATGAAGGTACGTGTTGTAGGAAATCATGTTACTACTTGGTTAAATGGACAAGAGATGATAAGTTTTACAGACAGTAAAATAGGGGAGGCAACAGGTAAAATAGCTTTGCAAATTCATGACGGAGGCGGAATTAAAGTCTATTGGAAAAATATAAATATTAAAGAATTATAACCTAGTTTCTGTTTAGAAAGTAGATTGAAAATTCAATTTGTTAATTAATGCGACGGAGTCGGCTAGAAAGTCCCACACTTTTTATGTCGACTCTTTAGTTTTATAATTAGTTTTCTCCAAAGAAAGACTTCATTAGTACTCTTAGGCTATAAAACCCCATTATAATGGCGCTAATAGCTAATAAAATTCCAACTATTAAGACTGGCCAATACCAAGGGTGGGTTTGGTTTTTAAAAGCTTGATATATTACTGTGGGAGCCATAAACATAAGTGCTACTGTAAATGCAAAGTATTTAAGGCTTTTTAGGAGGAGTTCTCTATCCGTTCTTTTCATTATAATAAGCATTTACAGCATTACGAACACTTCCGTGTTTTTTTAATAATTCGGAGGCTTTATTATTTTCTACTGGAATTTCATCCATTATCATTCTAATTCCTCTATCAACAAGCTTTACATTGCTTAATTGCATGTCTACCATTTTGTTTCCTTGAACCTTTCCTAGGCGAATCATAGTAGCAGTAGAAATCATGTTAAGCACTAGTTTTTGTGCAGTACCAGCTTTCATTCTAGAACTTCCAGTAACAAATTCTGGACCTACAACAACTTCAATTGGATATTGTGCTTCTTTGGCAAGTGGACTATTTTTATTACAAGTAATACAGCCAGTAATGATATTGTTTTTATTACATTCTTTCAATGCGCCAATTACATAAGGTGTAGTTCCAGAAGCAGCAATTCCAATTACAATATCTTTATCGGAAATAGTATACTCCTGTAAATCTTTCCATCCTTGTTCGGTACTGTCTTCTGCGTATTCAACGGCTTTTCTAATAGCAGTTTCCCCACCAGCAATAATACCAACTACTAGGTCGTGTGGAACCCCAAAAGTAGGAGGGCATTCTGAAGCATCTACAACGCCAAGTCTACCGCTTGTTCCGGCTCCCATATAGAAAAGTCGCCCTCCTTGTTCCAATTTAGGAACAATAACGTTTATTAAAGCCTCTATAGAAGCTATTTCGTTTCCTACGGCAGTTGGAACGGTATTATCTTCTTTATTTATATTAGTGAGTAGCTCTTTTACAGTCATCTTTTCAAGATGATTATAGTTAGACGCTTGCTCTGTAGTTCTTGTAAAATCCATGTGTCAAAAGTAAAAAATATTACTCAATAGTAAAGGTATAAGTATCGGTTTCTGAGAGTCTAAAATACCCAAAGGCAAAATTCTCTGGATTTGTAGTATTCACTATGTTTCCTCTAACGGTTGCGGGTTGCGTTTCAAAGGGGCCACCGCTTTCTCCAGTTTGAGAAAGTAAGGTATTTATATAGGTGAAATATCTTTTAGAAACACCATATAAATTGATTTCTACTTCATCGCCAGGTTTTAATTCTTCACTATTGAAATAAGCAAACATTTCATTTCCATTCACCAGTCTGTCTTCTTGTACATTTATAGTAGTATCATTTTCAGCATAAAAAGAATAGAAATAATAGTTTTCTTCCTCTACAGGATCATTAAAATAAGCTTTAATTTCAATATACTCTTCAGAAAAAATCTCACCGTTTTGCTGACTTACATATTCTAAATCGGAAACGGGAAGTAAAGTCTCTTCAGCAGTGTAGGTTTCTCCTTCAGTAATAACAGTTAAGTAGTAGGTTTTGTTTAACTGCGGAATAAAATTTTGGGTATAATAAAAACCAGAGTTTCCATCTTCTATAAAATCAAATTGACTTCCTTCGTCATCAGTAATAAAAACTTCAGCATTATTTACTGGCGGAATTTCTGTATCAAAATAGGGAGCAGTTGTAGAGAGTCTAACGAATTGAGACTGTCCTGAAGTTTCTTTTATCCAATTGATAGATGCTTCTATGACTAATCTTGGAGGGGCATCATCCAGATCAACCTCAATAACTTCTTCACAGGAAGTAAAGAAGAAAACAAGCAGACATATATTGATAATTTTTTTCATTTTTTAAAATTTAAAGTTGTACGTAATGGAAGGGATAATGCCATAAATAGATAATTTTACGGCCTCATTTCTCATTTCTTCGGTGTTTTCTCTAAAGCTTACCGAAGCAGCATTTTTCCGATTGTAAACATTATAGATACTAAAAACCCATTCGCTTTGCCATCCTTTAGTTTTCTTTGGTTTTGGGGTGTAGGTAGCAGATATATCTAATCGGTTGTAAGAAGGGAGTCTACTGTTATTTCTTTCGCCATAACTAGGAATAGTAATTCCTTCATATTCATATTGTCCATCTGGATAAGAGGCGGGTCTCCCAGTTTGGAAGATAAAATTCCCTCCAAAATTCCATTTTGGCGTTAAAGTGTAGGAAGCAGTTACAGAAATATCGTGGGTTTTATCATAGGGAGTATAATACCATTTTCCGTTATTAATTCCGGGTTCATCAGGAGTTCTTCCAGGGGTACGTTGTTTAGATTCTGATAAGGTATACGATAACCAGCCTTGAAGTTTTCCTTCATTTTTTCTGAATAAAACCTCCATTCCATAAGCTTTAGCCTCTCCATTTAAAACAACTTGTTCAATAGCATCATTGGCAATTAAATCTGCCCCGTCGATATAATCAATTCTATTTTTTATGTTTTTGAAGAAGAGTTCTGTTTCTAATGAATACTTATTATCACTAATATTTTTAAAATAACCCACCGCATATTGATCGAGTAGTTGTGGCTTGATGAACGAACCGCTAGGCGCCCAAACATCTAATGGGGTGGGAGAGCTTGTATTGGTAATGAGATGTAAATATTGCGACATACGGTTGTAGCTAGCTTTAATAGACTGTGTTTTGTCTAATATATAGGAAGCAGCAATACGTGGCTCTAAGTTTGTATATGATTTAATAGACTTGCTTCTGCTGGCGCTAATAGTGTCTATTGGAGTAGCTTTTTCATAAATGCCGAGATCTGGATTGTAAACTACAGGGGTATTGTTTTGATAAACGTTAATTTCGTCTTGTCCAAACCTATCAAATCTACTAAGTCGCAAACCGTATTCAATAGCTAATTTGTTGGTAATTTGATGTTCAATATCTATGTATGCAGCCGCTTCATTAGCATATTTATCGGTGAGTTTAAAATAATTAATTCCAGAATCATCTCCTTCAGGTTCAATCTCTCCTGGATTAAATTTATAATACACATTATTTATTCCGTACTGCAATTTAAATTTATTGGAAATGTAATGTTTAAAATCGTATTTTAAATTGAAGTTGTTTATCCCACTATTCCAGTTAAAGCCTACAAAATTAAGAGTTAAACCATAGTAATAATCGCTATAAATAAGGGAGAGGTTGGAGAATAATTTATCTGAAAATAAATGATTCCATCTTAAGTTAACTACTGAATTTCCGTAGACATTATTAAAGCTATCGTTTATATCGAATACATCACGTCCAAAATACCCTGAAAAATAAAGGTTGTTATTTTCATTTAACTTATAAGAAAGCTTTGTGTTTAAATCGTAAAAATATGCGGAGTTGTCATTATCGGTTAATTTTAGAAATAAGTGGGCATAGGAGCTTCTACCACCAATAAGAAAAGAACCTTTGTTTTTAACAATAGGGCCTTCAGCCAGAATTCTACTAGAAACAACCCCAATACCCCCCGTCATATGAAAGTTTTTGCTATTACCATCTTTTTGGTAAATATCTAATACAGAAGAAATTCTACCTCCATATCTAGAAGGAATTCCTCCTTTATATAATTTTAAGTTTTTAATGGCATCTGGATTAAATACAGAAAAGAAACCGAAGAGATGAGAGGAGTTAAAAATAATGGCTTCGTCTAAGAGGATTAAATTTTGATCAGCAGATCCTCCTCGCACATTAAATCCAGACGAGGCTTCTCCTGCATTACTAACACCTGGTAATAATAAAATAGATTTTATAACATCGGCCTCTCCTAGAACCACGGGTATTTTTTTTATGGTAGCAGCGCTCATACTATTCACACTCATTTCGGGCTTTTTGATATTTATTCTCTCTATATCTTGTTCTACCACAACTTCATCAAGTTCTTCTGAGGAAGCTTTTAAACTGAAATCTTGTTTGGAACTTGTAGAGAGCTCTATCTGTTTGCTAATAGTATTAAATCCCAAATAACTTATTTGAACGGTATAATTTCCTTCTGGGATAGTTATTGAATAAAAGCCATATTCGTTGGTAGTTGTTCCAGTTTTAAGTTCAGGAAAGATAACATTTACTCCAATAAGTGTTTCGTTACTAGAAGCGTCTGTTATTGTTCCGCTTAAGGTTACTTGTTCTTGGGCAAAGGAAAATGAGATTCCGAAGAGAAGAAATAAGCATAACTTTAAAAAGTTGTTCATTCTTTTTTTCATTAAAAATAAAAGTAATTTTACTGTTATAGATAAAAAAAAGTAAGAACTTCTATAAAAATACAAGACCACTTCACTATAAGAAGAAAGAACAAAGACTAAATATTAACTATCAGAAATAAGTTCTTTAAAGAAGTAACATTACTTAAACCCTCTTTTTATCATTTTTATTAATAGCAAGGGGTCTGTTTTGAAAACCTCATTTAAACCTTGGTATAAATTGAATCCAATAAATTCTGTTAACTTTTATTGGACTACAATAATAAAAAAATAAAGCCTTCTAAAAAAGAAGGCTTTATATATAAAAAGGTATGGTTGTAAACTTATATTTTAGCTAAAATGCTATTAAATGTTGCACTAGGCTGCATAGCTTGTTTTGTTTTCTCAACATTTGGCATGTAGTACCCATCTATATTGACAGGTTTTCCTTGTGCCTCGTTAAGCTCTTTAATAATAAGAGCTTCTTTTTCTGTAAGCTCAGCTGCAATAGGAGTGAAGGCTTCTTTTAATTCAGCATCTTCAGTTTGTTTTGCTAAGGCTTGAGCCCAATATAGCCCTAAATAAAAATGACTACCTCTACTGTCTAATTCTCCTACTTTTCTAGAAGGCGATTTATCTTCTTCTAAAAACTTACCTGTAGCTTCATCTAAAGTGGTAGCCAATACCTTAGCTTTACTGTTATTATTAACATTTCCGTAGTGCTCTAGAGAAACGGCTAATGCTAAGAACTCTCCTAAAGAATCCCAACGTAAATGACCTTCTTCTAAAAATTGCTCAACGTGCTTTGGAGCAGAACCTCCAGCACCAGTTTCAAATAAACCTCCCCCATTCATTAAAGGAACAATAGAAAGCATTTTAGCACTAGTACCTACTTCTAAAATAGGGAAAAGGTCTGTTAAATAATCTCTTAAAACATTTCCGGTAACAGAAATAGTATCTTCTCCTTTTTTAATTCTAGCTAGTGTATAGTGAGTAGCTTCTTCTGGAGACATTATTTTTATTTCTAAGCCACTAGTATCGTGGTCTTTTAGATATAAATTTACCTTTTTGATTAACTCAGCATCATGAGCTCTATTTTTATCTAACCAAAAAATGGCTGGAGTATTAGTAGCTCTTGCGCGAGAAACAGCAAGTTTAACCCAGTCTTGAATAGGAAGGTCTTTTGCTTGGCACATTCTCCAAATATCTCCTTCTTCAACTTTATGCTCTATTATAACATTTCCTTCACCATTTAAAACTTGAACAACCCCATTTCCTGAGATTTCAAAAGTTTTATCATGAGAACCGTATTCTTCTGCTTTTTGAGCCATTAATCCTACATTAGGAACTGTTCCCATAGTAGTTGGATCAAAAGCTCCATTTTCTTTACAAAAATCTATAGTAGCTTGGTAAACACTAGAGTAGCTACTGTCTGGAATAACCGCTTTAGTATCTTGACTCTTACCTTCTGCATTCCACATTTGTCCTGAGTTACGAATCATTGCAGGCATAGAAGCATCAATAATTACATCACTAGGAACATGTAAGTTGGTAATTCCTTTGTCAGAATTTACCATAGCCAAATCTGGTTGTTCGTTTAAGATACTTTGAATGGTAGCTTTTACTTCTTGCTTTTCAGTTTCAGGTAACTCGTCAACTTTTTCTAATAAATCTCCAAGACCATTATTCTCTTCAACATTTATTTTTTCTAATAAAGCACCATGTTTATCAAACAACTCTTTAAAGAACACTTTTACGGTGTGGCCAAATATAATTGGATCCGACACTTTCATCATTGTAGCTTTTAAGTGTACAGAAAAGAGAACGTCTTTTTCTTTAGCGTCTTTAACTTCTTTTTCAAGGAAACTAACCAATGCTTTTTTACTTAAAACAGTAGCATCAATTACTTCTTTATCAATAACTTTTACTTGCTCTTTTAAAACTTCTTTATTTCCGTTATTGTCAACAAATTGAATTTTTAAACTTTGAGCGTTATCAATGGTTAATGATTTTTCGTTGGAACGAAAATCACCCTGATCCATGGTTGCAACATGAGATTTTGATGATGCACTCCATGCCCCCATTGAATGCGGATTTTTCTTTGCGTAATTTTTAACCGCTTTTGGAGCTCTTCTGTCAGAATTACCTTCTCTTAATACTGGGTTAACAGCACTTCCTTTAATACCGTCGTAACGGGTTTTAATTTCCTTTTCTGCATCTGTTTTTGGCTCATGCGGATAATCTGGAATATTAAACCCTTTAGCTTGCAATTCTTCAATAGCATTTTCTAATTGAGGAATTGACGCACTAATATTTGGAAGCTTTATAATATTTGCCTCTGGCGTTTTAGCTATTTCTCCAAGTTCTAATAAATCGTTAGGAACTTGTTGTTCTTTGGTAAGCATATCTGGAAATACTGCCAGAATTCTAGCAGCAAGAGAGATGTCTTTTGTTTCAATATCTATATTAGATGTTGCAGTGTATGCTTTAACAATAGAAAGCCAAGAATAAGTGGCTAATGCTGGAGCTTCGTCTGTTTTGGTATAAAGAATTTTAGGTTTATGTGACATTTATTTGAAGAACTATTTTTTAATTAAACTTCGCAAATATACAATTTTAAACATTTTTTCGGCAATAGAAAGCTAACCATTTAAGAGAAAATAGTTATAAATACTAATGTGGTAATAGTAATTATGACCATTTTAGGTTTTTTTAATGCCTAATAGAGGATTTAATTTCCAAGAGATTGTTCTAAATTTGCCGATGAATTTTGCATCGAAATGAACTAAAATAGTGGATTACATACTATCCGCTCTTTAAGAAAAGAGAAATTAAATTTAACCGTAGTAGAAACATTCTCTTTGTTGTTAAAATTGATTTAAAATAAACTGAATAAAATTGATTTTACTTGAAAGTTTTATAAGACATATAAGACAGAGGTATGTGTTTAATTAAAATTGGATAGGCTAGCACCAATAACTCCTATTAATTCTTTATTTTTATATAATATTTAACAAAGCATTTCCTATGGAAGAGATTATCTTACAACAAGCAGCAACATTTGTTACTGACTTATTTGAAAATAAATTATCTCCAAAAAATTTATATCATAACATAGCACATACAGAAAGAGTTTTAGAGAATGTAACAAAGATTTCTAAATATGAAAATTGTAATGCGCATGACATTTTTTTGCTAAAATTGGCTGCATGGTTTCATGATACAGGTTATACTGTAGTTGAAGATGTAGGTCATGAATTTAAAAGTGTCGAAATAATAAAGCAGTTTTTTGACCAAATATCAATTTCAGAAGAAGATAAATTATTGGTAGAAAAATTAATATTAGTAACACAATCTAATTTACCCCCTAAAACACATTTGGAGCAAATAATGAAAGATGCAGATTGTGCGCATGTTGCTTCAAACGATTTTTTTGATATTTCAGAACAACTTCGGTTGGAATTAATTTATAAAAAAGAGGAAGAAATTTTAGAGTTAGACTGGTTTTTAAAAAACAAACAGTTTCTAGAAAAGCATTCGTTTTATACAACATATGCAATTCAAAAGCTTCAACCTCAAAAAGAAATTAATGAGTATCATTTAAATCAAAAAATTACTAAACTAGAAGAAAAGAGAGCTAATAAAAGTGCCAATAAAAAAACGGGGAGAGGTGTAGAAACGCTCTTTAGAGTTCAGTTAAAAAACCATATCGAGTTAAGTGCAATTGCAGATACTAAAGCCAATATTTTATTATCTGTAAACGCAATTATTATTTCGGTGGTGCTATCTAACTTGGTACCTAAGCTTGATAACGAATCGAATTTATTTTTAGTCTACCCAACTCTTATCCTATTAACTTTTAGTGTTATTTCTATTGTTTTGTCTGTAATATCTACTAGACCAAACATATCTAATGTTACAGTAACAAAAGAAATGATAGTAAATAATAGGACGAATATTCTGTTTTTTGGAAATTTCTATAAGATGAATTTGAAAGATTTTGAGTGGGGAATCGACTATTTAATTAGCAATGAAGACACGTTGTATAATTCGCTTACTAAAGATTTATATTATTTAGGACTTGTTTTAGAACGAAAATATAGATTGTTAAGAATTACTTACACAGTATTTATGATTGGGATAGTAATTTCGGCAATATCTTTTGTGGTAAGCTATAATTTTTTCATTAATATTTTTTAGCATGAAAAGGCATATCCCTACAGGGCCATTTAAACCTATTATTTCATTTAAAGTTTTGGCAGCAAAGCTTAAAGACTTATTGGCTTCATCTAATAGTATAGAGAGGTTTCAGGCGGAGCAAATTTTGGCTATTTTGGATAAAACTCCAGATTTAGTTAATGGAATGAGAGATTATAAGGTTTTTAACTCTTATAAAGAAGAAGTAGCACAATTAATGAGTGTTTTGTTTCCTTCAGCATTAAGTGGAAACGAAATTAAAGCTGCTGTTTTTCCGTTTTCAAATCAGTTTTTTTACGCATCTAAACGTTTTTTAGATATTTCTAAACAAACAACTACAGATATTGAAGAAGTTTTTAGAAAGCTATATCAGAAGAATGAAAATGTGGTGAATTTAAATCCATATGCTATTATTCTTAATCAATATTATGGGTATAATGTAGATTTTGAAAGACCAAAACATATAAAGTTAGAAGGCGTTAACGGAAGAACAAGAACATATAGAGTAGCTTTTAATGCCGATTTTATAACCATGTATCCAAATGAAAATGCAATAGAGATTACACCTGAAATTCTTGATATTCTGCTTTCAAATGCAGACGATGAAGAGGTATGGCAAAGTTATTTTTCAAACGATTCTTGGACCATAGAAGGTTTTGGAATTTTAAATATGATACATGTAACTCTAGACGATCAAATAGATACTTTTAAAACACATTTAATCCAGCCAAATAATAAGAGTTTTAAATATTTGTTAGAAGATATTCGAGCAATTTTTAATATTCCAAATTTACGCTTAGGGAGCTATAAAGTGGATCATAATAAAATTATTCCGCCGTACGATAAAAATTTTGAGATGCTTACCTTGTCTTCAGAAGAAATTATTGAGACTTCCAATTATGCTTGTACGGAGATGAATAATCTATTGTTTGATGAGTGTAAACCAGCCATTATTGCAAATGTAGAAAACTACCATAAAAAAAATAATGGCAATAGATTGAGTAAGGCATTACTAGAACGCGGATTAAAAAGTGCCGCTTTATTGCCTATTTCTATTGAAGGAAAACTAAGTTTTATTATTGAATTAGCAACTCCTGAAATTAATCAGATCAATGCTATAAACATGGTGAAACTAGATAGTATTATTCCATTTATACTGAGTTATTCAAAGCGTTCTGTAAATGAATTTCAGAATGAAGTAAGTGCAGTAATTCAGCAGGAATGTACCTCTATCCATCCATCTGTAGAATGGCGATTTGAAGAAGAAGCTGCTCGGTATATTTATAGACGTAACATGGGGGAATCACCTTCATTTAAAGAAATTGCTTTTAAAGATGTGTATCCTTTATATGGGCAAGTAGATATTGTGGGGTCTTCTATAGCAAGGAATGAAGCTATTCGTGAAGATTTAACAAATCAATTAATGCAAAGTAGCGTATTGTTAGAGGCAAGAGTAAAGCATGATAAGCTTCCTTTTTACGAACAATTAATTTTTCAGATAGCTAAATATCTCAAAGAGCTTAATGAGAATTTTAATGCAAGCACAGAACAAGAGATAACTATCTTTTTTGAAAATCAATTATATCCATTATTTAAACACATACAAGCGTCTAAAAAAGCCTCTAAAGATATAGATGCATTTTTAGCACTGTTAGAAGAAGAGAATAAAACTTTCTATATAGCTCGAAAAGCTTATGATACTGCTGTAGATGCTATTAATAAACTCTTTTCAAATTTTATGGATAAGAAGCAGAAAGAAGCTCAGCAAATGTTTCCACATTATTTTGAAAAGTATAAAACTGATGGGCTAGAGCATAATATGTATGTAGGACAATCAATTGTGAAGCATTTAACGTATCATGACACTGTATTGTATAACCTACGGTTGTGGCAATTACAGGTTACTTGTGAGATGGAAGCAATGTATTATCAGCAACAAAAAGACTTCCCGTTGCCTTTAGAAGTAGCATCTCTTATACTAGCTTATGACATACCAATTACAATACAATATAGAATTGATGAAAAACATTTTGATGTAGATGGTGCGTACAATGTACGGTATGAAATGATTAAAAAGCGAATAGACAAAGCGCATATAAAAGGTACAAATGAGCGTTTAACGCAACCTCATAAATTATGTGTAGTATTTTCTAGTACAGCAATAGAACGAGAATATTTAGCTTATTTTGAGTTTTTAAAATCTAAAAATTACATTGGAGAACATATAGAGATTTTAGAATTAGAGGAACTGCAAGGTGCAAGTGGAATAAAAGCTCTTAGAGCAGAATTAAATCCTAATTTACAAAAGGTTTCAGATGTTTTTACGGTGAAAGATTTGCAATCCGTTTAATTGTTTAAAAAAATAATTAATGATAAAAAAACTACCAATTAAATATTTATTCCTTTTAGTTTTCTTTACAGCCTGTGCTACTTTAGAATATGAAACTAATAAAGAGAATAATGCTGTTTTAAGCGGAATTAATAAAGAGACTATAAATGTTTTTTTAATTGGAGATGCTGGGAAATTAGGGGTTAATAATACTACTCCCAAAGCATTAGTAGCATTGCAAGAACAATTTAAAGAAGCAGATGCTAATGATATACTATTTTTTTTAGGAGATAATATTTATCCATTAGGATTGCCTTCAGAAAAAAAGAAAGGTTATAAAGCGGCTAAACAAAACTTAGATGCACAATTAAAAGTTGCTAAGTCTTTTCCTGGGAGTGTTTATGTTATTCCAGGGAATCACGATTGGTATCATGGAATAAAAGGACTCAAGCGCCAAGAAAAATTGGTAGAAGAGGCGCTTGGTAAAAATACTTTTCAGCCTGAGGATGGATGTGGAATTGAAAAAATTAATATCAATGATGATACCGTATTGTTGCTTGTAGACTCGCAATGGTATATAACCGATTGGGACAAACAACCAACTATAAATGATGATTGTGAAATTAAAACCCGAGATCAATTTTTAGAAGAATTTCGTAGTGAAATTAAAAAAGCTAGAGGTAAAACAACGCTTGTGGCTATTCATCATCCAATGTTTAGTAACGGCTCTCATGCTGGGCAATACACCGTCAAAAGTAATATGAGTCCGCTGCCAGTTTTAGGAACCATAAAAAATGTTTTAAGAACTACAAGCGGAGCTTCTAATGCAGATATGTCGAATTGGTATTATAATGATTTAAGAAAAAAATTAATAGCTGCTGCACAAGAAAATAATAATGTGGTTTTTTTATCAGGGCACGAGCATAATTTACAGTTTATTCAATCAGATAATTTAACTCAAATAATAAGTGGATCAGGCTCTAAAATAACAGGAGTGCGTAAAAGAGATGGAAACGTATTTGGAGCAAGTACAAATGGTTTTGCAGTGTTAAATATCAACAAAGACAAAACTTCGGATGTTCAATTTTTTGACGCAGCAACCAATAAGGTTATTTTTCGTTCAAAAGTTAATACAGAAAAAGGAAAATCTTTTATCAACTATCCTTCTCAGTTTCCAGATTCTATATCGGCTTCGGTTTATACTTTAGACGAAACAACCAAAAGCGGATTTTATAGTTGGTTATGGGGAGCGCGTTATCGAGACTATTTTAGCAAGCCTGTTTTGGCAAAAACCGTTAATCTGGACACATTATACGGCGGATTAAAACCTGTAAGAAAGGGGGGAGGAACTCAATCTAGATCTTTGCGTTTAGAAGCCAAAAATGGAGCACAGTATGTTATGCGAGCCGTTAAAAAAAGTGCAACGCAATACATACAAGCTTCGTTGTTTGACGATCAATATGTTGACGATCAGTTTGATGAAACTGCAGCCGAAGCTTTGTTAAAAGATGTTTTTACTGGCTCGCATCCATATGCTCCCTTGGCTATTGGAGAATTGTCTGATGCTGCAGGCGTATATCATTTAAATCCAAAGTTATATTACATACCAAAGCAAAATGCTTTGATGGGCTACAATAATGAGTTTGGAAATGAATTGTATTTATTAGAAGAGCATGCCTCAGAAGGACATCCAAGTTTAGCAGGCAAAAATTTTACAGGAGATATTGTTAGTACGTTAGATGTTATAGAAGAAATTCATTCAGATGAAGATGTAGTAATTGATCAAGAAAATTATGTACGTGCTAGATTATTTGATATGCTAATAGGCGATTGGGATCGGCATCAAGATCAATGGCGTTGGTTAGAATTTAAAGAGAACGGAAAAAAAGTATATCGTGCTTTACCAAGAGACCGAGATCAAGCATTTTCTAAAATGTCAGATGGCGCTATTTTGACTGCTGCAATAAATTTGTTGCCCGCTGCTAGAATTTTAAGACAGTATGATGAAGATTTGAAAGATGTAAAAGGGATTAATGTAGAGCCCTTTCCTTTGGATAAAACTTTTATTATTGATGTTGATAAATCTGTATGGGATGCACAAGTAAGATATATTCAACAGCATGTTACTGACGATGTTATTGATAAATCTTTTGCTGAAATGCCTAAGGAAGTCCAAGATGAATCTATTGATAGGATAAAATATTTGTTAAAATCTCGACGCAAAAATTTGCAAGATATATCCGATCGATACTATAAGGTTGTTAATAAATTAGCTATAGTTACAGGAACCAATAAAGATGATTATTTTTCTATAAAAGCCTATAAAGATGGGAGTGTTGAAGTGTCCACTCTTAGAAAGAAAGATGATACTATTAAAGATCAATTTCATCATAGGGTATACAATCCAAAAGAGACGAAAGAGATATGGATTTATGGTTTAGATGATACCGATACTTTTGAGATGTTTAATAAAAGTAGGAAAATAAAAATCAAACTTATAGGAGGACAAAATAATGATGAATACATTATACCACATGGTAAGAATGTAGTTATTTATGATTATAAGTCAAAGAAAAACACACTTGATAATGTAAAATCTGCCAATATTAAGCTCACAGATAGGTATAAAACAAATGTTTACAATTATAAAAAGTTCAAAAATAACACCAATCAGATAATTCCAGTTATAGGAGCAAATCCAGATGATGGTTTGAAAATAGGCGTTTCAAATACATATACAACTTATGGTTTTGAGAGAAATCCGTTTACAACGCAGCATCATATAAATGCGGCTTATTATTTTGCTACCAACGGATATGAGGTATTATATCAAGGAGAGTTTGCCAATGTAATTGGAGGGTTGAACTTTCGTTTGGAAGCAGGATTTCAAAGTCCAAATTACTCTTTAAACTTTTTTGGCTACGGAAATAAAACAGCAAATAATGATGATGATTTAGGTCTTGATTACAATAGAGTAAAAGTTCGAAGTGTTGGTATTGCTCCAAGTATGGTATGGAAATCAAGGAGAAGCTCAGTAACTTTTGGAGCTTATTATGAGTCGGTAGAAGTAAATGATACCGATAACAGATTTGTTCAGGAGAACAATAATATTTTGCCTAGTTATGTTTTTGATGAGGTACAGTTTGCTGGCGTAAAAACGTCGTTTAGTTATTCTAATTACGATAATAAGGCTTATCCAACGGTAGGTTTAAGATTTTCTATGCTCGCTGGGTATAGTGCTAATTTAGATGTTAATAGTCGCCAATATGGTTATTTTATTCCAGCCTTGGGGATTGCGCATAAATTAAATCATTCTGGGCGCTTAGTTTTAGCTTCAAACATAAAAGCCCATTTAAATATAGGAGATGATTATGAATTTTATCAGGCTGCAACAATAGGAGGGATAGATGGACTCCGAGGATTTAGAAATCAGCGTTTTACAGGGAAAACTTCTTTCTATCAAAATACAGATCTGCGTTATAGTTTTTCAAATATTAAGACACCTTTAATTCCTATAAAATTAGGGTTGTATGGAAGTTTTGATTATGGGCGCGTATGGTTTACAGAAAATGAAGGGAGTAAGTGGCACAACTCTTATGGAGGAGGAATGTTTATTAATGGCGCTGAATTAATTTCTGCTAATTTGGGAGTTTTTGATTCGGTAGACGGGATACGTGTTGCCTTTGGTTTAGGTTTTGGATTTTAGAAGAGCTACATTTTTTTTCTTTTCCCAATTAGGTTTTCTTGAATTATTTTCAAAAACTTCAATTTTTACTTCACCTGCATTGTTAAGATACATTTCTAAGTCAATTATTCCTGCTTTGGTAGATTTAAATTTTCTAGATTTTTCTTTCTCATTAGAGATAAGATCAAAATGTCTCCGTCCAGGTATTGATTGATATGCTGGAAAAGACCAGTTATCACTTGTTATTATATCTTTATAATGAAAGATTCCATAGTTGCTAATGCACCAAAAACAGTTGATAAAGTAAGGACTAAGTAACATAAATTAAGTAGTAATTCTGGTTTTATATTTCTGGGATTTATTTCAATAACAGTTGTGTTTTTAATTTTAGCTTAAAATAGTATGTAAAAATAATAATCTATATAGTATTTGTTAGGTTCAAAATTTAAGAAAACTTAATGTGTAGAGAAATAACTCTTTAAAATTATTTTCTATAAAAAATATTTTGTAATATATATTTTCTATTTTTAGTGTGATACTAACAATAAAAATAACTAATATGAATGATTTTTTATTAACCTTAATTAATAATTTAACTACAAGTTTATTTGTTGGTGTCTTATCTGGTTTACTTGCTTCGTATATTTTTTTGATGTATTATTTGAAAAAGAAAAGACCGAAGATTGTAATATCAGATTATATAAGTAAGGATGTTATTGATGAGGAGATTAACTATTTATTCAAATTTGTAAATAAGACTAGTTCGGAGATATTTGATGTTAGAGTGGAGCCTACTTTTTATAAGCCTTTTGGCGATTTGAATGGGACTAATTTGAGAAGTAAAGATATTCAGTTGAAAGATAATTTTATATCTACTATTCCATGTAAAAACAGTAGAGATTCTCATAATTGTCATGCAATGAGAGTTAGAACTACCGAAAAATTAGAAGATAATTGGGTAGATGAGTCTTCTTTTTTAAGATTAACAATTATAGCAAAGCATTCCTTGTCTGGTCTTAATAAAGTTTTTGTAAAAGATTTTCATTCAAAGGATTGTATTGTGTCGAAGAAATTTCAATCTGGAGATGATTTAGGTGTTAAATAAGTTAATATATTTGTTTTCTAGTTTGATAGGTATTAAAATTGTATATATTGTTATGTAAAAACTACACTATCATGAAAAAAGATGTAATAGTAGGGTAATATCCCTAAAAAGTTAAAAATTGATTATAAATCTTATAAATTAAAAGACTGTACTTAGCAGTCTTTTTTTAATTAATTTAATCAGTAGAAAAAAAATAGTACTGATTTTAGAGATATTTAAAAAACAAAAGCCATATCAATACATTATATGTTTTGATATGGCTTTCTTAGAAATAGGTACTTAAATTTTCGTATTTTCTATAAAAGAACGCTACTACTAATAGTTCGCTATTTCTATGAAACATCTAGTTTTCTCAATAATTTAATCAAGACCTAACTTTAATGCTTCAAATTTGTTTTTAATTCCTAATTGAATTTCAGTATAAAACTTCCACTCTTTTGGCACTGATTTAGTATGATCTACTAAATTCAAACTTTCTCTTTGATTTAACTTTTTAAATTAAATAGTGAAGAGACTCATTAAGAACAAATGTTTTAAGAATTAATCTTTCTTAAAACTCTATTGTAAATATAAGGTAAATGTATGCTGATTACAATTTTTTAACACATTATTAATCAACACTTTATAAACATGACTTATTAACAATTGTTCATAAAAAAAGCCTGCATATAGCAGGCTTTTTGGTGTTATGGTAAATAGGTTAAGATCTAACCTCTTTAATTCTTGCTTTTTTACCAGTAAGACCTCTAAAGTAGTATATACGTGATCTACGTACTTTACCTTTTTTGTTGATCTCTACTTTTTGTAATGCAGGCATGTTGATTGGGAAAATTCTTTCTACCCCAACAGTTCCAGACATTTTTCTAATAGTAAACGTTTCTGAAGAACCTGTTCCTCTTCTTTGGATAACTACTCCTCTAAAGAACTGAGTACGTGTTTTTTCTCCCTCTTTAATTTCATAGTATACAGTAATTGTATCTCCTGCTGAAAACTCAGGGAACTCTTTTCTTTCTACAAACTCGTCTTGTACAAATTTTACTAAAGCTTCCATTGTGCTATATTTATAATGTGTTGATTCAGAGTAACATTCACGATTATCGTCAGAGGTTAATCCGAATTTGGGTGCAAAAATAATTATTATTAATTAAAATACAACCTTTTACAGTTTATTTTTTGTTATAATTATATTACTGTCCGATAAAAGCAGACAATGTTTATTGCATTCTACATATATCAAGGGTTAATAGAGTTTTTTAAAATAGCCTCCTTGCTATTAAGAAAAATGAATAAAAAGAGGAGCTTAGTAGTGTTGTTTCTTTAAGCTGCTCATGTTGTAATAGTTAAGGTTTAGTCTTTGTTCTTTTATCTTGCAGCGAAGCGGTCTTGTATTTTTACTCGGACATAAATGTTATAATTATATTATTGTCCGATAAAAGCAGACAATGTTTATTGCATTCTACATATATCAAGGGTTAATAGAGGTTTTTAAAATACCCCCCTTGCTATTAAGAAAAATGAATAAAAAGAGGAGCTTAGTAATGTTGTTTCTTTAAGCTGCTCATGTTGTAATAGTTAAGATTTAGTCTTTGTTCTTTTCTCTTGTAGCGAAGCGGTCTTGTATTTTTACTCGGACATAATGTTATAATTACTAGATTTATTCATCTAATAAATCAGGTCTGCGCTCTTTTGTTCTCTTATAAGCCTGTTCTTCACGCCATTTTTCAATTTTAGGAAAATTACCACTCAATAAAATTTCAGGTACTTTATGTCCGTTATAATCTGAGGGTCTAGTATAAACAGGTGGCGCCAATAAATCGTCTTGAAAGGAATCGGTTAGGGCAGAGGTTTCATCATTTAAAACACCTGGAATAAGGCGGATAATAGAATCGCATAGTACAGCGGCTCCCAACTCTCCTCCAGAAAGTACATAATCTCCTATTGATATTTCTTTGGTTACAAAAATATCACGTACCCGTTGATCTACTCCTTTATAATGGCCACATAAAATAATAAGATTCCCTTTTAATGAAAGCTGATTTGCAATGCCTTGATTGAGGGTTTCCCCATCTGGAGTCATATAAATAACTTCATCATAGCTTCTCTCTGCTTTTAATCCGCTAATACATTTATCAATGGGTTCAATCATCATTACCATTCCAGCTCCGCCACCAAATTGATAATCATCTACAGTTTTGTAATTATTTGTAGTATAATCTCTTAAATTATGTAAATGTATTTCTACATGCCCTTTATCAATTGCTCTTTTTAAAATAGAAGCTTCAAAAGGACTTGTAAGTAGCTCTGGTAGTACTGTAATTATATCTATCCGCATTTTATAAATAGAATTTTATTCTTCTTTTTTAGCATCTTTAAACATTACCGACTCATCTATTTCTCCTTTATAGGCTTTTATAAATGCATTTTTAAAGATTCCTGCAATAGTACTAAAAATGTTTGAATCTACATTGTTAAGGTCGCCTTCAATAGGGATTTTAGTAGCTAAAGAGTCTTGTTTTTGATTTTTAAAGATAAATTTAAAAAATCCAACAAATCCTTCCCATGCTTTTTTAAAGATACTACTGTTTTCTTTGCCAAAAGAATCTACAATTTTTACATCCGTTAAAATAGGCTTAAAATATCCTTTTAAATAACCATTGTTTATTACAAGCTCACTAAAAAGGTCAAAATTTCCTTTTTCAAAGTCTATTCCTACATAAGCAAGGGTGAATGAGTTTAGAGCTTTGACAGCTGCTTTTTCAAGTGAAAAATTAAAATCAACATCTGGAATTTGTTGTACTAAATCCATTTCTCCATCAAGTTTTACATTTCCGCCACCAATGCTAACTCCTGTTAAATGAAGTGAGGAAGGGAGCTTTTGTTCTTTGTTTTCTACATTTCTTAAATTGGTGGCTACTAACTCTATTTGGTCAATATATAAATCTACATCGGGACTCTTATTAAATTCAATAAATCCTACTTTTCCTTCAGTAATTGTAAGTTTATTAATGTCTATGGGAACAAGATCTGTTAGTGCTTTACTCCAATCGTTGTTAGAAGTTTTTACAGAATCATTTACTTGTTCTTCAAAAATATAAGTGATTTTAGGTCTGTATAAGTCGATTTTGCTTACAATTTCTCCGTCAAAAAGCGATTTCCATTGAATGGAGATGTCGGATTTCTCAAAATTTAAAAAAGGAATGCTACTTTCTCCATTCATCTTATCTAATTTTAATTGATGAATAACATAAGCACCTCGGTACAAATTAATGTCTATATCTTCTACATGTCCCCAATAGCCTGGTATTTCTTGTAAAGTATTGTTTACATATCTCTTTACAATAGTGGGAAGTAATAACCGTACTATAACTAATAAAAGTATAATAACTACAACTATGTAAGTTGCTTTTTTTCTTTTTGACATGGATGGTTTTTAATTGGTAAGATAAAAAAACTCCCCTTAAGGGGAGTTTAATAGAATCATAATTTATCCCCATAAATGGGATTTATATCTTAAAAAAGTTAAAACCTTACTTAGTTTTAGTAAGTTTTTGCTTATTTATTTCGTCTTGTAATTGTCTTCTAGCTTTCTGCTCTCGCTCTAAAGCTTTTCTGCGGTGTTCTTCATATTCTTCTTCCAATTCCGCTAAAGATTTTTGAGCTTCTTGAGTTACTGTATTGGCATTTTTAAATTTATAAACAAAGAAACCTAGAATTAAAGCTAGGATAGCAACAATTCCCCACATAATACCTTTGTAGGCAGGTTTGTTAATAAGGGCTCCAAAAAAAGAAATGCTATCCTTCTCTTCAGTAACTGTTGCAAGTTGTTGATTTGTAGAAGCTAATTCTTTGTTTAAATTATCAATTTTTGATTTCTGTGTACTCGTTAGTTGCTCCGATGTTGCAAGCTCTTTTTCTAACCTAGCTACAGAATCTAGCGTGTTTTTCTTTAGAAGTAAAAGCCAGTTTTTCTTTACTACTTTATAATCTTGATAATTGTTGGCCTTTTGAAAGATGTATTCAAACTGATTGTCGATACTCCCTTCTGTTAAAGACAATTCTTTTTTATCACTTTCTTGTGCAATGACAGTGAAAATTGAAAATAGAATTAAGGATGTTGCTGTTAATAGGTTCTTTCTCGTCATCTTCATTCGTTAAAATGTTAATTCCACTACGTGGTTTTAATTCCTCGATTCTTACTTCGATTCTTTATCGAAATCCATTTAGCTAGAACCGAAGTAGGTTAATTATTCGTTTTAATTTCTCATAAAGAGTTTAATCCATTGACAATATATGTCAAAATGAATTAATTTATTCTTTTTGAATATCACATATTTAGGCTTAAAGCAGATGGATGATTCAAAAAAATCTATGTAGTAGCAATATTTAGGGTTGCAAAGTTACGTTTTTACTGCAAACGATTACAATATTAAGTTATTGTTTTCATTTAATAAAAAAGTTTTACATTTTATTATATTGTTGTCCAATAAAAGTTTAACGGAATTTATTGGACTCCATTTATATGATAGTTCAAATGGGGTTTTCAAAATGGAAGCTTTGCTATTAATAAGAATGAATGAAAAAAGGATTTTAGTAATGCGTTTTCTTTAAACTACTTATTTTGTGGTATTTAAGATTTAGTTTTGTCCTTTATTCTTATAGCGAAGCGATCTAGTATTTTTACTCGGACATTAATAATTTTATTATAATTCATGTGGGTCTTTAACTAAGCGTAAAGGAAATGTTTTGTATACTCTTAATTGAAAGATAATATCATTAGTTCGAACTAAGTTTTCAAATTCTTGTTTAGTGTAATGATAACCAATGCTGAATTGTGCTTTAAAACTAGGATTGAATACATAGCCTATTCCAGGAGTGATTCTAATAACATCGTTAATTTGTTTAGATTTTTTAATATTGAAGAAAAACTCAACATCAGCAGGGATGTAAAAGCCTTTTGACTTATCCGCAAATAAGTCTGACAAATTAATAATACCAGATATTTTATATCGTAATCGTAATCCAAAAGAGCTGTTTTCTTCTCTGAAAAGATTGGTAAAACGTTCTTCTAAACGAAGGTATTGATTAAATTTTGTTCTTTTGGTAAAGTTAAAACCAAGACTATATCCTTGGTATATCCTATATTCAAATGCGTTAACGGCATTAAAATTATTGATATAAAAATACCCGATACCTCCAGTTACCGCATGGTTAAATTTTAAATTCTTTAGATTGAGTTGTTTTAATTGGTATTGGATTTCAGCTTTGGAGACAAATCTTTCTCCATTTTTTGGTTCGTTAGTTCTATAGCTAATATCTGTATTTAGACGGGTGCGTTCACTCAATTTCCAAGATGGTTTTAATTCAAACCATAATTGTCTGGTAAAATCATGATCCGCAATACTGTCATTTTGAGAGTAGCTGAATGAAAAATTCAAAAAAATAAAAATAACAATAACAAGAATTACCTTAAAGGAAGCATATTCTTTGTTAGGTATTTCCATGAGTTATTTAATATGAGTTAAATAACTAAAATAGTTAATAATTGTGAAATTAAAAAAGCCTTATTCTTAATTATGAGTCAAGAATAAGGCTTATTTTATTATTAATAGTAAGTAAAACGTCTAACTTTAGCAATATACTTTGCAAGTCTCATTACTTGGTGGCTATAGCCGTACTCATTGTCGTACCAAATATATAAAACAATGTTTTTTCCGTCTGGAGAAACAATAGTAGCATTACTATCGTAAATAGAAGGGGCGGAGGTGCCTATAATGTCCGAGGAAACCAATTCGTTATTTAAGGAATATTTTATTTGCTCTACCAAATCTCCTTCTAATGCATATTTTTTTATAATGGTATTAATGCCTGCTTTTGTTGTTCCTTTTTCAATATCTAAATTTAAAACAACTAGGGAGCCATTTGGAACAGGAACTCTAATGGCATTGGAGGTTAATTTTCCTTCTAAATTAGGGAGCGCTTTTGCTACAGCTTTTCCTGCTCCAGTTTCGGTAATAACCATATTTAATGCTGCAGCCCTTCCTCTTCTATATTTTCCATGCATATTATCCACCAAATTTTGGTCGTTTGTATAGGCATGAATAGTTTCTAGGTGTCCTTTTATAATCCCTAAAGAGTCTTCAATAGCTTTGAGAATTGGTGTAATAGCATTTGTGGTGCAGGATGCGGCAGAAAATATAGTTTCTTTATCAGGATTGTATTCTTTGTGGTTTACACCATATACAATATTAGGAATGTTTTTTCCTGGAGCTGTAAGAAGTACTTTTTTTACACCTTTCGATTTTAAATGACGTGCTAGCTCTTTATCATCTCTATAAACTCCTGTGTTATCTATTACTAGCGCATCTTTAATTCCGTAGGCAGTATAATCAATGTTTTCTGGATTGGATACATTAATTAAATAAACAGTAGTTCCATTTATTATTAATGCTTTTTTCTCCACATCAATAGCAACTGTTCCTGAAAAGAAACCATGAATAGAATCGTTTTCTAGTAATGAAGCTCTTTTTTTTAGGACTTCTTCTGTAATTTCACCTCTGGTAACAATTGCTCTTAATCTAAGTTGTGATCCAACTCCAGTTTTTGCCATTAATTCTCTAGCTAAGAGCCTACCAATTCTTCCAAACCCGTATAAAATAACGTCTTTAGGTTTTATCCCATTTGTTTTATTAGCATCTTTTAATTTATTGATAACAAATGAAGCGGTATCTGTATGCTGAGAATCTTCTACATGAAACTCATAGGTAAGTTTTCCTATGTCGATTTTTGAAGGAGGTAGATTCATATTTTTTATGGCATTTGCAATGTCTACCGAATCGAAAATTGATATTGGTTTCTGTACAAATTCTCCTGCATATTTGTGTAAGTTCATTATTTCACTAACACTTTTGTCTATCAACTGATTTCTAAAAAGTACTAGTTCAACGGAGTTATCATACCAAAGATCACTTACAATTTTAATAAACTCTACGGTTGCTCTTCTTCTGTCTGCCTGAAAAGCAAGTTCTTTCTCATAGGTTTCATTTGTTACTTTCATTCTTGTGTTGTTTTGTTTGTAGTGCTTTTTTAATCCCCTATTAGGGTTTTGTTTTTTTTGAGGCTACCCTCTTTTTTGAAAATATTTTTAACTTCTCCTTCATTTATTATCTACTGAAGGTTTTTATTTTTTCGCAAAAGTATATATTTCAAACGTTTTCGTGAAGCTTTTTTGATAAAAAAAAGAGCTTCATTTCGAAGCTCTTTTAAGTGTGTATTATACGCTTTTAATTTCTGAAAACTAAACGCTCTCTTTCACCATGTTCATTTAAAATAACAAGACTCATCATTCCATATTCTTTAGCTTTTGCAACGGCTTTTTTAGCATCATCAATAGTTTCTATTTTATCGTCGTTGATACCAACTAATAATTTTCCATCTAAACCTAATCTTCTATTGTAGTCGTTAGTACTATATATTACAACACCTTCTTGATTGTTGTATCTATCTTTATCCGACTTTGTTTGTGCTTGGATGGAAATTCCAACTTCTTCAATAGTGTATGTGTAGGAGGTATTATCTATTAATGTTACAGGAAGTTCCATATTTTCATCATCTCTTAGGATGGTTAAATTAACCAAATCATTAGGTCTTTTACTTCTTAAATAGCCTGTTAAATCAGAAAACTTAGATATTTTAATATTATCAATTTTTTTAATGATATCCCCCGATTTTAGTCCAGCTTTATATGCCCCCGATTTTTTAAATACTTCAGCAACTAAAACCCCTTCAGATTCGTTAATTCCTTCAACTCGACCATTAAGAACAGCTAAATCTTGACCTTTAATTCCTAAAGTTCCCATTTGTACATTTCCAAACTCCATAATATCGTCAACTACTTTTTTTGCAATATTACTTGGTACAGCAAAAGAATATCCAATGTACGACCCAGTTTGAGAGGTAATAGCGGTATTTATACCTATTAACTCTCCATTAGTATTTACTAAGGCACCTCCGCTATTTCCTGGGTTTACGGCAGCATCTGTCTGAATAAAGGATTGAAAAACCCCATCTTGTTCATTTAAATCTCTAGCTTTAGCACTAATAATTCCCGCAGTAACTGTAGAAGTTAAATTAAAAGGATTTCCTACAGCTAATACCCATTCGCCAATTTTTGAATAATCGGAATCTCCAAAAGCTAAATAAGGCAAATCACTCTCAGCATCAATTTTAATAAGAGCAATGTCTGTTTCAGGGTCGGTTCCAATTAATTCGGCGCTATAGGTTTTATTATTATTAAGAGTTACCTGTAGCCTAGTAGCGTTTGCTATAACATGGTTGTTGGTAACAATATAGCCATCAGGAGAAATAATTACTCCAGAACCAGTTCCTACTTGAGTTCTTGGCTGACTACTTCCAGATCCATAAAAGTATTCCATTATACTTGTAGGGCCTTTGCTTACCGTTAGATTTTTAACGTGAACTACCGCATGAACTGTTTTGTCTGCAGCCTCAGTAAAATTGATATTTTCTGCTGCTTCTAAGGTTGATGGATTGTAACTAGCAGTTACAAATTTAGATTGATTTTCTTGGTTTTCTATTAAAGGAATTTGCTTTTCAAAAGCAAATTTATAAATGCCTAAAGTAATGGCACCCCCTAGTATAGATACGAGTAAAAGACTTAAAAATTTCTTCATCACTTTTAAACTAATTTATTTTAATTAACACTTAAAATTACTTGATAATTATATTCCATATTTCAATTTTAACGCACTTTAACAATGAAATAAACGTTTGCTTTATTGTATATTTGTGAATCGGTTAGAAGACTGTTAATTTTTAACAAAGCCTTCAGAATTCTAATAGATACAAGTATAAATTTTACTATGGAACTTAATTTTTATAAATACCAAGGTACTGGAAACGATTTCGTTATGATTGATAATCGTCAGGATATCTTTCCCAAAAATGATACCAAACTCGTTAATTTTTTATGCGATAGAAAATTTGGAATTGGAGCTGATGGATTAATTCTTTTAGAGAATGATGATGCTACAGATTTTAAAATGGTGTATTATAATGCAGATGGAAACGAAAGTTCTATGTGTGGTAATGGAGGGAGATGTTTAGTGGCATTTGCAAAATTTCTAAATGTAATAGAAGATAATTGTTCTTTTATAGCTGTTGATGGTCTACATACCGCAAGCGTAGCAGGTGGAATTGTTAGTTTGGCAATGCAAAATGTAGCAAAAATAGATGTTTTTGACACCTATACTTTTCTAAATACTGGCTCTCCACACCATGTGCAGTTAGTAGAAAATTTAATGCATTTAGATGTAAAAGAAAATGGAGCCAAGCTACGTTATGGTAAATATGGGAGTAAAGGGAGTAATATAAATTTTGTAGCTCAAGAGGGAGACACAACTTTTAGTGTACGAACTTATGAGCGTGGAGTGGAAGATGAAACTTTGTCATGTGGTACAGGAGTAACAGCGGTTGCTATTGCTATGCATGAAACAGCAAAGACAACAAGTAATAAAATTACATTAAAAACCCCTGGCGGAGAACTTAAAGTTTCATTCGAAAAGAATGGAGTGGGGTATAAAAATATTCATTTAGTAGGGCCAGCAACGCAGGTTTTTTCAGGAATAATAAAAGTATAATGATAACACTCTCTGGAAATACAATTTATTTAAGGGCTTTGGAACCAGAAGACCTAGACTTTCTTTATACTTTGGAAAACGATGAGAAAGTTTGGGAGGTAAGTGAAACTTTAGCACCTTATTCTAAATTTATTTTGAAAGAGTATTTAGCAAATAGTCACAAAGATATTTTTGAAGTTAAGCAACTTAGATTGGCAATTTCCAATTACAATAATAAATTACTTGGTTTTATAGATATCTTCGATTTTAATCCTAAAAATAAAAGAGCAGGAGTTGGAATTGTAGTTTTAGAAGAAGCTAATAGAAATAAAGGAGTAGGGCGTGAAGCGTTGTCTTTATTAATAGATTATGCTTTTAATCATTTAGATCTTCATCAATTATATGCCAATATTTCTGAAAGCAACAAACCTAGTATTCATCTCTTTTCAAATTTAGGTTTCGAAAGAATTGGAATTAAAAAAGATTGGAACTATACTTCGGGAAAATTTCAAAACGAAATTCTTTATCAAAAGATTAATAAATAATGTATATAAGAAAAATTTTAGTAGCGATAGCGCTTCTGGGTGCCATTGTAGGCTTTGTATTTGTGTATTATGTTTATAATGCCGTATTCTCTCCAAACACAGCTTTTCAGAATGAAGAAGCGTATGTTTATATTAAATCGGATGCTGGATTTAATGATGTAAAAGAGCAATTAGATCCTTTGTTGGAAAACATGGCTACTTTTGAAAAGGTAGCAACTCAAAAAGGATATACAGCTAACATTAAAGCAGGAAAGTACGCTATTAAAAAAGGAATGAATAATAACGAAATTATTAATTCTTTAAGGAGTAAAAACGTACCTATTTCACTTTCTTTTAATAATCAAGAGTCGCTTACTAAACTTGCAGGTAGAATTGCTACACAGATAGAAGCCGATAGTGTTTCTCTGCATACTAGTTTTACTGATAGTAGTTTTTTAAGCAGTAGTAACTTTAATGAAGATACTGCCTTGGCAATGTATGTGCCAAATAGTTATGAATTTTTCTGGAATACTTCTGCCGATAGTTTTAGAGATAGAATGCTGAAGGAATACAATCGTTTTTGGAATGAAACTCGTCTAAAAAGAGCAGAAGCTATTGGTTTGTCGCCATTGGAAGTAGTAACCTTAGCATCTATTGTTCATAAAGAAACAGCTATGGTTGATGAGAGACCAAGGGTAGCAGGTGTTTATATGAATAGGTTAAATAGGAATATGCTTTTACAGGCAGATCCAACTATAATTTATGCAATAAGAAAGCATACAGGAGATGAGGATAAAGTAATTAAAAGAGTTCTTTATAAAGATTTAGAATTGGACTCTCCATATAACACTTATAAGTATGCTGGACTTCCTCCTGGTCCGATAGCAATGCCAGATATTTCTGCTATTGATGCAGTGTTAAATTATGAAAAAAATGACTATCTGTATTTTGTAGCAAATGTTAAAGATTTTGGATATCATAAATTTGCCAAAACGCTTTCACAGCATAATGCAAACAAGCAAGAGTATGTAAAATGGCTTAATTCGCAGGCTATAAAACGTTAATTTAAACTTTAAGATTACTTTAACTTACTGATTTTCTGTTTATTAAAAAAGTTGTATATTTGCACGCTCAATTTTAAGTAATCATTTCGATGATGTAAAGCTTAAAGAAATATACTTATATGAGAAAACAAATATTAAAATTTAATGTTTTAGTAGCTGTTTTAGTTTTAGTAATCGTGGTAAGTTTAGGTTTTACTTCAACAAAAAAAACCGAAGAAAACGTTCATAACATTAATAGAGTAACGAAGCCTTTAGCGTATTCGGTTTCTTTAGAAGATGAAGATGTTGAAGACATTATTAGAACACCCTTTTTAGGAAAGTCTTTTAATGGTTTCAAAGAAGCATTAGCTTTTAAAGAATCAAGAGGGGATTATTTTACTGTAAACCCTTTAGGATATATGGGCAAATATCAATTTGGAGCATCTACTCTTAAAACAATAGGAGTGAGTTCTAGTTCAGATTTTCTTAATAATCCAGAATTGCAGGAAAGAGCTTTTATAGCCAATCTTGAAAGAAACAAATGGGTTTTAAGGAAAGATATCGAATGGTATGTTGGTCGTGTATTTAATGGTGTTAAAGTTACAGAGTCGGGAATTTTAGCTGCTGCACATTTAGCAGGCCCTGGTAATGTAAAACGCTATTTACGCACCCATGGAGTTTCTGGTTTTGCTGATGCAAATGGAGCTTCTGTCCGTTATTATATGCGCAAATTTTCAGGATACGATGTATCTCATGTAAAGGCTAATAAAGCTGCTAGAATATAGTAGGCTTAAAATGATCTTAATAAAAAAGCCCGAAAACATAAATGTTTTCGGGCTTTTTGTGTTTTATAGTTTTGTTTTATTCCGCATGTAAAATAAATATGGTTGGCCTTTTGTGTAAGTCTACATTAGCACCCTTCCATTGAGATACAGATTGTGTTTTAATATATTCTGTATTTAAAGTAATATCGGTAGCTACACAAAGCTGAGTATTAGCAGCTAAGATAGTTGTTAAATCGGCTAGTAGTTTATCATTTCTGTAGGGAGTTTCCATAAAAATTTGCGACTGGTCTAGTTCTTTAGATCTCTTCTCTAAGTCTTTTAAGGCTTTCTTTTTCTCAGCTTTATCTATAGGGAGGTAGCCATTAAATGCAAAACTCTGACCGTTCATTCCGCTTCCCATTAAAGCGAGTAAAATGGAGGAGGGACCTACTAAAGGAACTACCTGTACGCCTTTGTCGTGTGCAATTGCAACTACATCTGCTCCTGGGTCTGCAACTCCAGGGCAACCAGCTTCAGAAATAATTCCAACGTCATACCCATTTAAGCAGGGTGTAATAAAAGTTGGAATTTCTTCTGGTAAAGTGTATTTGTTTAAAACTTGAATTTTTAAACTTGGTTGTGACTTTTTAGGACTTATCCGCTTAATAAAACGACGGACTGTTTTTTCGTTTTCAACAATATAAAAATCAAGATTTTCAATAACTCTTTTTATGGAAAGTGGGAGTACCTCAAGAGGTTCTACTTCACCTAATGTTGTTGGGATTAAGTATAGTTTTCCCTTAGTGTTACTTTCTGAAGTCATGAGCAAATTTTGGCTCTAAGATACAAAGAAACTATAAAATAGAAATTTCTTTTACAATAACATCAGTAGCTTCATCGAGCATTTTGTAGACATTTTCAAACCCCATTACTCCGCCATAATATGGATCAGGAACATCTAGGTCTTCTTCTGGAGTTAATTTGTTGAGGATGAGATGAACTTTCTCTTTATCAGTTTCATTTTTTGCTTGCTGGACAATGTTTTTATAATTACTGTTGTCCATGGCAAAGATCAAATCAAAATCCTCAAAATCTTTCTGGGTAAATTGTCTCCCACGTTGATTGGTAATATCGATATTGTATTTGGAAGCAATTTGAATAGATCTTGGGTCTGGAGAGCTTCCAATATGGTAATTAGAAGTTCCTGCGGAATCCACAAAAACTTTGTTTGGATCCACTTTAGCTTTTAAAATACCTTCTGCTAATGGAGATCTGCAAATATTTCCTAAGCAAACCATGAGTACTTTTACACGCATTATTGGGCAAACTTTTTACTTAAGTCGTCTATGTATTTTCTAAATTGTTTATCGGTTTCTGCTAAGTTATCAACAGTTTTACAGGCGTGTAAAACGGTGGCATGGTCTCTTTTTCCAATTTGAGAACCAATGCTAGCCAAAGAGGCTTTGGTGTATTTCTTAGCAAAAAACATGGCTAATTGTCTAGCTTGAACAATATGACGCTTTCTAGTTTTAGACTGAAGTGTTTCTACGTCCATTTGGAAATAATCTGAAATTACTTTTTGAATGTAGTCTATAGAAACTTCACGTTTGGTGTTTTTAACGAACTTTTCAACAATTTGATTGGCAAGTTCAATTGTTACTTCTTTTTTATTGAAAGAAGATTGAGCTATCAAAGAGATGATGGCGCCTTCTAATTCTCTAACATTTGTTTTAATATTTCTTGCAACACATTCTATAATCTCCTCTGGCATTTCAACACCATCTCGGTAGAGTCTATTTTTTAGGATAGAAATACGTGTTTCGAAATCAGGATTTTGTAATTCAGCAGATAATCCCCATTTAAACCTAGATAGTAAGCGTTGCTCAATATCTTGCATATCTACAGGAGCTTTGTCTGAAGTAAGAATTACTTGTTTTCCGTTTTGATGTAAATGGTTGAAAATATGAAAGAATACATCTTGTGTTCCAGATTTTCCTGAGAAGAACTGAACATCGTCAATAATTAAAACATCAATAAGTTGATAGAAATGAATAAAATCGTTTCTGGTATTCTTTTTAACAGATTCAATATATTGTTGCGTAAACTTTTCCGCAGAAATATATAAAACTGTTTTTTCTGGATATTTGTCTTTTATTTCAACACCAATAGCATGCGCTAAGTGAGTTTTTCCAAGTCCAACCCCTCCAAATATAAGTAATGGGTTGAAAGAGGTTCCGCCGGGCTTGTTTGCAACTGCTAATCCAGCAGAACGTGCCAATCGGTTAGAATCGCCCTCTAAGAAATTGTCAAAACTATAATTTGGATTTAATTGAGATTCTATTTTGATATTTCGAATTCCAGGAATTACAAAAGGATTTTTTAATTCTGGATTCTTGTGTTTTACAGGAACGTCAAGTTCTTGTGGTTGCATAGTTGCTCTGTTGGAACTCGGGATACTTTCTGTAAACGGTTGTTTGTTGCCGTAGGTGTTTTCCATTCTAATAACATACACCAACTTTGCGTTTTCTCCTAATTCTTTGGTTAAAGCTACTTTAAGGAGTTTTACGTAATGTTCTTCCAACCATTCGTAAAAAAACTTACTCGGAACCTGGATACTCAAAGCATTATCCGTTAACTTTACAGACTTTATGGGTTCAAACCAAGTTTTATATGCTTGAGGTTGTATGTTGTCTTTTATAAAGTGTAGACAATTTTCCCATACGGATTCCGCAGTTACGTTCATTCTTTGATATTATTTTAATAGTTAGTCAGGTTTGATAGTGAATAGAATTTTAGAAATCAACTATCGTAAAAGATTAAACAAATATGTGAACAAAAAATTGAAAAAAAAAATGAAAGTAGGTTGAATTTATTCTTTTTTTTTCGCATGCTTGTTAACTTTCTGTTCATAATTTCTTAACACTCGTAAAATACATTTTTATATGGAGAAAACAAATAAAATTAACATAAGAGTTCGATATAGTGAAACCGATAAAATGGGGGTGGTATACCATGGTAATTATGCTCAATATCTTGAAATTGCGAGAGTTGAATGGTTGCGAGCACTTGGGGTTTCCTATCGTTGGATGGAGGAAAATGGAGTAATGCTCCCTGTAGTGTCCCTACAGCTTAATTATAAGAAATCTGCAAAGTATGACGATTTATTAACAGTAGAAGCTAGATTGAAAAAAACACCTACGGTTAAGATTGAATTTGATTATACAATTTTTGACGAAGTAGGAGATATTATTGCTGAAGGGAACACAATTTTGGCATTTATTAATAGTGAAACTTTAAGACCTATGCGCTGTCCAGATTATATTCTAAATAAATTATGAGAAATACTACAACTCGGTTAATTTAATCTCATAAAAAGGTTCGAAGGAAATAGGGACTTGTGCTGCTTGACTTTCTCTAATACTAACAACGATTTCACAAGATAGATTCATTGTTTGACTTTCAATGTTTAAATTCTTCTCCTTTATAATTCGCATTACTGTGTTCATGTGCTTGTATTCAAAGGTAATTTTATAGTGAATATCAATTGTTTTTTCTATAATATCTACTGCTTCCAAGCACATTTGAGCGGTAGTTTTATAGGCGTTTATAAGTCCGCCAACACCTAGTTTTACGCCTCCAAAATAACGTACAACAATTATTAATGCATTGGTAATATCAAAAGATTGTAGTTGTCCGTAAATTGGCATTCCAGCAGTATTGGATGGTTCTCCATCGTCATTGGCTCGGTACTGAATTTTGTCTTTTTCGGTTCCTATTTGCCATGCGTAGCAATGATGGCGTGCACTGCTGTGTTTATTTTTTATTTCTTCTAAAAAATATTTTATATCTTCTTCATTCTCAACAGGGAAAGCATATCCAAAAAACTTACTTCCTTTATCTTTAAAAAGGACTTCACTTGTTGGTTTAACTAGGGTTTTATATAAATCTTCCAAAGTAATTTGATTTCTTAGGATGCAAACTTATAAAATGTTAACAATTCAAGATAGGAGTTACTAACATAATTAATCCTTGAACGGATAATCTTTGCTAAATAATTCTGTTATATCTTCTTTTCCAGGAATTAAATTCCAAGTATGAAATCCCATTTGTTTAGCAGTATTGATGTGCTCTAAAGTGTCGTCAATAAAAAGGGTTTCTCCTGGAATGATATTATTATCGTTTAAAACAAATTCAAAAATATCTCTATTGGGTTTTCTGAATTTGATTTCATGAGAAAGATAGAATTTATTAAAACAATTTTTAAAACGATGGTAGCTTTTTAAACCGTTATTTTTTATTACTTGCTCTATATGAAGCTCATTTGTATTGCTAAGCAAAAATAGCTCATAATTGCCTTTTTGCGATAGTTCTTCAATAAAAGCTAATCTATGTGTAGGGATTTTTAAGATAATAGCATTCCATATTTCTTTTAACCTTTCATCTGAAATATTAGGAAGCGATTTTTTATAAGATTCTATAAAATTTGTTGTGGAGATTATGCCTTTTTCATACTCATTATTAGTATTAATTATATCCTGATTTAAAGTAAACTCAGGAAATTCTTTATGAATTAATCTCATGGAAGCCAATTTGTCCAAGTCTATAAAAATATCGCCAAAATCAAATACAATATTCTTAATGGTATTTTTCTGTGCATTTGTTTCTAGCATTTTAATAGTTTTTATAAATTTTTAAAGAATCAGAACCAAGGGTTTTCTTTGTAATTAAGGTAGATGGGGTTAATTTGGGTGCTTTAGTACCTTCTTTAAAAATTGCATTGCCTTCAAAAACACGTGCTTCATCCCACAAATTAGAATTTATAAATGTTTGTAGGGTTTTACTTCCTCCTTCAATAATAATACTTTGGATATTGTTTTTATAAAGAACAGCTGTAATTTCCTCGGCTAAATTATTTTTAAAGTTAACCGTCTCAAAAGTGGTGTTTTTGTATCCTTTTTTGGGAGTATCTGTGGTATTATCAATAATAAAAATGGTGCTTTGAGAATCGTCCCAAACATTAGATTCTCTTTGAATTTTTAATTCTTTATCTATAATGATGCGTGTAGGAGAATTGCCTTTCCAATGGCGAGTATTTAATTTAGGATTGTCTTTAATAACTGTGGTTGTTCCCGCTAAAATAGCATGTTCTTCAGCTCGCCACTTATGTACTAATTGCCTTGAAATTTCTTCTGTAATCCATACAGGTTTTCTTTCATCAGTTTGTATCGGACTTACAAATCCATCGCTGCTTTCTGCCCATTTTAAAATTATATATGGACGCTTCTTTTCATGGAAAGTAAAAAAACGCTTATTAATTTCTTTACATTCGTCTTCTAATACACCAATAGTAACATTACAGCCTGCTTCTAGAAGCTTTTTTACACCACGACCACAAACTTTTTCATTGGTGTCTAGAGTTCCAATAACTACATTTGGAATTTTATTTTCAATAATTAAATCGGCACATGGAGGCGTTTTTCCAAAGTGAGAACATGGTTCTAGCGTAACATATATAGTTGCTTCTTTTAACAAAGTGGTGTCTTTAACAGCTTGGATAGCATTTACTTCTGCATGGTTTTGTCCAGCAGGACTTGTGTAACCTTCTCCAATTATTTTTCCGTTAGCAACAATAACACTGCCAACCATGGGGTTTGGGTAGGTGGTTCCTAATCCATTTTTAGCAAGTTCGATGCATCTTTTTATGTAGAAATCGTGTATATTCATCCCGAAATTTATCAAGGCAAAAATACTATTAAAACATTGTAATATTTCATGAATATAAGAGAAATTCAGCTAAAAGATAATGAAAGAATGGCTGAGATTGTAAGAGAAGTAATTGTAGAGATGGGAGCTCCAAAAGTAGGAACGGCTTATGAAGATAAAGCGCTAGAGAATTTATATGAAACTTATAATAAGGAAAGGGCTTGTTATTTTGTAATTGAGGTTGAAGGGAAAGTTGTTGGAGGTGCTGGAATTGCACATTTAGCAAATGAGGCTGAAACAGTTTGTGAACTTCAAAAAATGTATTTTTTGGGAAGTACACGTGGAAAAGGATTAGGAATGAAAATGATGCATACTTGTTTGAGCAAGGCTCAGGAGTTTAGATATGAGCAATGTTATATTGAAACGATGCCTTATATGACAGACGCACAAAAATTATATAAAAAAGCGGGATTTCAATATCTGGAAGCTCCAATGGGAAATACGGGTCATTATTCTTGCCCAGTATGGATGTTGAAAAAATTCATTTGATAAGACTCCTTTTTTTTGTTTCGTTTCTTTTGGGCGAGCAAAAAAATAAAGAGCATGAAGTCACTGGTATATGGATTGGTATTAAAGCTAACAAATAATCAACGTAATTCTAAACTAGAGCTATTTAAACAATATTTTATTGGTAATGAAGTTAGGAGAAATAAAAAGGTTATATCAAAACGAATTAGAGGCTTTGTATCCTTTAGAGGAAATAAAAACTTTTTTTAATTGGCTTTGCGAGGCGTATTTACAATTAAAACCTTTTCAGATACAGCAGGATTTAGATCTAGTTATAGAAGCTAACAGTTTATTAAAATTTCAGTCAGCTTTAAATGCTTTAAAAGTAGAAAAGCCAATACAGTATATTCTAGGGAGTGCTCATTTTTATGGTATGGAATTTATGGTAAATGAGCACACCTTAATTCCGCGCCCAGAAACCGAAGAGTTGGTTTCATGGATTTTAAAAGATGTTTCAAAAAGCGATAATTTAAACATTCTTGACATTGGAACTGGAACGGGCTGTATTCCAATCGCTATTGCTAAAAACTTACCAAATGCAAGGGTGTATGCGTTGGATGTTTCTGCGGAAGCTCTAAAAATAGCAAAGAGGAATGCTGAAAGTAATAATGTAAAAGTTACATTTTCGGAAGTAGATATTCTTAAGTGTTCAGATTTGTCAATTATTTTTCCTGAAGTAAGCCGATTTGATGTTATAGTTTCAAATCCACCATATGTTCGGAATCTTGAAAAGAAGGAAATGAATACGAATGTTTTAGCATACGAGCCTGAAACAGCTTTGTTTGTAGCAGATGATAATGCGCTACTTTTTTATGAAATAATAGCTGTATTAGCTTCGAGTAATTTAAAAGAAGATGGGAAGTTGTATTTTGAAATTAATCAATATTTAGGGAAGGAAATGCTGGAACTAATGGAGAAATATAAATTCAGCAATAATCAACTTAAAAAGGATCTTTTTGGAAATAACAGGATGATGAAGGGAGAGAAGTAGTAGCCTGTTTTTATCTGTTTTTCATCTTCTATAAGTAAGCTTTTTTACTATATTTGCATCACATTTGGCAATGAGGTCTGCCTTTAACCGCTCAAAATGAGCTGATGACTTCTACTGATAATGGCTTATGCCAGTGTAGAATCATTATATATATGTCAAAATGAATATCAAAACAATCAAAGATTATTTGTTCTCACTAGAGCAAATTCCCACATTATTTTATCTTTTTAAATGGATTTTAATTTGTGCTTTAATAGGAAGCATTGTAGGGAGTGTCTCTGCTTTTTTTCTATTAAGTTTAGAATGGGCAACAAATTGGAGAGAGGCTCATTTGTGGATTATTGCGTTACTTCCATTAGGAGGGTTTATTATTGGACTGTCCTATCATTTATATGGAAATAGTGTAGTTAAAGGAAATAATTTGTTGTTGGAAGAGTTTCATACCCCAAAAAAGGTAATTCCTTTCCGTATGGCGCCTTTGGTGCTTTTTGGTACTATTGTTACTCATTTATTTGGAGGTTCGGCAGGACGAGAGGGAACTGCAGTACAAATAGGGGGAGCTATAGCAGATAGGTTTACAAAGTTGTTGAAACTATCTAATCGAGATAGGAGAATTGTTTTAATTGTAGGGATTAGCGCTGGTTTTGCTTCTGTATTTGGAACGCCCTTGGCAGGAGGGATTTTTGCATTGGAAGTTTTAATATTGGGTAGAATTCGTTTGGATGCTATTATTCCAAGTTTTATGGGAGCTGTTTTTGCAAATTATTTTTGTGAAGTTTGGAATGTATCTCATACACATTATCATATTTCTTCTGTGGCAGAGATGAATCCTGTAAACCTTTTATGGGCATTATTAGCAGGAATTATTTTCGGATTGGTAGCTATGTTATTTTCAAAATCTACCCATTTTTGGAGTAATTTATTTAAAAAACACATAAAATATCCTCCTTTAAGACCTTTTGTAGGAGGAATAGTTTTGGCTATTGCTGTTTATGCAATAGGAACCACAAAATATATAGGATTAGGAATTCCAACAATTGTAGATTCTTTTAATGAGAATTTAAATTCTTACGATTTTTTACTAAAACTTTTATTTACTTCCTTCACTTTAGGCGCAGGTTTTAAAGGAGGTGAGGTAACTCCTTTATTTTACATCGGAGCAGCATTAGGAAATGTGCTAATTTGGTTTATCCCGTTGCCAATGGGGTTATTGGCAGGAATGGGATTTGTAGCTGTTTTTGCTGGAGCAACAAATACTCCTATAGCATGTACTGTTATGGGGATAGAATTATTTGGAATTGAAGCAGGGGTTTTTATTGCATTGGCTTGTAGTACGGCTTATTTATTCTCTGGTCATACAGGGGTATATTCTTCTCAGATAATTGGGAGTCCTAAAAACACTTCTTTTTTAAGGGAAAAAGGCTTGCATCTATCGGATATCAAAAATAAAAGACAGAAAAAATAAGGAAGTCTATTGCAGTAAGAATATGCTCGATACGGGAGCGTTTAACTATTTTTTAGATCAAATTTGTTTCCGAATTATTAGAGTTTTGCATTTTTGAGCCTTATGGATTCTAGATCTTTCTGGAAGTATGAGAATGAATTAAAAAAGCCGATAGATTAAGTTGTGAAATAAAATCTGTTTTTTTTTAGATCTATTGTTGGTTTAAATATGTAGGATTAATTAGCGGCTCAGATTATAAAAATATCCTTCATTAACCTATATTTGTGATATCAGAAAAGAACGCACTCTTACTTTATTATTTTCATGGATATAGCAAAAAAAATTGAATCGCTACGTCAGGAATTGTCTCAGCATAATTATAATTATTATGTATTAGATACTCCTGAAATTTCAGATTATGAGTTTGATATTAAACTTAAAGAACTGCAAGAATTAGAAGCTAAACATCCCGAATTTTTTGATGCAAATTCTCCTACAGTTCGCGTAGGAGGAATGGTTAGTAAAAACTTCGAAACTATTGCACATGAGCATCGGATGTATTCTTTAGATAATTCGTATTCAAAAGAAGATTTAGAAGATTGGGAAAAACGTATCCAACGTATTTTAGGAGATGTAGAGGTTGCTTTTACATGCGAATTAAAGTATGATGGAGCATCTATTAGCCTTACGTATGAAGATGGAGTTTTAGAAAAGGCAGTAACCCGTGGAGACGGATTTCAGGGGGATAATGTTACTAATAATATAAGAACAATTCGTTCTGTTCCTTTAAAATTAAAAGGTAGTTTCCCACAGAAATTTGATATCCGTGGAGAAATTGTTTTACCGTTGGAAGGGTTTGCAAAGATGAATCAGGAGCGTTTGGAAGCTGGAGAAGAAGCTTATATGAATCCTAGAAATACAGCCAGCGGAAGTTTAAAACTTCAGGACAGTGCTGAAGTGGCAAAACGTCCATTAGAGTGTTTACTTTATAATATTACGGGAGAAAATTTAGGAATTACAAGTCAGTTTGAAAGTTTACAAAAAGCAAAAGAATGGGGTTTTAAGGTTCCTGAAGTTGCTAAACTTTGTAAAACAACTGCTGAAGTGATGGATTTTGTGAATTATTGGGATGTCCATAGGCATGAACTTCCTTATGAAATTGATGGGGTAGTGGTAAAGGTTAATAGTTTTCAGCATCAAGATGAGTTGGGTTATACAGCCAAAGCACCTCGTTGGGCAATGGCTTATAAATTTAAAGCAGAGCAGGTATCTACTACTTTAGAAAGTATAACGTACCAAGTTGGTCGAACGGGAGCTATTACACCAGTAGCCAATTTAAAACCAGTCCTTTTGGCGGGAACTACTGTAAAAAGAGCTTCTTTACACAATGCAGACCAAATAGAAAAATTAGATGTTCGAGAAGGGGATGAGGTTTTTGTTGAAAAAGGAGGGGAGATTATTCCAAAAATTGTTGGGATAGATTTTACCAAACGAGCTCTTGATGCAGAGCCACATCATTATATTGAAAATTGCCCTGAATGTGGTACCGAATTAATTAGAAATGAAGGGGAGGCGCAACACTATTGTCCAAATACCTACGGTTGTCCGCCACAAATAACAGGACGGATACAGCATTTTATTTCTCGAAAAGCAATGGATATAGAAGGTCTTGGAGGAGAAACAGTAGAGTTGCTCTTTAAAGAAGGACTTATAAATAATTATGCCGATTTATATACGCTTAAAAAGGAAGATGTTATTCCTTTAGAGCGAATGGCAGAAAAATCTGCTGATAATCTCATTCAGGGAGTTGAAAAATCTAAAGAGATTCCTTTTGAACGAGTTTTATTTGCGCTTGGGATTCGTTTTGTAGGGGAAACAGTGGCAAAAAAGTTGGCTAAAGAGTACAAATCTATCGAGGCTTTAATGAATGCTTCCGCGGAAGAACTGGTGCAAGTAGATGAGATTGGAATAAGAATAGCAGAAAGTGTAGTCGATTTCTTTCAGAATGAAAAGAATTTAACCATTGTTAGTCGTTTAAAAGAATATGGCGTTCAACTGGAGATTTCTGCAGATAAGCTTGAAAATATTACGGATAAGTTCAAAGGAATTACATTTGTAGTGTCTGGTGTTTTTGAGAAAGTTTCAAGAAATGAACTTAAAAAACTAATTGAAGATAACAGCGGAAAAGTAGCTTCGTCTATTTCTTCAAAAACAACTTATGTGGTTGCTGGAGATAAAATGGGACCTAGCAAAAAGGAAAAGGCAGAAAAACTAGGTGTTACCATTATTTCTGAAGATGAATTTTTGAACATGTTATGAACAGCAGACAAATTTTGACGCTTTATTTTATTTTCAGTGCTGTATTCCTAATAGCATCACTTCTTCATGTAAAATTAGTAGCCAATATTGCTAAAGTTTCATTAATTCCATTGGTGTTTTTTAATTACTATTTCTATAAAAATAAATTGGAGTTAATTCCAATGTTATTGTTGATTTTTTGCTTCTTAGGAGATGTTTTTATGTTAGATTTTAACAGGTATACCTCCCGTTTGTATTTGGTTACTTTTGGAATTCATCATTTAGTTTTTGCATTGGTTTGCTACAGAGCTATCCAAGATTTTAATGCTAAAAAGCTTATATTTTCTGCGCTACCTGTAATTACACTTTGGTTTGTATATTTTAATTATTCCATAAAAGACATCTTCGGTAGTCAGATGGGAGATTTGTACCCTTTTGTTTTGGCTTATTCTATTGTTTTGAGTGCTTTTACAATTATTTCCTTAGTTAATTATTTTAATAATGAAACAAAAGTAAATTTCTACCCAGTTATGGTAGCTGTTTGTTTTTTAATTGGAGATATTATAATGGCAATAGATAATTACCTTTTTGAATTATTCTTTTTTGATTTTACAGTGGTAGTAGTTAAAGTAATAGGTTATTTCTTTCTTCTGAAATTTATTAAGAGCTATAATTTTATACGTTTATACTAATTCCATCTGAAGATTTTTCTTTTTCGTCAAAATAAAAATCGATTCTCCCTAAATAAATTCCATAGCAACCAACTTGGTTAATAAGTACTTTTTGTCCTTTTCTGTTGATTTCTACTACTGGTTTGTCTAAAAAAGTATGTGTATGCCCACCAATAATTAAATCGATGTTTTCCGTGTTTTGTGCCAAAACAATATCAGAAACAGTGTTATCTTGGTATTTAAAACCTAAATGTGATAAACAAATAACAAGGTCGCATTTTTGTTCTTTTTTTAGTTCTCGGGTTAAATCTTGTGCAATTTCAATTGGATCGAGATATTTGGTTTCTTTATAGAGTCCTTTAGTAACAAGACCCTCCAACTCAACTCCTAACCCAAAAACTCCAATTTTAAGACCGTCTTTAGTAAAAATTTTATAGGGCTTTATTTGTCCATCCATAATGGTGTTGGAAAAATCGTAATTACCGTTTATAATTTCGAACTTTGCATTTGGAAGCTGAGAAAGCAAGCCGTCAATACCATTATCAAAATCGTGATTTCCAAGGGTAGCAGCATCGTATTTTAACATGCTCATTAACTTAAATTCAATTTCACCTCCGTAGAAATTAAAATAAGGAGTACCTTGAAAAATATCTCCAGCATCCAATAAAAGTGTATTTGGATTTTCTGTTCTTATTTGTTCAATTAAAGTAGCTCGTCTAGCCACTCCTCCTTGGTTAGGGTTTCTGGCATCGGTGGCAGGGAATGGGTCTATATGACTGTGCACATCGTTGGTGTGGAGTATTGTAATATGTTTTTTTCTTTCCGTAGAACAAGAAGTTAACGAAAGTCCGCCAGCTGTTATGAATGCAGTACTTGCTACTGTATTGTTTATAAATTGTCTTCTTTTCATTACTTACTTTTTTATAAATCTGTTATCGGTACTCGCTTTAATAGTGTCTACTTTTTCAAAATAATCTATCAATTCGTTTCGTAATAAATAATTAATATCTATAGTTTGAATTGGATTCTTAAAGAAGTTCATATGGTCTCCGCCCGTTGCAAGAAAATCTGAAGTTGCTACAAAATAGGTTCTATTGTCTTCAATAGGTTTTCCGTTTATGGTGCTACTTTTTACAGAGCTATCCCTGTTTAGAATTATTTGTAATTGTTTACTAATGGGGTGAGCAGTTTGCTTTTCAGCTAAAAAAGAAATAAGTTCTTTTACTTTTTCTGCGGACAATTCTAGCACATAAGTTTCATTTTTAAAAGGCATAATTTCGTATGCTGTTCTTCGGCTAACTTTTCCTTTTGACATTGCTGCGCGAATTCCTCCGTGATTCAAAAGCACAAAATCTATGTTATTTCCTGTACGTTTATTAAAAATTGGATTAGATTGTTCGTAAGTAATATCTGCCATCAAATTTCCGATAGAAGAGTTTAATTTACCATCATTTTTAGACAAATTAGTAGGATTATACGCTAATTGTGCGTCTAAAACTTCTTCAATATGCTCGCGATAAGGTGTTATAAATTGATCTATACTATCCACGCTAGCTATAGAATCTGTTATATTTATTCTTTTTCCTGTAATACTACGGGGGGAGTTAATCCCTTGATTACAAGAGATGAAACCTATAATTGTTATAAATATAACAAAATGTTTAGTTTTAAGAGGCATAAGATTCTTAATTTTAATATCAGGAACTATTGAAAGTTTTACATTTGCAAAAATAACGGAAATGTAAATGATTTTTAAGGGCCTTAAAGAAAAATCAATAAAAAAAGCAATTCAGAAGTCAGTTCTAAACCAAGTTCAGTCTGCTGGAGACACTGGTGCTGTGCGTTCGCTTGCTATTGTTATTAATTATGACAAGCTGGTAGATTACAAACCACTTATGGATATAGCAAAAGCTATAAATATAAGTAATGAAGACGTTTATATTATTGGGTATGTAAATAAGTTTTATAAGAATGTAAATTATTTGATACCTGTTTTTACAGATAATTCCTTCGGTATGAAGGGAAAAATTAAAAGTGAAGAAGTAAGCGAGTTTTTAAAGCGGGATTATGATATTGTGATTAATTATTATACAGAACCGAATATTTATTTAACGCTAGTTTCAGCTTTAATTAAAAGTGAGTTAAAAGTAGGGATTACTAGCGAAGGAGAAGCGATAAACAATTTAGTATTGAAGACAGATGAAAAGGATTTTTCTCAGTTTAATAATGAACTAGTTAAATACCTTTCTATTTTAAAAAAGATATGATTATGTCAAAGTTTTTAGGAACGGGAGTTGCATTAGTAACACCTTTCAGAGAAGATTTAAGTGTTGATGTGGATGCATTAATCAACATTGTAAACCATGCAATTAATGGGGGAGTAGAATATTTGGTGGTTTTAGGAACTACTGCAGAATCTGCTACACTTACTAAGGAGGAAAAAGAACTTGTAAAACATACAATAGTAAAAGCTAATAGTGGACGTGTTCCTTTGGTTGTTGGTGTTGGAGGTAATAATACTGCTGAGGTAGTAAACGAACTTCAAACAAGCGATCTTAGTGCTTTTGATGCAATTTTATCAGTATCGCCTTACTATAATAAACCTACACAAGAAGGAATTTATCAGCATTTTAAAGCAATAGCAGAGGTTTCTCCGTTGCCAATAATTTTATACAACGTTCCTGGAAGAACAGGTTCTAATGTACTGCCAAAAACAATTATTCGTCTTGCAACCGATTTTAAAAATATTATTGGAGTAAAAGAAGCAGCAGGAGATATTGTCCAAGCTATGCGTTTAATTAAAGACAAACCAAAAGACTTTTTAGTAATTTCTGGGGATGATATGATTACGTTACCGATGATTCTTGCTGGTGGAGCTGGTGTTATTTCTGTTATTGGGCAAGGGTTGCCAAAAGAGTTTTCTTTAATGGTACGTTATGCTTTAAGAGGTAATTTGGATGATGCAAATAATATCCATTTCCAATTAATGGATATTATAGATTATATTTTTGAAGAAGGAAATCCAGCTGGAATTAAAGCTGTGTTTGAGAATTTAGGATTAAGCACTGGGAAAGTGAGACTTCCTTTAATGGAGGCAACAGCTGCACTAAAACAGAAGATAAATAGTTTTCCTATTTTAGCCACAAATAAAATTAATGGTTAAAAGACTTAAGGATATTGGGTTTGGATTAAATGCCACTAAAAATGTAAAAAGATTTATTACAGAAGACGGGCGGTTTAATACAAGCCATATTAATAAAAAAAGCATATTTGAATCCACGTATTCCTATTTAATTAGGATTTCGTGGATTTCTTTTTTTTGTTATGTTTTATTAGCATACATTTTAATAAATGTTCTTTTTGCGTTAGGGTATGTTTTTATTGGTGTTAATGATATTTCTGCTTATGAATCGCCTTATTTTATAGATAACTTCCTTAATGCTTTTCTATTTTCATCACAAACAATAACAACCGTAGGTTACGGGGTTATGTCGCCTTCTGGAACAGCATCTGGCATTCTGGCAAGCTTTGAAGCTTTGGTAGGTTTGTTGAGTTTTTCTTTTACAACAGGATTGTTATATGGGCGTTTTTCTAAACCTAAAACTCTTATTTCTTTCAGCAAAAATTTTGTAGTCCGCCCTTTTAGAAATAAAAGAGCCTTGATGATTAAAGTAATGAATACAAGTAGAAATATTCTTATTAAACCAAAGGTGGATGTTACTTTAATCTTACATAAATTGGTTAATGGGTATTTTCAGCCCGAATATTTTAATCTAAAATTAGAGCGTAAAACCATTACATATTTGCCAACAACGTGGACTATTGTGCATGAAATAGATGAAGAAAGTCCTTTTTTTAATCTAACAAAAGAAAAAATTGAAGAATATAAAGCAGAGATAGTAGTATTATTTTCTTATTATGATGATGCCTTTAATAATGAAATTTACGATGTAAAATCTTATTTATATAGGGATTTAATTATAGATAAAAAGTTTACGAAGTCCTATGGATATGGAGAAGAAGGGAGGCTTGTAATAGATCATTCCATGCTTCATGATATTGAAAACTTATAAATAAAGTGTTGCAACAAGTTAAACTTTTAATAAAAATTAAACGAAGTATTGCCAATTACTTTTGAAGTGCTTTTCTTCACACTTTAAAATAGTTTTTTAAATTACATATATTTAACTAATTTTGCCGGATGATTAAAAATATGAAGTATACATATTTAGCAGTTCTTTTAGTTGTATTATTTACAAGTTGTAGTGAATATCAAAAAGTACTAAAAGATAGTGATGTTAAGAAGAAATATGATATGGCCGAAAAGCTTTATAATGAAGGAGATTATAAGCGAGCTATTAGACTTTTTGAACAAATAGTTCCTCAATATGTTGGGAAACCACAAGGAGAGCGTTTAATCTATTTTTATGCGAATTCTTATTATCAAACAGGCGACTATTATTTAGCAGCTTATCAATTTGAGAGATTTTCAAAATCATATCCACGAAGTGATAAAGCTGAAGAAGCTGCTTTTTTAGGCGCTAAGAGTCAGTATTTAACATCGCCTAGATATAGTTTAGACCAAACGGAAACGGACAAAGCTATTAGTAAGGTTCAGGTGTTTATTAACACGCATCCAGAATCGGAATATATGGATGAAGCCAATGAAATGGCAGCAGATTTAAGAGCAAAGAAAGAAAAGAAAGCTTTTGAAATAGCAAAGCAATATAATAGAATATCAGATTACCACGCCTCTATAAAGTCTTTTGAGTTATTCTTTAAAGAGTTTCCTGGATCTGTTTATAAAGAGGATGCTTTATATTACGATTATTTAGCGAAATACAACCTAGCAGTAAATAGTATTTATTCTAAAAGAGAAGAGCGTATAGGGCAAGCAAAAGAAGCATATACTAAATTGATTAGTGAATTCAGCGATACTGAATATAAGAATAAAGCCGAAAGAATGAATGCAGATTTGGATACAGAATTGCAAGAATTCAAAGAATTATTAGAGAAATACGAAATACAGTAAATAAGAAAAGTTATGAGCGAATTAAGAAATTCCGAAGCACCAGTTTCTACAGTAACTTACGATAGAAATGAGATAGATGAGCCTACAAACAATATATATGAGGCTATATCTGTTATTGCTAAGCGTGCAAATCAAATTAATGGGGATATTAAGAAGGAGTTGATTGAAAAATTGGAAGAGTTTGCTACTTACACAGATAGTCTTGAAGAGATTTTCGAAAATAAAGAGCAGATAGAAGTTTCTAAATTTTACGAAAAATTACCTAAACCTCACGCAATTGCTGTAGAAGAGTGGTTGAAAGATAAGGTTTATTACAGAAACACAGAAAAAGAGTAAGGCATGTCCATACTTAGCGGCAAAAAAGTTTTACTTGGTATTACAGGAGGTATTGCCGCTTATAAATCGGCTTTTTTAATACGTTTATTTATTAAAGCTGGAGCAAGCGTTAAAGTTGTAATGACAGAATCTGCTAAAGATTTCGTTACTCCTTTAACGCTTTCTACGTTGTCTAAAAACAAGGTTTATTCTTCTTTTACAGATGAAGAAGAGGAGAATGAACTTTGGAATAATCATGTAGATTTAGGGTTGTGGGCAGATGTTATGGTAATTGCTCCTGCAACGGCAAATACCTTGTCTAAAATGGCATCTGGAGCCTCAGATAATTTTCTGTTGGCAACCTATCTGTCTGCTAAATGTCCAGTATATTTTGCGCCAGCAATGGATCTGGATATGTATAAACACCCATCTACAATTGCTACTTTTGAAACTCTAAAATCTTTTGGAAATATAATGATTGCTGCTAGACATGGAGAATTGGCTAGCGGACTTGTAGGCGAAGGGAGAATGGCAGAACCAGAAGAAATAGTATCTTTTATATCAAAAGATATTCTTTCTAAGCTCCCTTTGAAAGGGAAGAGGGTGTTAATAACTGCCGGTCCTACTTATGAGGCTATAGATCCAGTTCGTTTTATAGGAAATCATTCAAGCGGGAGAATGGGGTATGCTTTGGCAGAAAAAGCTGCAAATTTAGGAGCAGAAGTTTTCTTGATTTCGGGACCTACACATTTAACTATTTCACATTCTTATATAAAATTGGTCAGAGTTACTTCCGCAGAAGAAATGTACAATGCTACACATCAGGTTTTTAATCAAGTTGATATAGCCATACTTTCTGCTGCTGTGGCAGATTACCGCCCAGCTACCATTGCAGATAAGAAAATAAAGAAAAAAATGGCGACAATGAAGATAGATTTGGAGCCAACACAAGATATTCTAGCTTCTTTAGGAAGAAATAAAGAAAAACAGTTTTTAGTAGGCTTTGCTTTAGAAACTAACAACGAACTAGAAAATGCAAAAAAGAAGCTTTCTGCAAAGAATTTAGATGCTATTGTTTTAAATTCGTTAAACGATAAAGGTGCAGGTTTTGGAAAAACCACAAATAAAGTTACTTTTATAGATAAGAATCTAAATAGTATTCCGTTTCCATTAAAATCAAAAACGGAAGTAGCAAATGATATCTTTAACGAAATCTTGAATCGCCTGAATGATTAAAAAGCTTTTTTTACTCGTAATTTTATGCTCACTACAAGTTGCAGTTGCACAAGAATTGAGCTGTACTGTTATTGTTAATTCCGACCAAGTAAATCAAACAAACAAGCAAATATTTAAAACCCTAGAGAAGTCGCTTAACGATTATGTAAACCAAACAAAGTGGACAAATCGTACCTTTTCAGTAAAAGAAAGAATAGAATGTAGTATGATGATTACCATTAACAAGTACGAAAACAGTGCTTTTAGTGGAACAATTCAAGTGCAATCTAATCGTCCGGTTTTTAATTCTACTTACCAATCTCCAGTATTTAATTATCAAGACAAGCGTTTTACATTTAATTATGTGGAGTTTGCACCTTTATATTTTAACCCTAATGTTTTTGAGTCTAATTTAACTTCGGTTATAACTTACTACGTATATATTATTTTAGGAATAGATGCCGATACTTTTGTAAAAGAAGGCGGTACGCCATATTTTAAGCAGGCGCAAAATATTGTAAACTTGTCGCAAGGAAGCGGGTATGCAGGTTGGCAACAAACAGATGGCAATAGAACACGTTGGGAGTTGGTAGATAACCTTTTGTCTAATACCTTTAAGGAATATCGTTTGGCATTGTATAATTACCATCGATTAGGGCTTGATAATTTAGTTGATAATGCAAGTTTAGCAAAGCAATCGATAGCAGGCTCCATGAAACTTTTTGACAAATTGAATAACGTCCGACCTAATTCTTTTGTGCTTCAGGCGTTTTTTGATGCAAAATCTGAAGAAATAGCAAATGTTTTTTCAGACGGACCAAAAGTAGATATTGTAAAGCTCAAAGAAACACTAAATGAGATTGCTCCACTTTATTCCGATACTTGGTCTCGTATAAAATACTAACATTATTTTATTCCGCTTGAAATAACAATTATCTTTGATAAATAAAATTAGATAGCATTGTTAGTAACACTTACAATTAAAAATTTCGCGTTAATAGATAACCTTCAAGTTTCTTTTAAAGATGGATTAACAGCCATAACTGGAGAAACTGGAGCGGGAAAATCCATTCTTTTAGGTGGAATCTCTTTGATATTAGGAAAACGAGCCGATTTAAGTAGTATTAAAAATAGTGATGAAAAATGTGTCATTGAGGCTAGTTTCGCTATTAATAATTACAATTTAGAAGGTTTTTTTAAGGCGAATGACCTCGATTTTGAAAAGCAAACCATCATCCGAAGAGAAATACTTCCAAGTGGGAAATCGCGTGCCTTTATTAATGATACTCCTGTAACCTTAGATGTGTTATCGAGTTTGGGGGTACAACTTATAGATATTCATTCGCAACATCAAACACTGCAACTTACCGACAATAATTTTCAGTTTCAAGTGGTAGATGCTGTGGCAGGGAATGGTGTTGTTTTAAATGATTATTCTGAAAAACTTTCTAAATATCATCATACAAAAAAGGAATTAAAAAAGTTAATCGATTTCCAACAAGAAGCAGATAAAGAGTATGATTACAATTCTTTTTTATTGCAAGAATTGCAGTCGGTAAACTTAAAAGAAGGAATGCTTGAGGAATTGGAAACTGCTTATGAAAAACTCAATAATGTAGAAGAAATTACCGAAAATGTTTCTCATGCACTTCAGGTTTTAGGAGAAGAGCAGATAGGGACTTTAAGTGGTTTAAATGAGCTTAAAAATATTTTTAATAAGCTTTCTCATTTTGGAGAATCCTACAAAGAACTATCAACTAGAGTACAATCTGTTTTAATTGAGTTGGACGATATTTACGTGGAAATACAGCGGATAGAGGAGAACTTAGAAGCCGATCCACAGCAGTTGGAAGAAGTAAATACTAAGTTGCAGCTCTTGTACAGTCTTCAGAAAAAGCATAATGTTTTAGAAATAAATGAGCTCTTGCAGGTGCAAGAAGAGCTAGCCGAAAAAGTTTCTAAAACTGAAAATTTGGAAGCTGAAATAAAAGAGCGTCAGTTAAAATTATTAAAGCAAGAAGAAGAACTAGATGCTCTTGCTACAAAAATTCATCAGCAAAGAGAAAAATCAATTCCTGCTTTAAAAACTCATTTAGAGAATGTGCTTTCGGAAGTAGGAATGCCAAATGCACAGTTTAAGCTAGATTTAGTTGCCACCAACAAGTATTTTGTGAACGGAAAAGACGAACTTCACTTTTTGTTTTCAGCAAATAAAGGAGGCAGTTTTAACGAATTGAAAAAAGTAGCTTCTGGAGGAGAGTTGTCTAGAATTATGTTGGCCATAAAATCTCTTTTAGCGCAGTATATGCAATTACCAACCATCATGTTTGACGAGATAGACACAGGAGTTTCTGGAGAAGTATCTACAAAAATGGGTGGAATTATGCATGAAATGAGTAAAACGATGCAGGTTTTTACAATAACCCATTTACCACAAGTAGCTGCCAAAGGAGATGTACAGTTTAAAGTATTTAAAGAAGATAAAGGAGGAGTTACAGCTTCTCAGATTAAACAACTCACTGAGGACGAACGTGTTCAAGAAATAGCGGAAATGTTAGGAGGGAAGGATGTTTCTAGTTCTGCAATGGCTCATGCTAAAGAATTATTGTTAAAGAAAGTGTAATTGTAACTTAATAGAAGTATCAAAGTAAAAAAATAGACTTTTTTACAAATAATTTGAATATTTTTGAGGCTTCAAACGAAAATAAGCAATTAACCAAAAGGATATGTCATATAATTTATTAAAAGGAAAGAAAGGGATAATCTTCGGAGCGTTAGACGAGAATTCAATAGCATGGAAAACGGCTATTAAAGCGCACGAAGAAGGAGCTACATTTGTTTTAACTAATGCGCCAATTGCCATGAGAATGGGACAAATTAAAGAATTGGCAGAAAAAACAGGTTCTGAAATTATTCCTGCGGATGCAACTAATGTAGAAGACTTAGAAAACCTTGTTGAAAAAGCAATGGAAATTCTAGGAGGAAAAATCGACTTTGTATTGCATTCAATTGGGATGTCTATAAACGTTAGAAAAGGAAGACATTATACAGATCAGAAATACGATTTCACCGACAAAGGGTGGGATGTTTCTGCATTATCTTTCCATAAAGTATGTCAGACATTGTATCAAAAAGATGCAATGAACGAATGGGGAAGTATTGTAGCATTAACTTACATGGCTGCACAACGTGTATTCCCAGACTACAATGATATGGCAGATAATAAGGCATACTTAGAGTCTATTGCTAGAAGTTTTGGATATTTCTATGGAAAACATAAAAATGTACGTGTAAATACTATTTCTCAATCTCCAACCCCAACAACAGCGGGACAAGGAGTAAAAGGTTTTGACGGATTTATTGCTTATGCAGATAAAATGTCTCCTTTAGGAAATGCTACTGCTCAAGAATGTGCAGATTACACTATTAGTTTGTTTTCTGATCTTACTAAAAAGGTAACAATGCAAAACTTATTTCACGACGGGGGTTTCTCTAATACAGGAGTTAGTAATGAAGTGATGGAGAAGTTTATGACTGAAGAATAATTAGTTAATAAAATATATTAAGCTGTTTGAAAAGTGAAAATGGAATTTTATAAATCGCTTTTTAAACAGCTTTCTTGTTTCTAAAAAGAGTGAAGTAGATGGCGCTTAATTTTTCGTTTATAATTCCTGTTTTTAACAGGCCAGAAGAAGTTAAAGAGTTACTTGTAAGTATGAATTTGCTTACAGGGGAGATCCCTTTTGAAATTGTAATTGTAGAAGACGGTTCTACAATTTCTTCCGAAGAAATTGTAAATGATTTTAAAGACACGCTAAACATCTCTTATTATTTCAAAGAGAATTCTGGGCCTGGAGATTCTCGTAATTTTGGAATGCAAAAAGCAAAAGGAAACTATTTTATTATTTTAGATTCCGATTGTATTTTACCTCCACAGTACTTAGAGGAAGCTCAAAATGCACTAGCTCAAAACTATGTAGATTGTTATGGAGGTCCAGATGCAGCTCACAAATCGTTTTCCGATCTTCAAAAGGCTATAAATTATAGTATGACTTCCATTCTTACCACAGGAGGAATACGTGGCGGAAAAAAAGCGGTAAATAAATTTCAGCCTAGAAGTTTTAATATGGGACTTTCCAAAAAGGCTTTTGAAGTAACAGGCGGATTTGGAAAAATTCACCCAGGAGAAGATCCAGATTTAACAATAAGATTATGGAAAGCAGGGTTTGAAACTGTTTTAATCCCACAAGCATTTGTATATCATAAGCGGAGGATATCTTGGGAGAAGTTTTACCTACAGGTTCAAAAATTTGGTCTTACTAGGCCTATTTTAAATAAATGGCATCCAGAGACTAAAAAAATAACCTATTGGTTTCCTACATTTTTTGTATTCGGACTAGCATTCTCTTTATTGATGTGGTTTGCAGGTGTTTCTATATTTTTAAAAGTCTATGGATTGTATTTTCTAGCTATTTTTATTGATGCACTTTTAAAAAATAAAAGTCTTAAAATTGCGTTTTTAGCTGTTTATGCAGTAATTATACAGTTTTTTGGATATGGATTAGCTTTTGTGAAATCTACAATTTTGATTACCTTTTCCAATAAAAAACCAGAACAGATTTTTCCAAAACTTTTTTTTAGTTAATGGCAGGAAAATTTTTAGAATATATTAAAAGTGTGCTAAAGAAGCCAAAGGCATCAATTTTTTTGATGTTTCTTGTGATTTCTTTTTTTATTTGGTTTCTAATATCCCTTTCAGATACCTACACTTCGCATGTAAGCTTTAAGTTGAATTATAGTGGGATTCCTGAGGATAAACTAATTCTTGGAAAACCTAAAACTTCTTTAACTACCAATATTGAAACCTCAGGATTTAAGATTTTAAATTATCGAATTTTCAGAAGGGATATTTTTTTAAATCTAACAGATTTTAAAAAGGAAGGAAATAAATATTATTTGTTACCAGATGCTATTGAAGAGGTAATTAATATTCAGCATAAATCGGTGAATATAAGAAGAATAGCTGTGGATTCTTTAATTTTAAAACTGGGAGTTAACGAAAAAAAATATGTCAAGGTAATTCCTAAGATTCATATATCTTATGCAGAAGATTATCAGATAAGAGATTCTTTAAAAATAACTCCCGATAGTATTTGGGTTAGAGGTCCAGAAGATGTTGTAAAAACAATTACAGCTATAGAAACAGAAGACATGGAGTATAAGAATGTACGTAGTGATTTTAATTATACTGTACCTTTAAATATTCCTGATTCTGTTGAAAACATAGAATTTCAAACTAAAAAAGTTTCTGTAGAAGGAGTAGTAGAGCGTTATTCAGAAAAAATAATTTTAGTTCCAGTACAAGTAGAAAATTTACCAGAAAACATTAGTTTAAGAATATATCCTGAAAAAATTAAATTGCTTTGTAAAGCTCCGATTTCAGAATTGAAACGAATTAATGAAAACGCTTTCAAAGTTGTGTGTAATTACAACGAGATTTCGGAGGAAACCACCTACTTAATTCCGCAGTTAATTGAGCAGCCAAAGTTTCTTTCTTCAGTAAAAATATTGGACAGAAAAGTTGAGTTCCTCATAAAAAAGCAGTAAATTATGATAGTAGGTTTGACAGGAGGTATTGGAAGCGGTAAATCTACAGTAGCTAAATTCTTTAAAGAATTAGGAGTGCCAGTTTATATTGCAGATTTAGAGGCCAAAAAGCTAATGGAAACTAATGATGATATTAGAAGAGATATCATTAGTATTTTTGGAGCTTATGCTTACGAAAATAATCTTCCTAATCGTAAGTATCTGGCTGAAATTGTTTTTGAAAACCCCGAAAAGTTAGAACAATTAAATGCAATAATTCACCCAGCGGTTGGAAAACATTTTGAAGAATGGTACCAGCAGCAAAAAGCTCCTTATGTTATTAAAGAGGTAGCTATTCTTTTTGAAAATGGAGGAGATAAACAATGTGATTTAGTAATTACAGTTACAGCTCCAAAAGAAATTAGAATAGAAAGGGTGTTAAAAAGAGATCAAACTACACGTAAAGCCATTGAAGCTAGGATGCAGAATCAATGGAGTGATAAAGAAAAAATTAAGAAATCTGACTTTGTTATAGAAAACATAGTTATAGATAATACCCACCAAATAGTTGAGGAGTTACACAGAATGATACTTAAAAAAAGCATTTGAAGCAAAAATTTTAACATTTTTGTTAACGTTAGGTTAAATGCTTAACATACCTTATTACAATGTCTTAATTTTGACAAAATGAGTAGACGCTTATTTGTACTTTTGGTAATATTGATGAGTTTATCCCTGATGGGGATTATATTCGTTCAAGGTTACTGGATTAAAACCGCAGTAGACGATAAGGAAGAACAATTTTCTAATACAATTTCTCTGGCATTGCATTCTGTTTCAGACAAAATTCAGAAAAGAGAAATGAGAGATTATTTTGACGAGTATGCTAACTTAAAAGATAGTGTAGGAGAGTTAAAAGAATCTAATGTAAAAGAGTTTTTCTTTGTTGAAAGGGATAAGAGTAGTAATGAAACATTGATTTACTCTCACGGAATTTTAGAAGAAGATTACGGAATCTCTTCCACGTTCTTTGATAATAATAGTACTGATTCTTCAACAATTAAAAATTATACGAGTAAGAGAACTACGCAAATTTTTAAAGAAGAATATGGTATTGATGGTAAGGTTTATTCTCCTGTAGAACGGATTGAAAAAATAGGTGGGTTTTCAGCTATGGATAAAGCACTTTTTGAAGATGTATTTATGGTGTCTGCAAAACGTGTTCCAATTCATAAACGGGTTACCAACCAAGAAATAGAATTATTACTTCAACAAGCTCTAAAAGACAGAGGGATAAAATTGAACTTTGAATATGGAGTTTATAGTAAAGGATTGGCAACAAAAGTCCGTTCGAGTAATAAAATTCAACTTGCAGAGTCTAGATATAAAACTCCATTATTTATAGATAGCGATGGAAAAAGTAATTATGATTTGGTAGTTAGTTTTCCTGAAAAGAAAAAATTCTTGATATCTTCCATAATGGAAATGGCCATATTATCAATAATATTTACATTGATAATTTTAATAGCCTATTCAAGTGCATTGTATCAATTGATAAAACAAAAACAAATCTCTGAGATTAAAACAGATTTTATCAATAATATGACGCATGAGTTTAAAACGCCTATTGCTACAATTAATTTGGCATTAGATTCATTAAAAAATCCAAAAGCATTTGACGATACTGATAAAGTAAAAAGGTATTTACAAATGATAAGGGATGAAAATAAGCGAATGCATGCTCAGGTTGAAAATGTACTAAGAATATCTAAATTAGAGAAAAATCAGCTTGATATTAGTAAAGATAAGGTTGATGTTCATGAAATTATAGATGAAGCAATAGCACATGTAGAATTGATGGTAGAAAACCGTGGAGGGTATGTAAAAACACATTTAGATGCCACCAGAAATGAAATTTTAGGAAACGATTTTCACCTTACCAATATATTAGTTAACATTTTGGATAATGCTAATAAGTATTCTCCAAATGCTCCAGAAATAAATGTTTATACTGAAGTTGTAAAAAACAGTATTGTTATTAAAATAACAGACAATGGAGCAGGAATGAGTAAAGCAGTATTAAAAAGAATATTTGAAAAATTTTATAGAGAATCTACTGGAAATATACACAATATAAAAGGCCATGGTTTAGGATTGGCATATGTAAAAAGTATAGTAGAGGACCATCAAGGCGAAGTATACGCCGAAAGTGAAAAAGATAAAGGAAGTACCTTTTTTGTGAAGTTACCTTTAATATAAAAACATGGAAACAGTAAATAAAAAGATTTTATTAGTAGAAGATGATCCTAATTTTGGTATCGTACTGAAAGATTATTTATCAATGAATGATTTTGATGTAACCTTAGCTAAGAATGGGATGGAAGGGTATGAGAAATTCAGAAAAGATCATTACGATTTATGTATTTTAGATGTAATGATGCCCTATAAAGATGGATTTACTTTGGCTAAAGAAATAAGAGAAAAGGATGAAAACATTCCGATTATCTTTTTAACTGCCAAAACAATGAAAGAAGATGTATTGAAAGGTTATAAGGTTGGTGCAGATGACTACTTAAACAAGCCTTTTGATTCTGAAGTTTTATTGTTTAAAATTAAAGCCATCATTCAAAGAAAATCAACAGAATCTTTGGCAGATAGTAAGCAATTTGAATTTGAAATAGGAAACTTTCATTTAAATTCAAAGCTTAGATTTCTTACTTATAAGGAAGAGGAGCCAATTAAACTCTCTCCAAAAGAGAACGAATTATTACGTTTGTTAGCGCTTCATGAAAATGATTTGATGCCAAGAGAATTAGCATTGACTAAAATATGGAGAGACGATAATTATTTTACATCGCGTAGTATGGATGTTTACATAGCAAAGCTTCGTAAATATTTAAAGAAAGATGACGAAGTAGAAATTCTAAATATACACGGAGAAGGCTTTAGATTAGTAGTTAAAAGCGAAGCTAATAATTAGGCTGGCTCCAAAATAATATAATTTATATCGATTTTAAAAAGGGATAACTGCAATACAGTTATCCCTTTTTTGTTGCAGGATTTATATTATTTTTTGAAATTGGCTCAATATCTAATTTTTAATAATACGTTGTGTTAAGTTTAACAAAAGTGTTTTCTTGTGTTAAATTTATATGTATTTTTAATGATAAACAACCTAATTTAACTTAATATTCAATCATGAAAAGACTATTATTAACCATGTCTTTGTTATTGTGTTGTACTATGGTATTCTCTCAGACCATTACAGGTACAGTAACAGATTCGCAAGGAACTCCTTTGCCCGGAGTTTCCATTGTTGTTGATCAAACAGCAAAAGGAACATCAACAGATTTTGATGGTAATTACACAATTAATGCAACATCTAGTCAAGTATTAGTATTTACTTATGTAGGTATGAAAACGCTAAAAAAAAGCGTAGGCTCTGACAGTGTAATAGATGTTGTTTTAACTGAAGACGCTCAGAGTTTAGATGAAGTTGTGGTAACAGCTTTAGGTATTTCAAGAGATAAAAAATCTTTAGGATATGCTACTCAAGAAGTAGATGGAGAAGATTTTAATTTAACTAATGAACAAAATGTTCTTGGATCACTATCAGGTCGTGTTGCAGGGGTTCAAGTAACAGGTGCTTCTGGAGCTAGTATGGGGGGAACTCAAAAAATTAAAATCAGAGGAGTAAATTCTATTAGTGGAGGAGATCAACCACTTATAGTAATTGATGGAACCCCAATATCTAATGCTAATTTTTCAGGGAGTGATCAAGCTGATTACGGAAATTTAGCGCAAGATATTAATCCTAATGACATAGCAGAAGTAAATGTTCTTAAAGGACCTGCAGCATCTGCATTATATGGAATACGTGGACAATTTGGTGTAATAATGATAACTACTAAAAAGGGTAAAAAAGGACCTCGAAAAGTAGATGTGCAGTTATCATCGTCATTTTCTATGGAATCTGCGTATAATTTTATTCCGTTACAAAACATGTATGGAGGTGGATCTAGTCAGACATTTCGAACACTTCCAAACGGCGATCCATACGTAGATATGAGTGTTGATGAAAGTTGGGGACCAAAAATGGATGGAACTCCAGTGCGTCAGGTATTTAGTTTTTATCCTCAAGACCCTCAATATGGACAGCTAACACCTTTTGTTGCGCATCCAAATAATGTTGAAGATTATTATAAAACAGGAACAACATTTAATAATAGTATTACAATAACAGGGGGAAATGAAAATACTTCTATTCGTTTAAGCGCTAATGATACTAGAGTGGAAGGGGTGGTTCCTAATACTTCTTTAAACAGAAATAATGTTGGCTTGAGCGCAAGTTTAAACCTTACCGATAACTTGGTGGTTTCTAGTAATATTAATTATGCAGGAAATGAAGGGCAGCGTCCATCTCAAGGATCTGAATATGGAGGTGCATACATGGTTCAATGGTTTCAAAGAAATTTAGATATGAACCGTTTAAGAGATTATAAATATAACGACGGAACCTTTCTTCATTGGAACTTAGGAAGACCAGATTCAAGTACTGGTGAAATATCAGATTTTGAACCGTTGTATTGGAACAATCCATATTTTGAAGCTTATGAAAATTTAAGTAATGATAGTCGAGATAGATTTTTTGGAGATATAGGGATGTCTTATAAAATTATTCCTGAGCTAGAAGTTAGCGGATTCATACGTACGGATATGTATACACAAAATATAGAAGAGCGTCAAGCTTTTGGAGGGACACGTTTACCTTCTTATTCGGTTGGGAAGTATCAAAACAAAGAATTTAACTACGAACTTTTAGCACAATATAAAAATACATGGGATAAATTTTCTTTAGATGCTACTGTAGGAGGAAATATTTATGATAGAGACTATAGTTATTTAAGTCAAAGTACAGTAGGAGGTTTATCTTCTCCTGGGTTTTATAATATTGCTGCTTCAATAGATCGTCCCGATACTAAATCTTACAAACTAAGAAAGAAGATTAGAAGTTTTTATAGTTTAGTTTCTTTAGGTTATGACGGAACATATTTTATAGATGCTTCTATAAGAAATGACAACTCTTCTGCATTGCCAAAGGATAACAACTCTTATTGGTATCCTTCTGTTTCTGGAAGTGTTGTGTTTAGTGAGCTTATAGATTGGACTCCTCTGTCATTTGGTAAAATTAGAGCTAGTTATGCACAAGCTGGTTCAGATTTAAGCCCGTATCAAACAAGTTTAAATTATGGAGTAGGAACTGTTTATAACGGAACTAATACTTTATATGTTCCAGATGAACTTAATAATCCAAATATAGAACCTTCTTTTTCTAATTCATTTGAAGCTGGTTTAGAGTTAAACTTTTTCAGTAATCGTTTAGGGTTTGATTTTACATATTATCAGCAAAAAAATAAAAACCAAATACTTAATCTAGATGTATCAGGAACAAGTGGTTATAGCTCAAGTATAATTAATGCAGGTTTAATTGAGAATGACGGATTTGAATTGTCTATTAATGCAACACCAATTCGCTCAGAGGATTTTTCATGGGACTTTACTTTTAATATTAATAAGAACAATAGTGAAGTTGTTGAGTTGGCTCCTGGAATAGATGTTTATACTTATGATTCTACAACTTATTCAAGTGTGTCTAGCTATTTGAATTCATATGAAGGTGAACCTTTCGGAAGTTTAGTAGGGCAAGCCTATGAAAGAGACGAGGCTACAGGAGAAATTCTTTTAGATGATAATAACATGCCATTGTATACAGACGCTACTCACAATTTTGGAACTGTTCTACCAGATTTCAATGGAGGTTTTCAGAATACCTTTAGAATAGGTCAATTTACAGTAACAGGAATGATTGATTTCCAAGGTGGAGGTCAGTTTTTTAGTAGATCAAAAATGTTAGCAGTACGTACAGGTCAAGATGCACTTACCGTAGCCACCAATGATAATGGGATGAATGTTAGAGATCCTTTAGATCAAGGCGGAGGAGTTAAAGTAACAGGAATTTCCGCCAGCACTGGAGAGGATGTTACAGCGTATGTAGATGCTAGATCGTATTATAGAAATACATTAGGTAGAAGAATTTATGAAGAATGGTTGTACGACGCTTCTTATGTGAAATTGAGAGAGCTTAGAGTTCAATATAATTTAGGGAAGAATATTATGGATAAACTTCCTTTTGAAACAATGAGTTTTGCTTTGATAGCTAGAAATCCTATCATGATTTGGCAAGAAGCTCCTAAAGGAATTAATCCTTCAGAAATATCAACAGGAGCACAGTCTATCAGTTGGTACGAATCAGGACAATTACCTTCTGTTAGATCTTATGGTATAAATTTAAATGTTACATTTTAATTAAAGGAAGATGAAAAACATATATATAAATACATTACTTATAGCTTTATTTATAACGAGTTGTAGTAATTTTGATGAGGATATTAATACAAATCCGAATGTTCCTAGTCAGGCTTCTGGTATGCAATTAATAGCACAAGCAGAGTTGTCGTTACCAGGTTTGAGTTCTTCCCCTCAAGGAGAGTTTATGTCACAATATTTAGCAGAAACTCAATATGTAGGGACATCTCTTTATCCACAGCAAAGTACAAGTTTCTATGGATGGTATCAAGGACCATTAGCCGATTTACAGGCCGTAATTACATCTGATAACTTAACAGGTACTGAAGGTCCTATAGAAAATCAAATAGCAGTAGCTAAAATATTAAAGGCTTATTATTTTTGGAATTTAACAGACAGATGGGGAGATATTCCATACAGTGAAGCTTTGAAAGGACAAGAAGATTTTACTCCTATTTATGATTCTCAAGAATCTATATACAAAGATTTATTTGCTGAATTGAAAGAAGCTTCAAATATGATTGTTACTGGTAATTTAAGTAATGATATTATTTATGATGGAGATATTAGTAAATGGAAGAAGTTTTCTAATACTGTTAGAATGTTAATGGCGCTTCGTTTATCCGAAGTAGATCCTGCAACTGCACAAGCAGAGTTTGTAAGCGCTATTGATGATGGGGTTTTTACCTCTAATGATGATAATTTGTTTTTTCAGCATTTAGCTGATGCAAATAATCAGAATTACTGGTATGGGCAAATAGTAAATCAAAATAGAGAATGGTGGGCTCTTACTGAAGGATTAGTAGATCAAATGAAGCCTGTAAACGACCCACGATTACCAATTTATGGAAATCCAGCTAGAGATAGTGGGGAGTATGTAGGAATGCTTTATGGGGATGAAGTAAATTTAGGGACTCAAGAATATTCTTTACTGGGAGATGCAATTTATGCGCAAGATGCACCCGTATATTTAGTAACATATGCTCAGGTTCTTTTTGCAATGGCAGAAGCTTCTCAACGTGGTTGGATTGCAGGTGATACAGCATCTTTTTATGAAAGTGCTATTGAAAGTTCAATTTTACAGTGGACAGGTAATACAGATACAGTAGCAGATTTTATGATGGAGCCTGGGATTGCCTTTAATGATGCTATAGGCATTGAGCAGATAGCAACTCAACGTTGGGTACATTTATTTATGTTTGGATATGAGGCATGGGCAGAGTGGAGAAGAACAGGTTTTCCAAATATGATGGTTTCTCCTAATGGAGCAGCTGTACCAGCTCGTTTAAGTTATCCAGATAATGAAGCTTTTAATAATGAAGTTAATTATAACGAAGCTTTAGATAGACAGTTTGGAGGTGAAGATTCTATTTACGGCCAATTATGGTGGGATAAATAGCGTTTTAATTCAATAAAATTATACAGAACCACTCTTTTTAGGGTGGTTCTTTTATTTATATGAATTATTGTTGTCCGAGAAAAAATACAAGACCGCTTCGCTATAAGAAAAAAGAGCAAAGACTAAATATTAACTATCATAAAATGATTAGTTTAAAGAAATAACATTACTAAAATCTTCTTTTTATTCATTTTTATTAATAGCAAGGGGTCTATTTTTAAAACTCCAATCAGCTACCTCGGGGCAAGCCCGCAAGGTATTCAAAGGAAACAAATTTAACTCATTTCGATGCAGAGTACTTCGGCAAACTCAGTACAGGCTCTGGGGAATTAGACCCTCTATAAGGGATTTAAACCTTGATATAAGTGGAGTCCAATAAATTCCGTTAACTTTTATCGGACAACAATATATATGAATCAATAATTTTAACTAAAACATCTAAATCTTTCTTGGTATGATGTGCACTCACTACAATTCTACTCATTAGTGGGGAATTCTTTTCTGGATAGTTAAAACTGGTTACTAAAATGTTGTTTTTAAATAGATATTCGGTAAGCTTTTCATCCATAAAAGTGAAAGTAGGGTGATTTCCTGCTTTGGTGAAGAGCGAATAATTTGATAGTTTCTTACTTAGGTAATTATTATTTTCAAAGAGTTTTTTTCTCTGAATGGTATAAATAGCTTCAGCTTCTAAAAGAGTAGCAAGAGATGCAGGACTGGCAGGAGAAGCACCACCAAAAAAGGACGTATTTGTAAGAGCTTTAATTCTTTTGGAGGAACCAAATATAACTCCAGCTTGAATAGCAAACCCTTTTCCTAGTGAACCACATACAATAAGTTCTTTTGCATTTAATTGCTTAAGTATTTTAAAAACACCTTCTCCTTGCGCACCTAAAACACCTAATCCATGAGAATCGTCAACTATTAAAATGGTTGTGGATAAATCCATTTTTTTTAACGAATTAAAGTCTGGATAATTATTTCCAATAAAATCAATGGAATCTAAAAGCACTACTGGAATTGTGTTTTTAGGATTTTTATTTAAATCTTCTTGTAGCTGCCCATAGCTTTCATAGAACTGTTGTTCAGCTTGAAATAAAGATGCGTGGGTAAGAGGGGTATGGTAGCATGTATATTTTTCCGAAGTAAAAAAACGACTTACTAACTGAGAAGCCATATATCCAGAGGAAAGCGTTACACAACTTTCACTGCCAACCAGCTTTGAAAGATACTGCTCCACTTTTTCATAAATGGAAAAGCGTATATTGGACTTTCTAGACGCCCCGTAATTAGTTCCATATTTTTTTATATTATCAATAAAAAGCTCTTGAAACTCAAGCTGGGTTTGTAAGCCTAGGTATGCTGTTCCGCCAAAGTAAAGAAATTCTCCTTTGTCGGTTTTAATTATTCTTCCAGGAAATTCTTCAACAAAATGTGTCATTTTAAAGAAGTGTTACTCCGGAGCCGCCAAGAGTTGGGAAAACAAGTTTTCCATCCTCTAAAATCTCAATACCCTTGGCAATATCATGTTTTAGCAGCATGGCTCCATCCATGTCTACATAGTCCAATTGGGGGGTAAGTTGAGCAATAGCAGAAATTCCAACCGAAGATTCTGTCATACAGCCAACCATTACTTTTAAGTTGAGTTCTCTTGCTCTTTTTATCATTCGCAATGCTGGGGTTAGTCCCCCACACTTGGTTAATTTAATATTGATTCCAGTAAAATGGCCAGCACATTTATCAACATCTTCTTCTACAATACAGCTTTCATCAGCTATAATCGGCAATACACAAGTATCTACTATTTCTTTGTATCCAGCTAGATTATCTGCTGGGAGTGGTTGCTCTAAAAATTCAACTCCAAGTTCTTTGAGTTGTGGAGCAAACTCCAAGGTTTGTTCTGGAGTCCAAGCATTATTAGCATCTATTCTAAAGATAGCGTCTGTATTTTTTCGGAGCTGTTTAACAATCTCAATATCGTTATCTGTTCCTAATTTTACTTTATAAAGAGGCCATGGTTTTTCTATCATTTTTGCCACCATTTTGTCTACGGTGTCAATACCAATAGTATAATTAGTAATAGGGTAATTCTCTGGGGTAGTGCCCCAAATTTTATAAAGTGGCTTTCCAAGAAGTTTTCCATATAGGTCATGACACGCTAAATCAAGCGCACAGATAGCAAAATTGCTAAGCCCTTTTTCTTTTAAAAATGCATGGAAATCTTCTGGTTTTTCAAGATTGTAATTATTTATTTCAGTTTCAATAGCCTTAATTTCCTTCATCATGGAATCTACCGTAATTTTATAATATGGATTGGCTGTTGCTTCTCCATAACCAGTTTTTCCGTTGAGAGATAAACCAACTACTAAACTGTCTTGAAAATCGTGAGACTCCCTAGAAATACTAAAGGTATGCTCTAGTTCTAAAACATATTTTTTTAAAGAAATTTCCATCTGAAATAATTTTTTACGAAGATATAAAATGCTTTACGAATCCTTCTTTTTGCAATCTAAAATTGAAGTTAAAAATAAAGTCAGCTGTAAAAAATTACAACTGACTTCTAGTTATTAGGTTGGCTTTAAATGATTTAATTCTTTAGTTGAGTTTAAAATTATTTTTAATCAATTTTTACTTTTTCCACTCTTTTAGGATTCCCTTTGTAACCAACATCACCACCAGAACTTTTGTGGATAGCAATTTCTTCAGAAGCATTTACATCTATATCGGCACCGCTACTTGCATGCGCTTCAACCGTATGTGCTTTTAATCTTTCAGCTTTAATATCACTACCACTACTGGCACGCGCTATTAAAATATTGGTTACTCCGTATAGTTCAATATCGGCACCACTACTAGCGTTTGTGGTAACTTCATCGGCTTGTAGTTCAACAATAAGATCGCTCCCACTGCTAGCTTCCAAGGTAATATTATTGGCATTTAGGGTTCCCATACTATTTAAGTTAGCGCCACTGGTAGTTTCTAAATTACTAATATTTGGGAGGGTAACATATACTTTTTTAGCGGAAACTCTTCCTATTTGCTCTCTGCATTCAATAAGTAATTTACCATTGTTAACTTTGGTTTCAATAAGGTCGATTACATTTTCATCTGCTTCTACTTTTATGGAAGTTTTTGCTCCTTGGGCTACAAAAACATCAATTCCTTCTGTAGCTTTAATTGTTTCAAAAGTTTGGTTAACCTCTCGGTCCTGACTTGTCACATTCCCATTTCCAGTAACTCCGTTTTGGAAATTGAAGTTACAGGAAGTAAAAAAAATGGAGATTACTAGGGCAACAATTACTTTGATTAATGTGTTCATAATGTTCGTTTTTTATTGATTGATTGGCCACATTGCGGCATTTATTTAGTTAATATGAGTGCTATCTATTTTAATTTCATAGTTAAGAGTATCTATTTCTTCTGAAGGAATACTATCTTCAATTACATCATCATTAGCATCTTCTAAATTTTCTTCAACAGGACAGTCCATACAATTTAAAACTCCATGATTATCCATTTTCCAAGTATGATTTGCTAAATCATTGCTATAGTAGTTTAGATTGTTTTTAATATTTCCTTCCATATGATAACGAGTAGAATTATGAAGCTTTACAAATGTATTTTCAGGAACATAAATAATAATTTCAATTTCTTGATCTCTAAATTTATTGTCGTAATCTGTTGTTAAATAATTATTTAAATATACAATATTGTTTTCTACACTAAACTCATAATCTATATTTTCAGCTCTTTTGAAAGCATCTTTATAGTTACTTCCTTGCGATTTCTTTTCAATTTCAATACGAGTTTCGTTATTAGGAGATTGTTTTATAAAAAACTCCATGTCTTCTCGGTAGATCATTTTTTCATCACCATCAACTACAATATCAAAATCAGAATCGTGATAATATCTATTTTTTAGATTTTGAGCTTCCATAACTCTAATCTCTAAAGTATCTTTTTGAACTATATTTAATACTTCTGTTTCTGTTGCCATTGCATCAAAAGAGTAATCTGTAGCAGTTCTGATTCCTAAAATTGTAAGTCCTATTACAGAAAGTAACCATATTCCTAGTAAAGAAAATTTCGCAAAGTTTCCAATAGATTTTAAATTGTTTACCAATATTTTTAGTCCTAAATAGAACAAGAAAAAGAATGGTATTCCAACAGCAAAAAATGAAAGGAGCGAAATAAGCCACACTGGAGCATCTACGGTAATGTCTACAAATTCTCTCCATGGTTGCGCTCCCCATAAATCAATCGTTCCTGCTGTAAAGAGACCTATTAATAAACTTATTAAAACAGTTGCTGCAAAAATTAAAACTATAATTCCAATAAGCTTTGCTACTACTTTAAAAAGGAATAGAATAACTGCTAGGATCGAATCAAAAAAATTTTTGGAATTTTTTTTTACCGATTGTCCCATTTTATCGTAATCTACACTTTTCACTTTTTCAGTAACTTCATCGAAACCCTCTTTAATTTTTTTTTCGATGTTACTAATATTAACAGGCTCTCCCGTCATGGCTATTTTTTGAGCTGTGGTAGCTGCTTCTGGAACCAAAATCCAAAATAAAATGTATACTAAAATTCCGAAACCAGATAATAGTGTTGTTAAAATAAATAACAATCGTACCCAAAGCGCATCAATTCCTAAATAGTAACTCAATCCAGCACATACACCACCAATATATTTATGGTCGGTATCTCTAAATAATTGCTTGTGAGGTTTTCTGGTATCCGATTTACTAGACTTAGGTTCGTCTTCAAAAATTTCTTCATCTACCAAATAGTCTTCTGGTTGTCCCATAATTGTAATAACCTCGTCTACTTCTTTAGTAGTAATAACTTGTCTTTCGTGCAGTAATCTTTCAGTAAAAAGCTCGGCAATTCGCGCTTCGATATCGGCAATAATTTCAGATTTCCCTTGAGAATCTGTAAAGGAGCGTTTAATAGCGTCCAAATAGCGCTGTAATTTTATATAGGCGTCTTCATCTATGTGGAAGAAGGTATTTGCCAAATTTATGTTGATAGTCTTATTCATAGTTAGTGTTTTTATTTTGTTACCAGGTTAACTGCGTTTCTTAGTTCGTCCCAAGTGGTGTTGAGTTCTTTTAAAAATAGTTTGCCATTCTCGGTTAGGGTGTAATACTTACGTGGAGGTCCGGATGTGGACTCCTCCCAACGGTAACTTAATAACCCTGCGTTTTTCAGTCTTGTTAATAGCGGATAAATAGTTCCTTCTACTACAAGCATTTTTGCGTCTTTTAAGGTCTCAAGAATTTCTGAAGCATATTTATCCTCATTTTCTATGATGGATAAAATACAGTATTCCAAAACCCCTTTTCGCATTTGTGCTTTTGTGTTTTCTATATTCATGGTTTCATGATACTTTTTGTTAAACTGTTCGTTTTTTGATTGCCCACAAAGTGGGGTTTGATTGATTTGATTGATGACTCACAATGTGAGGTTTTTATTTTTTTAGGTTCAAAGGGGCAAAGATTGAATGATTGAATGATTGAATGATTGAAAGATTGAAAGATTGAAAGATTGAAAGATTGAAAGATTGAAAGATTTTGTCATGTCTCCTGTCTCTTATCTCTTATCTCCTGTTTCTTGTCTCTTATCTCTTGTCTCTTATCTCTTGTCTATTGTCTATTGTCTCCTGTCTCCTGTCTCCTGTCTTCTGTCTTCTGTCTCCTGTCTTCTGTCTCCTGTCTTCTGTCTCTTGTCTCTTGTTTCTTGTCTCTTATCTCTTATCTCTTGTCTCTTGTCTCTTGTCTCTTGTCTCTTGTCTCTTGTCTCTTGTCTCTTGTCTCCTGTCTTCTGTCTCTTATCTCTTGTCTCTTATCTCCTGTCTCTTGTCTACAAAAAAACTTACTTTATAAATTTTATAGTTAATGGGTAATTATATACTAAGCCGTCATTAGCTCTTATGGTTGCAATAATTGTACAAAACACATCCATAAGTAAGAGTCCTATTCCAAGCATTGCAATAATACTTATGAGCCCAGCGTTCCATCCGAAACTAGAAATATGATCAAAATTAAAATCTACATTATGACTATTGTGCTCTAAAATATTTGTAAAGCCAATAAACTCCCATGCAGTAAATAATGCAATCGGGATCATTACTATTCCTAATATAATACTGTAAAGCAAAATACTTATTTGAAAGTTTATAGCTTCTTTTCCATTCTCATCTATAAACTCCCATTTGTCTTTATTAGAAGTCCAAATAAGTAGGGGAATAATAAAATTTCCAAAAGGAATAAAATACTTTGAGAAGGTAGACAGATGAATAACTGCCGATACGTTCTTTTGATGTTTGCTTATGGATGTATCCATGTTCGTTTTTTTTTGATTGATTGATTGATGATGAATTTTAGTAAGAAATATATAACCTACTAATTTCTATTACAAATATATGTCTAAAAAAAGGTATTATGCAAAACATAGTACTAATATTTAACAAAAATTTAAGAATGTTAAATTATGTGGAAATTGATTTTTAATGAATAAATTACAACTCTAAATTAGATTTAAATGAAGTTAACACCATCACAATTAAATAAATTTTCAATGGTAAAGCTACCGTCTGCTTGGTTTTGCGGGGTTAGGGTAGTAGCAATTAACGATACCTCATGTACAACTACAGTAAAACACAGATGGATTAATCAGAATCCTTTTAATTCTATGTTTTGGGCAGTACAAGGAATGGCAGCAGAATTAGCTACTGGAGCAATTGTAATTGGGAAGATTAAAGAAGAGCAAGCTAAAATTTCAATGCTAGTAGCCAATAACAAAGCTAATTTTTCAAAAAAAGCAAAAGGAAGAATAACTTTTGTATGTAATGATGGTCATTTAATAGATGAAGCAATAAAAAATACCTTAGCTACTGGAGAAGGGCAAACTTTTTGGATGCAATCTGTAGGAAAAGATGAGGCTGGAGATATTGTTTCTACTTTTGATTTTGAATGGACGGTTAGAGTTAAGAGTTAAAAAGTTAAAAAGTAAAAGTAAAAAGTGAAGAAGTTAACTTTTATGAGTGTATTTATAGTTTTTAAGATGTAACAAAATTGCTTTTAGAACTACCTATTAATAAACCAAAAACTTATTTATTATGACAGCACACGAAATAGATTATCAGATTTACGGAGAAGAAATGCAATATGTGGAAATAGAACTAGATCCACAAGAAGCAGTAGTTGCCGAGGCAGGTAGTTTTATGATGATGGACAGCGGACTCCAAATGGATACTATTTTTGGAGACGGTTCTAACCAAGATAGAGGCGTTCTAGGAAAGTTATTTTCTGCTGGAAAACGATTGTTAACAGGGGAAAGTTTGTTTATGACGGCTTTTTTAAATACAGATTTAGGAAAAAGAAAAGTAAGCTTTGCTTCTCCTTATCCTGGAAAAATAATTCCTATTGATTTAACTAAATATAGAGGAAAGTTTATTTGTCAAAAAGATGCTTTTTTATGTGCAGCGAAAGGTGTTTCTGTGGGAATTGAATTCTCTCGAAAACTAGGGCGTGGATTCTTTGGAGGAGAAGGTTTTATTATGCAAAAGCTAGAAGGAGATGGAATGGCATTTGTACACGCTGGAGGAACACTAGCCAGAAGAGAATTGGCTGCTGGAGAAGTTCTGAAAGTAGATACGGGTTGTATTGTAGGTTTTACTAAAGATATAGATTATGATATCGAGTTTATAGGAGGAATTAAAAATACCGTTTTTGGAGGAGAAGGTTTATTTTTTGCAAGTCTTAGAGGTCCAGGAGTTGTGTATATTCAATCCTTACCTTTTAGCAGGTTAGCTAGTCGTGTGTTTGCTGCAGCGCCCCGACAAGGCGGGAAAGATAGAGGCGAAGGGAGTATACTTGGAGGTCTTGGAGATATTTTAGATGGCGATAATAGATTTTAGTTACTAACTGTACAATTTAGATTAAAAAAATAACGTTCGATTATTCCACTATTTCGAAGAAGGATTTTGAAAATTAAGCCCTTTATAATGGAGTTAAATCCCTCATTGAGGGTTTTATTCCCCAAAGCCTGTCCAGAGTTTACCGAAGGGTTCTACGTCGAAATGGATTAAAATATTTTTCCTTTGAATACCTCGTAGGCTTGCCTCGAAGTAGTTGATTATCGATTATCTAGTAAAATAGAGGCGCTCTTTTGAGAATCCTTTAAATATTTTGTAATTTGCAGCCACTGCATGGATGATTTCTCTCCGTAAGAAGGAATTGTATAGTTTCACATTTTTAAATTTCGATTTCAGAATGGCAGTTTTGGAAAAATTAACTTCGCAAGATGCAATTGCATTAGAGAACAAGTATGGCGCACACAATTATCATCCGCTTCCTGTGGTATTAAGCAGAGGAGAAGGGGTATTTATGTGGGATGCCGAGGACAAAAAATATTACGACTTTCTATCGGCTTACTCTGCCGTAAATCAAGGTCATTGTCATCCACGAATTATAAATGCTATGATGGAGCAAGCAAAAACACTTACGCTTACTTCTCGTGCTTTTTATAATGATGTTTTGGGTGTTTTTGAAAAGTATGCAACGTCATATTTTGGTTTTGATAAGCTTTTACCTATGAATACAGGTGCGGAAGCTGTAGAGACTGCTATAAAAATATGTAGAAAATGGGCATATGAGAAAAAAGGAATAGCGGAAGAGAAGGCTCAGATTATTGTTTGTGAAAATAATTTTCATGGGAGAACAACCACAATTATATCTTTTTCAAATGATGAAGATGCACGTAAGAATTTTGGGCCTTATACTCCAGGATTTATTAAAATTCCTTATGATAATACAGAGGCGTTAGAAAAAGCTTTAAAAGAAAATACTAACATCGCAGGTTTTTTAGTAGAACCAATTCAAGGAGAAGCTGGAGTTTACGTTCCTTCTGAAGGGTATCTAACAAAAGCAAAAGCACTTTGTAAAGAGCATGGGGTTTTATTTATTGCTGATGAAATTCAGACTGGAATTGCAAGAACTGGGAAATTGTTGGCGGTAGATCATGAAAATGTAAAACCAGACATGCTTATTCTAGGAAAAGCAATTAGTGGTGGCGTATATCCTGTGAGTGCTGTATTGGCAAACGATGACGTAATGGGTGTTATAAAACCGGGTCAGCACGGAAGTACATTTGGAGGAAATCCTGTGGCTGCAGTTGTAGCTATGGAAGCTCTGGAAGTAGTGAAAGATGAAGGACTAGCTAAAAATGCTGAGACATTAGGAACGTTATTCAGAAGTGAACTTCAAAAATATATTGATAATAGCACTATTGTTAAGTTAGTTAGAGGAAAAGGATTATTAAACGCTATTGTAATTAACGATAGTGAAGATAGTTCTACCGCATGGGATATTTGTATGTCCTTAAAAGAAAATGGCCTTTTAGCAAAACCAACGCATGGTAATATTATTCGTTTTGCACCACCTTTGGTAATGACAGAAGAGCAATTACACGATTGTATTTCTATTATTACAAAAACTTTGAAAGAGTTCGAAAAATAAAGTTGTGTGTAAACAAGGTATAAAAAAATCCCCGCGATAGCGGGGATTTTTTAGTTCTAATTAATTACCTCGGGGGCAAGTCCACGAAGCATCTTTAACTTATTTCAACGCAGAGCCTTTGATATACTCAGAACAGGCTCTGGGGAATTAGATACTCTATAAGGAATTAAATAAGGATTTTATTGCTCAATTCCCCATTGTTCCAATATTTCTTGTTGTTGTAACTGTATTTCATCCCAACCTATAGTAGCTATTCGATAGATAGTAACAGCTAAATATAGAAGGTTTATTATAAGAACAACAAGAGCCACAGTTTTTGCTGTTTGCATAGCTTTTACATTGTCGTAATTTTCAGGATTTAATTGTGCTTGCTTAATTTTACTGTTTGCCATAAAAAAAGCAATACCTGCAGGGATAAACCCTAATCCTGCAAAGCAGCAGCATAAAAAACCTAAAATTGATAAAACATAATGTAAGGTTGGATTTAGTCTTTGTTTTTCCATAAAATTTAATTAATGTTAATTGATTATTTTTATAATATAGCTAATTATTATAGTAGAAATAGTAATAATTGCAAATCCATATTTTAACCTTTCTATAAGCTTGATATTTGTAAAAGTAGAAGCAATTATAAACCCAATAAACATTATTAAAGGATATATAGCGGGGTACATTTTAAAAGCTGCTACAAACTCTCCTTGAAACAATAATGCCACAGAGCGTTGTAAACCGCATCCTAAACATTCCATCCCAAAAAGTTTTTTATTCAGGCATGGCAGCATAAAGTCTTCTGCTTTGGTAAATAATAAAAAGGTCATTGTGTGTTATACTAAAAACTATTGTAAACTTATTAAAAACTTATTAAACCTAACTTGTTTCAATATATTATTTTTGTAGCTTAATGTATTAAATGATTATGAAATGAAGTTAGTTTCTCTATTATGTATTGTGGCTGGCGCCATATTAGTTTTTATGTTTAACGATCAATCGGAATATGATAAATACCTGAAAATACTAGGCTTTATTCTATTAATGTTTGGATTGTATCAATCAACTAAACTATGGGTGAAAGACAATCCTAAAGAAGATAAAAAGGAAGATGAAAAAAGCTTAGAAGATCATTTAAAAGATAATTAAAATGAAATTTCAAGTAGGAGATACTGTTGAGGTTTTAGATGATGCTATTAAGGGAAAGGTAACTAAACTAGTAGGAACCTCTGTGTTTATTGATACAGAAGATGGTTTCCCGATGGAATTTCAAGAAAATGAGTTGGTAAAAATTAGTGCTTCCAACGAATTGAAGGTTAGTAATATTGACGTCTACCGAGCAGTTAAAGAAAAGAAAAAAGGAGAGAAAAAGTTTAAGAAATCGGTTAAAGTGGAAAGGGTAATGCCTCCTATGGAAGTTGATTTGCATATTCATAAACTTACCGAGTCCACAAGGGGAATGACTAATTTTGACATGCTAAACCTTCAAGTGGATACTGCAAAGCACAAGTTGGAATTTGCTATTCAGAATAGAATTCAGAAAATAGTTTTTATTCACGGTATAGGAGAAGGTGTACTTCGTACAGAGTTAGAATATTTATTTGGACGTTATAGCAATATAACCTATTACGATGCCGATTATAGAACCTATGGTTTAGGAGCCACCGAAGTTTATATTTATCAAAATAAATAAATTTATTAAGCCTAATATTGGTTAAAAAAATATAATTATTTTGTAAGCTAGCTTATAAATTCTAACCACAAATTCGTGGCAAACAGATTTTTCAGATTGTTACAAACCATAATACTTTATGTGTAGAGTGGTTTATTTTTCGGTTTGGGTAACTTTAGTTTCAATGATACCGTATAAATATTCTTCTACATCAAATTTAATTTCTTCATCTCCATTTTGTAATTTGAAACCATCAATAATCATAATTTCACTACTGTAAATAGATTGGTATTCATTTTTCTTTAATCCAAATACATCTGTAGTAGCAGTAGCTGCAGTTGTGGTAAGATAATTAGGAACTTTCTGACCTTCAATTTCAGTAGTATCGTTTGCTGGATTTCCGTCTCCATTTAAATCTTCATCAATTGTAAGAATTCCATCATCATCATCATCGTTATCTAAATAATTAGGAATACCATCTCCATCAGTATCTGTAAATATTACTTGATTTAAGTCGTCAAAATCTATTTCGTCTTTTGTAAACACGTTATCATTATCATCATCTCGGTCTATATAATCTGGGATACCATCGCCATCACTATCTCTAGAAGCTTCTTTATTTACAGTGCCATCTTCATTATAAACTACTCCTTCTTGAGCGGTTGGTACACCATCTTGATCATCATCTTCAAGGGTAGTAACAATTCTTATAGTTCCGCTAGGCGCATACCATTCTTCTGTAACAAGAGGTGTTGTTGGCGGTACAGTTTGGCAGAAGTATGAACTTTTAACTTCAGCATCAAAAATTCTGTATAAAACTTGGTTTGACGTATTGTTAATTGGGAATTCTAGAGTGTCTACTTCTTTGAAATTAACAGTACTGGAAGTTATTTTTACGATAAGGGCTTCAGTTCCGTTTTCAGAGATTTTAAATAATGTAGTATTGCTACAAGGATTATTAATTTCTGTGTCGTCAAATTCGAGACGTTCGATTATAAAATCCCCATCATCACAACTACTTAGCATTATTGATATAAAAACAAAAAAGAAGACTCTTTTCATACTTAAAATTTTAAAACTTAAACAAATGTAAAACATACAAAGTTATAACGAAATTTATTGCGAATAATTTTAATTAAAAGTACTTTTGCGCCATGCAAAAAGTGTATTTAGACAGTGCTGCTACAACGCAGGTGAGAGCGGAAGTGATTGAGAAAATGCAGGAAGCATTGGCAACATTCTACGGAAATCCGTCTTCTACTCATAGTTTTGGTAGATCCGCTAAAACTCAAATAGAAAAAGCACGTAAAACAATAGCAAAACGACTTAATGCGAGTCCGTCTGAAATTATATTCACTTCTGGAGGTACGGAAGCTGATAATATGATTTTACGTTGTGCTGTTCGAGATTTAGAAATAAAACATATTATAACCTCTAAAATAGAGCACCATGCGGTTTTACATACCGTAGAACAACTTGAAGAGGAATATGGAGTGAAAATTTCGTATGTAAAATTGAACGAATGTGGAACGCCAAGTTTAGAGGATTTAGAGACTTTACTTAAAGAAAATTCTGAAAAGACATTAGTGAGTTTAATGCATGTAAATAACGAAATTGGAAACATGATCGATATTGATGTATTTGCAGATAAGTGTAAAGAGTATAATGCTTTATTTCATTCAGATAGTGTCCAATCTATTGGGCATTGGGAGTGGGATGTGCAAAAAACTAAAGTCGACTTTTTAACGGCAGCGGCTCATAAATTTCATGGACCCAAAGGAATAGGTTTTGCATTTATCAGAAAAAATATACCCTTAAAACAATTAATTCACGGAGGATCTCAGGAACGAGGATTTAGAGCAGGAACAGAGCCTTTTCATAATATTGTTGGTTTAGAGGAAGCTTTTATACAGGCCTATGATCATTTAGATGAAGAACGTACTTATGTTACCGAGCTAAAAGAGTATTTTATGAAAGAACTCTCTAATGCAATGCCTGGTGTTAAGTATAATGGAAATTGTGCAGATAATGAAAAAAGTACTTATACTTTAGTAAATGCATGTTTGCCATTAAGTGCCGATAAAGGAGCTTTACTTTTATTTCAACTAGATATTAAAGGTATTGCATGCTCTAAAGGAAGCGCTTGTCAAAGTGGAAGCGCTGCAGGTTCTCATGTGCTTACTGAAATTTTAAATGAAGAAGATTCTCAAAGACCTTCTGTAAGATTTTCATTTTCTAAATACAATACAAAGGAAGAATTAGATTACGTTGTTGCTTGTTTAAAGGAATTTGCCAATAGCTAATACAAGTAAAAAGAAGAATATAAAAAAAACGTTCCTCATTGAGGAACGTTTTTTTTAGTAATCTATTGTAATATTAACTTTTCTGTTCTTTATTGAAGTAAACAAGGTAGTAATACATTTGTTTTTCTTCGTCCCATCCTTTTTCTACAAATTTCTCAGCAGATTCTGGATTGATAAAGTCCATTTTTATTTGAATGTTAGTGTCTAAATTAATTACATTCTTAATTTTTTTACGAGCATCAGAAACGGCTTTGTTTGCAATAGGAAATGAAGATACATCTTCAATACTATATTTTGGACCTTTTTCTGTTTTGTAATTTTTAAATTCAGGAATCAAATCTGGATTATCCATTACTTCGTTTAAGAAACTAGTTTCTTCAAAATCATCGTTTTTTGCAAAATGATTCACAGCACGATTCATAAACATTACTTCTTCTTTTTTGTCTTCTGCTGGTAAAACAACATCTTTGGCAAAGTCTTGACAAAACTTAAGATATTTTTTGGTAAAAAAAGTTTCATCTGTAAGCGCATCAACATTTAAAAAGTTTTCTAGCCAATATTTAGTATCGTAACGGTTACTGTCTACAGATAAAATTTTAAAGCCTTCTTCTTTATTTTTATTGATAATAAGACACCCTTTGTCAAGTTTGTTAATATTAATACCATGGCGGATTAATATTTCAAGGTTAGTTCCTTTTTCTTCAAACTCTAGAAAATCATGTTTTAACTCTGATTTAAAAACACCAATAGCATCAATCTTTTCATTATCAATTACAACATCCGAGAGGTACGTTACATATACTTCTCCGCTTTTTATATGCGGATGGTTGGATTGATCGTATAAATGTGTTGCTATACTTTTTGATACTTTATGAATACTGGCTGGATCTTCAAAAACCTCGGTAGCCATAGTGTATAATTCATTGTATTCTAAATCAACCTCATGGTCAAAACGGTAATAATTTTCTTCTTTTTCACGAAAAGGCTTAAAAAAATATTCTTTTAATAAACCAGTAATTTCGTCATTTAAGCGGTAAGGTTCTTCTGAAAAGAAAGTACCTTCATTTTTACTTTTATTTCCAATTCTATGAATGGAAAGACTTTCAATTTGTGTAAGATATAAATTGATCATTTAATAAGTTAAAAGTTAAATTGTTAGATTAAAAGTCTGAGAAAAAAGAAAATTTTTAATGTATTCTTTTTGTATTTTTTATTTTAAATCCCTTCTAAAAGGACTAATTCCAATGTTCGTCAAAATTGAAATCATCTAAATTATCCAAGTCGTAATCGTCGTCCATATTGTCCTCATCTTCTGATAAGTCTTCTGCTTCGAACTTTTTTACTGGAGGCGCATCTGGTAATTGCCCATGTACATATAGGAGATTAGGATAAATTGCTCCATCTTCTTTCTCGGCTATCTCGGCTAATTCAACAAAAAATGTCCACATACTAAAAAAGTCGTACACATATATTAGATTTCTGTTGTTTTCATTTAAAATATCCTCAATAATAGTTTCAGACATCAGTCTTACCTCACTTCCAGAGTCGCTCATATCAAAAAGGGCGATTTCTTCTCCTTGATTCCATTCTTCATCACTTACATAAAATGACGCCATTTCAGTTCCATCAAAACCAAAAGCTTGAGAAACTGCATTATGAAAATCTTCAAGTGTGCTATTTCCTTCAACTTCAATATCTCGAAAAACATCTTCCTCTAAGTCGAGTATAATTCTAAATTTATAAATCATTAATTCTAGTTTTTTCAGCGTGGTGCAAGTTACAAAGTTTTGTGTTGAATTCCACTAAGTCTTCATGATTTCCGTAGACAATTATTGTTGAAAATATATTGTTTTATACCGTTCAATTAGCTTATGTTCTTGCTTTGAGGGACTTGGTTTTTATTTGTTTTTGCCTCAAGAAGTAAATAAAATTGAATCCCAAATAAAATAGAAGCAATGACTAAATGTAATGCCTGACTACCAAAAGGAAAATGGAAGTAGAACATCCCAATTCCTGTTAATATTTCTATAATAATAAATGCTAAAACCCAATTTACTTTTGAAAATCCAAGGTTTAACTTTTTATTTCTGAGGAATAAAAATACGTTTACTAAAAAGATTAATACGGATAAAGACCGGTGGATGTAAAAATCGATTTCAGGATTTGCTAACCATTGATTCTTTGCCATTGTTCCATAAACATCAGTTTGTTCATCTATAAATTGTCGAACCTGTGTTCCTAAAACTATTTGTATGAGTGTAAGGATTAAAGCTGCTACTAGGATACTTGAAAACAGACTATTTGATTTAAGAGTTTTATTTTTTTCTTTAGTCTGATAGATAATAATAAGAATAAAAGCAACAATTACAAGAGCCATAACCATATGTAATGTAATCCTAATTGGCGCTAAAACTGAATATACAACTGTAGCACCAAGCCAAGCTTGGAAGCCCATTCCAAAAACTGTAAGCCATGCTAGAATAGGAATCCATTTATTTTTTTTCCGATATGAAAACGATGCAAATGCTAAAATAAGTGTAGCAAAACCAGCTAAGGCACCAAACAATCGGTTTATATATTCCACCCAAGTATGCGACGGATTGAAAACAGCGTAATCATGTTTTGTATAGGTCTCCCAATGAGATTCTGTATAGGTGTTTCCAGTAGTGAAGTCTTCTTTAGCTACTTTTAACGTTTTATCTATAATAATAACTTGTCCTTTTTTGAATTCTCTTTTAGGCTGCCATTCAAGTTGAGAAATTTCAGTAGGAGGAATGTAATACCCAAAACACTTTGGCCAATCTGGACACCCCATACCACTACCTGTCATACGCACCACAGCTCCAGCTATAATTACTAGATACACTAATACAAGTGTGATTTTTGCTATTTTTCTAAAATTGTTTTTCACTTTTTAAGGTTCAAAGGTTCAAAGGTTCAAAGGTTTCAAAAGGTTCAGAGGTTCAAAGGTTCAGAGGTTCAGAGGTTCAGAGACTCAAAAGATTAAAAATATTCAAAGGTTTTTTGTTTTTATTTCTACACAAACTAAATACATTTACTTTGCCACTTTGCTATTTCTCAACAGGTGTTAATCCAAGTTTTTTTCCTCTTTTTAACATGAATTCGAAAGCAGCATCATGTTCATTCGGAATTTCGCCTTCTAAAATTGCTTCTTTAATAGCCTCTTTTATAATTCCAATTTCTTTTGAAGGTTTGATATTAAAAGTTTCCATTATTTCTGCACCATCAACTGGAGGTTGGAAATTTCGTACATGATCTCTTTCTTCAACTTCAGCTATTTTCTGACGAACAATTTTAAAGTTGTTGTTGTATTTTTTAAAACGTTTAGGATTTTTAGTAGTAATATCAGCCTCACAAAGAGTCATTAAATCTTCTACGTGGTTTCCAGCATCAAAAATTAATCGTCTTACAGCCGAATCGGTTACTATATCCTGAGCCAATACAATTGGTCGAGAACTCATTAAAACGAGCTTTTGTACCAGTTTCATTTTATCATTTAGAGGCATATGCAGGCGTTTAAATAGTTTATAAACCATTTTAGAGCCTACAAATTCGTGTCCGTGAAAGGTCCAGCCAATTTTTTCATCAAAACGCTTAGTAGGTGCTTTTCCGATATCGTGTAATAAAGCAGCCCATCGCAACCAAAGGTCATCTGTGTTTTTAGCAATATTATCTACTACCTCAAGCGTATGCCAGAAATTATCTTTATGCTTTTGTCCTTCCTTCTCTTCAATGCCTTGAAGGTTTGTTAATTCGGGCATAATAATAGGTAATAATCCTGTTTTGAATAATAGAGAAAAGCCAATAGAAGGTTTTTCACTAAGTAATATTTTATTTAGTTCATCTACAATACGCTCGTTTGAGATAATTTTTATTCGTTCTCTATTTTTTTTAATTGCTTGAAGCGATTTATTTTCAATAATGAAATCAAGCTGTGAGGCAAATCTTATAGCACGCATCATTCTTAACGGATCATCAGAATACGTAATATCTGGATCCAATGGGGTTCTAATAATTTTATTTTCAAGGTCAGAAATCCCATTAAAGGGATCTAGAAGTTCTCCATAGCTCTCTTTGTTTAAAGAAATAGCCAGCGCATTAATTGTGAAATCTCTTCTATTTTGGTCGTCTTCTAAAGTACCGTTTTCAACAACTGGTTTCCTACTATCAAAGTGGTAGCTTTCCTTCCGAGCTCCTACAAATTCTACTTCTAAATCTTCAAAACGAATCATGGCCGTTCCGAAGTTTTTAAAAACAGAAATCTTAGTCTTCTTTTCTATATTTGAAGCCACTTCTTTTGCTAAATCAATTCCGCTACCAAGCGCTACAACATCAATATCTTTTGGAATTCCTCTTTCTAGTAGAAAATCGCGTACAAAACCACCAATAACATAGCTTTTCAGGTTTAAAGAAGCAGATGCTTTTTCGATAATTTCAAAAATTGGATTTTGAATCGCAGTAATGATCTTTTTATTTGACATTCATTTCTTTTTTTGCCACAAATTCACTAATATTTTATAATTAGTAAATAATTCTCCTGTGGTCTAATAAATCTTTATGGAAATTAGCCAATAATGCTAATTTTAATTTTGAAACTTTTAAGTAATTTATACATTGAGCAAAATGTTTATCATGCAAATTATCACATGATTTAACTTCTAAGATAATTTTATCAAAAACAACAAAATCTGCATAGAATTTATGAGGTAAAGTAATATTTTTATATGAAACTTTAAACTCTTTTTCTCTTTCGAAAGGAATATTTAAAGACTTAAACTCATACTCTAATGCATCTTTATATACAATTTCAGAAAAACCACTTCCTAACTGATTATAAATTTCAAAAAGCACCCCTACAATACTATAACTTTCATCTTTATAAATTAATGTGCTCATTATAAATTTGTGTATTAGTGGCTTTTCAATTTATGAATTACCAGATTAGAACTGATACTGCCTACTATATTACTTCCGAATAATCTTAACAGTAGCATCATTTCCTATTTTTATAATAGAAGAAGGGCGACTGTTAGTCTTTTCGCGGTGCAAATTTACCACATAGTCAACACCTTTTAAAATTTCCTTAGCTATTTCTGAAAAGCTTTTTGGTGTAGGCATACCACTTATGTTGGCAGAAGTAGAAATAATAGGTCGCTTGAATTGCCTAATTAATTTCTGGCAAAACTCATCTGATGCTACACGAATGGCAAGTGTGTTGTCTTCAGGAATTAGATTTTTAGCAACATTAATTGGTCTATCATATATAATAGTGGTGGGTCTATCTGCTAATTCAACAATATCAAAAGCAGCATCAGGGATTTCATAAACATATTTTTGAAGCATTCTAATATCAGAAACTAGTGAAATTAATGCCTTACTATCGTCTCTTTTTTTTAATTCATACACTTTTTTGATAGCCTCTTCATTGGTAGCATCGCAACCAATCCCCCAAACGGTATCGGTAGGGTAGAGTATAAGCCCACCTTTATTAAGGATTTCAAGGGTGTTTTGGATTTCTTGATTCATTATTTGTATAAGCTTAACTTTCGTTTTATATCTTTATATGATGTTCTCCATTGGGAAGAAATTTCATTCTTTTTACTTTGAAATTTCCAGTCTGAAACATCAATGATATTTTCTAAAATTTGATTTTGTATGGTTTTGTCTAAATGAAATTCATCGAATAATCTTTGAAGGTTTACTTTTCCATAGCCTACAAATTCATTGACTTTATTTTCAAAATGTATTATAGACATCCAAACCCTTTTGTTTGGGACTCTAATTACTTGTTTCTCTTTTTTCCACCCTGAATGCGTTTTATGCCAAACACTCTTAGGGTTTTCATTTTTTTCGATTAGAGAAATAAAGGGATTAAAAGCTTGTTTTCTTTTCCCTAATTTTATATTCGGGCTTATTTGAAGTGTGTAACCATCCAGGAAATCAACCCCAGTATAAGTTTGCTTATTAAATGTTTTCTGAACTTCTTCAATATAATTTTTACTTATACTATCATCATTATCAATACGAGAAGTAATAATATAATCTGACGTATTTTCATTAAGAATTTTTTGGATGGTAGGTAGAAATTTAGACATTCCATCTACATAAACAGGAGTGAAATTCTCAAAATCAAATTTATAACTTTCAATTTTTTTCTTGAAATTATTGGGAGTGTTTTTATCAAAAAAAACTAACCATTTAAAATTTTTATTGGTTTGAGATTTTACAGAAGGAATGCAGAAGTTTTCAAAAAGGACAAATCTGTTTTCTAACCATTTTTTGGTAAGAACAGGACTGTTATTTTTTGAGATTTTCCAATCATCTTTTCTAAGATTAAAACGCGTTATTATAAAGTGATTAAACATAAAGTTATTTATATTTTATATATAAAGTAAAATAAAAGATTATGTACTTTTGCTTTACTATAAAGGTCAAATTTAAGTTTTTTTGTCATAGTATTTTAATTAAACAAAATGAATACCAAATCAATCTCCATAATTATTAGTACCTATAATTCTGAGACTTGGCTCGAGAAAGTATTGTGGGGTTATCAAAATCAAAAGTTTAAAGATTTTGAAATGATTATTGCGGACGATGGCTCGGGGCCGAAAACAGAGGTACTCATCCAAAAAATGCAAGTAGAAGTATTTTATCCAATAAACCATATTTGGCAAGAAGATAATGGATTTCAGAAGTCTAAAATACTAAACAAAGCTATTCTAGCTTGTAATACACCCTATATTGTAATGAGTGATGGTGATTGTATTCCAAGACCAGACTTTTTAGAAGTTCATAATACTTTAAAAGAAGAAGGTTATTTTTTATCTGGTGGATATTTTAAACTACCAATGTCAACATCAAAACTTATAACTAAAGAGGATATTATATCGGGAAGATGTTTTGATATGAAGTGGTTAAAAAAAAATGGAGTACCCAGTTCTTTTAAATTGAATAAACTTACACAAAGTAATTTTAAAGCCAGCTTTTTAAATTTTATAACTCCTACCAAAGCCACTTGGAATGGAAATAATTCTTCTGGATGGAAAAAAGACATCACCGCTGTGAATGGAATGGACGAGCGTATGCAATATGGGGGACAAGATTGTGAGCTTGGAGAAAGAATGAGTAATAATGGTATAAAATCTAAGCAAATACGTTATAGCACTACATGTATTCATTTGGATCATTCTAGAGGTTATAAAAATGAAGAAAGCATAGCTAAAAATGACGCTATTAGAAAGAATACTAGGATGCATAATTGTATTTGGACTGATTTTGGGATAGAAAAAAAATAATTTGGTTGCCATTGAAGAATATAACTTTTTAATAAAGTTTTACCTTTGCGATGGTAATTCTAAGAAGATAAAAAGAAAGAATGAAAATATTAGTAACTGGAGCAGCTGGGTTTATTGGTTCTCACACAGCAGAATTTTTTGCAAATGAAGGACACCAAGTATATGGAATCGATAATTTTTCTTCGTATTACAATCCAGCATTGAAGAAATTAAATTTAGCAGATGTAGAGAAAGCTGGAGTTACTTTTATTGAAGCTGATATAATCAGCAATTTAAAAGAAAAGCTGCCTACAGACTTCGACTATGTTTTTCATTTTGCTGCACAGCCTGGTATTTCTGCTACAACAAGTTTGGAGGAGTATGTTCAGAATAATATTTTCGCGACACAAAATTTATTAGATTGGGTGAAAGAAACTTCTCCTAATCTCAAACTGTTTGTAAACATAGCAACTTCTTCTATTTACGGAAAAGAGGCAACGCTACCAGAAACAGCCTTACCTAAGCCAGTTTCTTTTTATGGAACTACCAAATTAGCAGCAGAACAATTGGCTTTAGGAGAGCAAAGAGCAGGGAAATTAAATGCCTGTTCTTTACGCTTATATTCGGTTTATGGACCTAGAGAACGTCCAGAGAAGTTGTATACAAAGTTGATAAAATCGATATACGATCAAACCGAATTTCCACTATTTGAGGGGAGCGAAAAGCATTCTCGGAGCTTTACGTATGTAGGCGATATTGTGAAAGGAATGGCGGCAGTAATAGGTAAGGAGCGTAAAATTAATGGAGAAATAATTAATATAGGCTCGGATGTGGAATATACTACACAACAGGGAATCGAATTGATAGAAAAAATTATAGGACTTAAAGCAAAAATAAAAATTACTCCGCCACGACCTGGCGACCAATTACGTACGACGGCTCTAATTGATAAAGCCAGAAAATTATTAAGTTATGAGCCAGAAACTTCTTTTGAAGTTGGACTGGAAAAACAAGTAGATTGGTATAGGGAGAAATTTTTATAAAATATTATTCGCTTTGCAATTTTTTAAGTTCTCTAAAACGTTCATAAACTCCTAATGCATTTAAATAACAAATAGTAACTCCTTTAGCACCATCTAGAATGCCAAGTCTAATAATATAATGATTAAAAAATTTCCAAGTAGGACGTAAATATTGCTGAAGGACATTCCATTTTTTTCCTTTTAAAAAAGACTCTTTGGCTTTTAATTGCCCGTATTTGAGCATTTTACCTTTATAGTCTTCATAGTTTTTATAAGAGTAATGAATTAATTTTTCTTTTAGAAACCCTTCAGTTCCATTAACTTTTAAGGTCTCATGAACAATCCTTTCATTTATAAATTCGCATGAATTCTTTTTAAATAAGCGGTAGACTTTATCGGTTTGCCAACCACTAAAATAGAGTCGCTTATTTTTAAACATAAAGGTTCTGTAATTCCAATAAGCATCTTTAGCAGTTGGATTATTTATGGTGAGAATTATTTCCTTTTCGAGTTTTGGAGTTACACGTTCATCAGCATCAAAAAAATAGACCCAGTTATATTGAGCACAACTTAAAGCATAGGATTTCTGCTTGGTAAAATTCTCAAAAGGATGTTGTATGGCAGTAATTTTAGGATGATTTTGAAGATATTCCCAAGTACCATCAGTACTAAAGGAATCGACTACAATAATTTCATCAGCAAAAAGAATACTTTCAATACAATCTTTAATATAATCCACCTCATTATATGTAATAATTACTGCGGATAACTTTGCTTTTGTGCTCAAATTTCTATTTTTTGTAAAGGTATTGCCTTCCGTCAAAATAAAAAAATCCGAAAGACACTAGTGTCCATCGGATTTTACTCGATAATCGAGTTTTGAGTATTTTGATGCTTGTATAGAAATACTATTTGTTTTTCCTTCTAATACTTTGGTAGGTTATACCAAGAAAGCATTAACTATAATTTTTTTTTAGGATTATACAGCAACATCATATTCACGAAGTGCATCGTTTAAAGATGTTTTCTTATTAGTACTTTCCTTACGTTTCCCTATAATTAAAGCACAAGGAACATTAAATTCTCCTGCAGGAAATTTTTTGGTATAACTTCCAGGAATAACCACCGATCTGGCTGGCACATATCCTTTGATTTCTACAGGTTCGTCTCCGGTAACATCAATTATTTTGGTAGAACCTGTTAGTACTACATTAGCACCTAAAACAGCTTCTTTTTCAACGCGAATTCCTTCAACAACAATACATCTTGAACCAATAAATGCATTGTCTTCTATAATTACGGGAGCAGCTTGTAATGGCTCTAAAACCCCTCCAATTCCAACACCCCCGCTAAGGTGAACATTCTTACCTATTTGAGCGCAACTTCCTACAGTAGCCCATGTGTCTACCATAGTTCCTTCATCAACATACGCACCTATATTTACATAACTAGGCATTAAAATAGTACCTGCCGAAATATAAGCTCCATGTCTGGCAACCGCAGCAGGAACAACGCGGATTCCTTTTTCAGCATAATTTCTTTTTAATGGAATTTTGTCATGAAATTCAAGTGGTCCAACTTCTAAAGTTTCCATTTTCTGGATTGGGAAGTATAAAACAACTGCTTTTTTAACCCATTCGTTTACTTGCCAGCCGTTTTCTGTAGGCTCAGCTACCCGAAGTTTACCTTCATCTAATAAAGAAACAACTTCTCTAATAGTATTTACAGTATTTTCGTCTTTAAGTAATTCCCTGTTCTCCCAGGCATTCTCTATGATTGTACGTATCTCGTTCATCTAAATTAAAATTTTTACAAATATAAAACTGTTCAACTTATTTAACCTACTATTTTACAACTATAACATTTTATAACATTTTGTTTAAAATAATACAATAATTTAGAAGTTGGTTAATTTCTTATAAACGTTTTAAAAAGTTTACTTTTGTAAAAAGTATTATTGTTGTCCGATAAAAGTTAACGGAATTTATTGAACTCCACTTACATCAAGGTTTAAATCTCTCATAGAGGGTTTAATTCCCCAGAGCTTGTACTGAGTTTGCCGAAGTACTCTGCGTCGAAATGAGTTAAATTTGTTTCCTTTGAATACCTCGCGGACTTGCCCCGAGGTAGTTGATTGGAGTTTTAAAAATAGACCCCTTGCTATTAGTAAAAATGAATAAAAAAGAGAATTTTTGAAATGTAGTCTTTTTAAGCTGCTTATTTTGTGGTAGTTAAGGCTTATTTTTTTCTTATAGCGAAGCGGTCTTGTGTTTTACTCGGACATTAATGAAAAAGTATATAAAATGGGAAGAATATTAGCAATAGATTTTGGAGAGAAAAGAACAGGAATAGCAGTTACAGATGAGCTCCAAATTATAGCGTCTGGGCTTACTACAGTAGCTACTACAACGCTTTTGTCTTTTTTAAAAGAATACATAGCTAAGGAAAATGTAGAATTAATTGTTGTAGGACAGCCAAAGCGTTTAAATAACGATTTTTCGGACGTAGAGCAAGTAATTCTTACCTACATTGAAAAACTAAAAGCTGCATTTCCGGAACTCCCTATAGAACGTGTTGATGAACGATTTACTTCGAAAATAGCTTTTCAAAGCATGATAGATAGCGGGGTTAAGAAAAAACAACGCCGTAGTAAAGAGCTGTTAGATGAAGTAAGCGCTACAGTAATTTTACAATCTTATTTATATAACAAATAATTATTTCTTTCTTAATACTTTGAATCCCTCATTGAGGGTTTAATTTCCCAGAGCCTGTTCTGAGTATATCGAAGTGTACTACGTCGAAATGGATTAAAATATTTTCCTTTGAATACCTCGTAGGCTTGCCTCGAGGTAGTTGATTATTTTCAGTTTTATTGAAAAAAAGTTACTTATATGTAGGAACACCCTATTTTTGTATGGGATTTTTTTTAACTTTGTATTTGATAACTAGTTTGTTAAATAGTATAGTGCTATTTATAAATTATTAAAAAATATAGTGAATGAAATGAGAATTACCCTACTTTTATGCTTATTTATTCAATTTGTTTTTCCGTTTTCGGTAAACAATGAAACAATGATTGTGCCCCACACTAAATCATTAACCACGAACCCTCTCACTCCTCCAAAAGCCCCTCTTTGGTCTTTGGAAAGTATGTTATCTTTTTACCCTGATCATTCAGTTCAAAACGATTCTTTAAAAGTGTATCCCAACCCTATTAATCAGAAAGATATGTTGAATATCTCAATGGTAGAGGCAGGGAAGAAACGATTAACTTTTTATGATATTACTGGAAAAATGGTAAAAGTTATAGAAACAGAACGTAAATCTTTTGCTTTTAGTATTTCAGATATTGGAACTGGCGTGTACATATTGAATGTATCATCAGTAAATTTTCAAACAACAAAAAAGGTAATTGTAAAGTAAGAATTTACTTTATTTCCTTACTTATTTAAGTATCTTTTGCTACTTTCCATAGCATTATTAGAATTACTTTGTATTTTTGCAACCTTAATTTTAATAATTATTATGATATTACCAATTGTAGCATATGGTGATCCCGTTCTGAGGAAGGTAGCAAAAGATATTCCTAAAGATTATCCAAAACTGGATATTCTTATTGAGAATATGTTTGAAACTATGTACAATGCATATGGAGTTGGTTTAGCAGCGCCACAAATAGGATTACCAATACGTCTTTTTGTTATAGATGCCACCGCTTTTGCAGATGATGATGAGCTTTCGGAAAAAGAAAAGGAACAATTAACAGGTTTTAAAAAGGTATTTATTAACCCTACAATTATAGAAGAAACAGGTGAAGAATGGACCTTTAATGAGGGTTGTTTAAGCATACCAGATATTCGAGAAGATGTTACTAGAAATGCTATTATTAAAATTGAATATTACGATGCCGATTTTAATAAACACATTGAAGAATTTGATGGATTAGCAGCTCGTGTAATTCAGCATGAATACGACCATATTGAAGGGGTTTTGTTTACAGATAAGTTGTCCTCATTAAAAAAGAGACTCTTAAAAGGAAAACTTACCAGTATCTCCAAAGGGAAAATAAAAATAGATTACAAAATGCGTTTTCCAGATGCTAAAAAAGCACGTTAAACGTTTTGAAAATATAATCAAAGCATAGATATTTGCGATCTCAAAAAAATAAAATTTATGGGCTTAGATAAAATATTAGCTATTTCGGGAAAACCTGGACTTTATGAATTAAAAGCACAAACTAGATCTGGTTTTGTTGCTGAATCCTTATTAGATGGAAAAAAAATAAGCGTAGGTTTAAGAAATAATGTTAGCCTACTTTCTGAAATAGCCATTTATACACTTACAGAAGAAGTTCCGCTCCGAGAGGTTTTAAATAAAATTAAGGAGAAGGAAAATGGAGGAAAAACAAGCATTAGTCATAAAGATTCTAAAATTAAACTAGAAGAATACTTTTTTGAAGTACTTCCAGATTATGATGAAGATAAAGTATATCCTAGTGATATTAAGAAAGTAATACAATGGTATAACTTACTTCATGATAAGGGAATTACTACTTTTGAAGCAGAAGAGAATACGGAAACGAAAGAGGAAGAAGTTACTTCTGAAAAGGAAGAGAAATAGAATATTTTTTATAAAATGTTAATAAAAAGGAAGCCTGCTCATTGTAGCAGGCTTCCTTTTTTTAGTAAATTTATAATGTAAGGAAGTTATTATTTAAGCTACTTATATTTTGATATAGATTTACTTATGATTCAAAACACCACAAACACTACTTTAAATCAGCTTAAAGAGATTATAAAAGTTCTTTCTTCCGAACAATTTTCTACTCCTTTAATTATCTTAAATAATTCTTCCGTAGGAATGCATGTAAGGCATATTTTAGAATTTTATCAATGTTTACTTGATGGAATCGAAACTGGAATTGTTAATTACGATATGCGTAAGCGTAATGTAAAATTGGAAACCCAGCCAACGTATTGCATTGAAGTTATTAATGAGATTCTGACATATTTAAAAAAGAATCAAGAGAATATAGAGTTGTGCTTAAAAGGTTGTTACTGCCATACAGAAGAAACAATACAAATAGAAGTCAAAACAAGTTTAGATAGAGAGTTAATCTATAATATAGAACATACTGTTCATCATTTAGCTATTATAAGAATAGGAATTAATGCAATTGACAGCTCAATTACTTTAAATGATTCTGTAGGAATAGCTTCTTCAACCATCAGAAATAAAAATATATGTGCACAGTAAGTTATATTCCTACAAAAGACGGGTTTTACCTAACTTCAAATCGTGATGAAGACCCATTGAGGGAAACATTACCGCCAAAAAGTGTTGATATTAATACTGGAGTTACTTTAATAGCACCAATTGATAAAGAAAAAGGAGGAAGTTGGATTGCAACAGATTCTATATCTAGAGCCGCTTGTTTGTTAAATGGAGGTTTTGAAAAGCATAAACGAAAACTTCCCTATGCAAAAAGTAGGGGATATATGGTTTTTGATGCGTTTAAATATACTAATTTTCAAACCTTTATAGAAGACGTTAATCTTGAAAATATAGAGCCCTTTACCTTAATTTTAATTGATGATTTTTTGCAGGTTTTAGTTTGGGATGGCAATAAAAAACATATTCAATTTCTAAGTAAAACAATCCCGCATCTATGGTCGTCTGCCACTTTATATGATGAAGATACACATAACAAAAAAATAGCTGTATTTAATGTTTTTTTGAAAAATAATACTATTTCTTCGGAGGCTATTTTAACGCTTCATGGAGTTAAAAGTGATACTGAATTTGTGTTGAATTTTCTAGAAGTTAAAACTGTAAGCACTACACAAATACTTAAAAAAGGAGAAAATACTGAGATGACTTATTATCAAAAAAAGAATGTAGATAAGGATGAATATAAGGTTACAAATATTTGTTAGTTTTTAAAATGAAAAATTAATTTTTACTAAAAAAGTGAAATAATGAAAAACAAAAAGTTTTATATTGAAAGGGTTGCTGCTTTAATTGCTGCCATACTATTACTACAGAGTTTGTACTTTAAATTTACAGCGCATCCAGATAGTATTAAACTTTTTACGGAGCTTGGTGCAGAGCCAGTTGGTAGAATCGGACTAGGCTTTATTGAGTTGGTTACGGGTATTCTTCTGATTTATAGAAAAACGTCACACCTTGGAGCATTAATTGGTGTTGGATTAATGATAGGTGCTATTATTTCTCATCTTGCCGTTGTTGGAATTAATTTTAATAATGATGGCGGAACTTTATTTTCTTTAGCCTGCATTATTTTAATTTGCTGTGTAACCGTTTTAATAGTTAAGGATACAAAAATTCCTTTTATAGCTAAAAGATGAAGTTAAAACAATGGTATATAAAATTAAGTTCATGGGAATATTGGCCCATGTGGATTTTATATGTACCTGTGTTTATTCAGCATTTTTATTTGTCAATTCGTGCCAGAAGTTTATTCTTTTTTTTGAAAGTTAATCCTGCAATAACTGAAGGCTTTATTTTAAGTGACGAAAAACATACTACTCTAAAGTTAGTTCCTGAGAGTTTAAAACCAAAAGGGTTTATAATAAGTAAAAACAGCTCTTTGAGTGCTATAAAAACGTTGTTAGACAAACACTCAATTCTATTTCCTATCATTGTAAAACCTAATGTAGGTTTTAGAGGACTTTCCGTTCATCGTTGTGAAAATGAAGAGGAACTCTCTAAAATTGATTTTGAAAAGGCTACGTATCTTGTTCAAGAGTATATTGATTATCCTGTAGAGGTAGGAATCTTTTATTATCGATATCCGAATGAAGAAAGAGGGGTAATCCCTTCCATCACTTTAAAAGAATTTCTTTCAATTAAATCAGATGGAACTCATACACTATCGGAACTTATTAAAGAGAAACCTCGTGCTTTTCTTCATTATAAAAAGTTAAAAGAAAAGTTCTCTAAACAGTGGGATGTAATATTTCCAGATGGAGAAGAAATTGTTCTAGAAGTAATAGGAAACCATAATAGGGGGACCAAATTTATTAATGCAAATGCTATTTTAGATGAATCGCTTCTCAAAACATTTGATGAGTTAAATACAAAAATGGAAGGTTTTTACTACGGAAGATTTGACATTAAAACAAAATCTATTGAAGATTTAAAACAGGGTAAAAACTTCAAAATTCTTGAAGTAAATGGCGTAGGAGCGGAGCCAACACATATTTACGATCCTAATTATAAACTTATTGATGCATGGAAGGAGTTGCTTTTTTTGTGGAAAGTAACCTATAAAATAGCTCTTGAGAATAAGAAAAAAGGGGAGGAGTTTCCTGTTTTTTCTGATGCAAAAAAGCGTTATTTGCACTATAAAAATTATAAAAAAATAGCATTAACTCATTAATTAGATGCTATTCACTACATTTAAAATTCTTTTATGAATAGTAGAACTTCACAATTAGAAGCAATAGATAGACTCCTAACTATTATGGACGAGCTCCGAGAAAAATGTCCGTGGGATAAAAAGCAAACCCTACAAACACTCCGACATTTAACCATAGAAGAAACTTATGAACTTGGAGATGCTATTTTAGATAATAATTTAGAGGAAGTGAAAAAAGAGTTGGGAGATTTATTACTTCATATAGTTTTTTATTCTAAAATAGGGAGTGAAACCAACGATTTTGATATTGCGGATGTTGCAAATGGAATTTCGGAAAAGTTAATTCATCGTCATCCACATATTTATGGAGATGTAGACGTTTCTAATGAAGAAGAAGTTAAGCAGAATTGGGAAAAACTAAAGCTTAAAGAAGGGAAAAAAAGTGTTTTGGAAGGAGTTCCTAAAAGTCTTCCCGCGTTGGTTAAAGCTAGTAGAATTCAAGATAAAGTAGCTGGCGTAGGCTTTGATTGGGAAGAACCACAGCAGGTATTTGAAAAACTACAGGAAGAGTTAGGAGAATTTCAGGAGGAAGTTAATAAACGCGACCAAGATAAAATGGAAGCAGAATTTGGAGATGTACTTTTTTCTATGATTAATTATGCTCGTTTTTTAAAAATAAACCCTGAAGATGCGCTAGAAAGAACCAATAAAAAATTTATTAGTCGCTTTCAATACCTAGAATCTAAAGCTAAAAACATGGGGAAATCTTTAGGAGATATGACTTTAGCAGAAATGGATGTTTTTTGGGAAGAGGCTAAAAAGCAATAGGTAATGGAGGTGTGGAGTTTGCAGTTTAATAATTTTCTTCTTAAAACTTTATCTTCGCTTATAGCGTCCTAAAATATTTAGAGCAGGATTGACCTTCATTCAAAAACCAAAGTTTAGGCTAGGAGAACAAAAGGGTAAAATGTATCTTTGCGCTTTCAAAAATACTTCATGGTTTTAGAACAGTACACTAAAGAATTTGCATATAATTTAAAATTATCTTTTCCCGTTATTTTAGGTATGTTAGGACATACTTTTGTGGCTTTTGCAGATAATGTAATGGTTGGGCAATTAGGAACCGCAGAATTGGCGGCAGTATCCTTAGGGAATAGTTTTATTTTTATAGCAATGTCTTTAGGAATAGGTTTTTCTACAGCAATTACTCCTTTAGTGGCCGAAGCCGATGGGGCTGGAGATATAGAAAGTGGAAGATCTTCTTTAAAACACGGACTCTTTTTAAGTACCATTATTGGATTGGCTTTATTTGTAGTATTATTATTTGCAAAACCCTTGATGTACTTAATGGAACAGCCGAGAGAGGTGGTTGAAATAGCGCTTCCTTACTTAGATTTAGTGGCTTTTTCATTAGTGCCACTTATTATGTTTCAGGCATTGAAACAATTTTCAGATGGTTTGTCGGAAACAAAATATCCAATGTATGCAACCATTGTAGCCAATGTGGTAAATATTGTTTTAAATTACCTTTTTATCTTCGGAAAGTTTGGATTTCCAGAGCTTGGAATTATAGGAGCTGCAATTGGTACTTTGGTATCAAGATTCATGATGGTTATTTTCTTGTGGTGGCTTTTTAAAAAGAATAGTAGAATAAAGCAATATGTAACTAATTTTAAATGGAAGGTTATAGAGCAGAAAATGATTAAGAAAATCATAAACTTAGGACTTCCATCGGCTTTGCAAATGTTTTTTGAAGTTGCCATTTTTACTTCTGCGGTATGGCTAAGTGGAGTTTTAGGTAAAAATCCGCAAGCAGCAAACCAAATAGCGCTCAATCTTTCGAGTATGACGTATATGGTTGGAGTAGGCTTGAGTGTTGCTGCAATGGTAAGAGTTGGAAATCAGAAGGGATTAAAGAATTTTAAAGAGCTTCGAAGAATAGCAATATCTGTATTTTTCTTGACTTTTTTAATTGAAGTAATTTTTGCACTTTTCTTCATTTTATTTAGACATTGGTTACCTACTATTTATTTAGATCAAAACGATATGATAAATTTAACCGATAACACCGAGGTAATCTTAGTAGCGTCGCAATTATTACTAATTGCTGCATTTTTTCAAATTTCCGACGGACTTCAAGTTACATTTTTAGGAGCTTTACGGGGTTTGCAGGATGTTAAAATTCCAACACTTATAACATTTGTAGCCTATTGGATTATTGGTTTTCCTATCTCTTATTTTTTGGGACTTAAAACAAGTTTAGGAAATATGGGAATCTGGATTGGATTACTTTCTGGACTTACTATAGCCGCTATATTTTTGTATTTTAGATTTAATTATCTGACAAAAAAATTAATTGTGTCAAAAGTAAATTAAAAGTTATTACAGTTAAGAATAACTTTAACTATTAACTAACAACGAAGAATAAAATGGAATTACCAAAGTTTATATTAGGCGATAACACAGATTATCCGAATGCAATTTTTATTATTCATACAGAATATCCTCAATTCATTATTAATTTAGAAAATGATGAAGTTGAATGGCTAGAAGATTTTTCTGCTGAAGATGAAAAAGAACTTGCAACAGAAGCAGAAAACCTTATCCAAGCTGCAAATGAATTTTACGACCGGGAGGTAAGTAGATATGATGAAGCTTAATATATGGATACTTTAATAGATTACGATCAGCAGTTATTTTTATATTTAAACGGATTAGGAAGCCAATCATACGATGCTTTTTGGATGTTTATGACAAATAAATGGGCTTCAATTCCGTTATATGTCTTTTTACTAATACTGTGTATTCGTACTTTAAAATGGAAAAAAACACTTGTGCTACTTGTTATTGTAGCACTAATGATTGGGGTAACCGACCAATTGGCAAATGCCTTTAAATACGGTTTTGAGCGACTACGTCCGTGTCATGAAGAGAATATTATTCCATATATGCGCTTAGTAAAATCCTATTGCGGTGGACAGTTTGGCTATTTTTCAGCCCATGCATCAAATTCTTTAGCGGTAGTTACTTTCTTTTCTATACTGCTTTCTAAAAATTATAAATGGCTTCCATTTCTTTTAGTTATTTGGGGAATAACGGTAGCTTATAGTAGAATTTATATTGGGGTACATTATCCTTTAGATGTAATTACGGGGATGTCTATTGGAATAATTTTGGGATTCTTTTTCTCAAAGCTTTTTAGATTTATATTGAAGCGTTTCAGTATATAAAACAAAACTATTATTTAATACTAAGAGTATCATATTAATTCAAAAACAAAGTTTTCAATCAAATAATTTAGTCATTTCGACTGAAAGGAGAAATCACATCTCGGTTATTTAACTCATAAGTTTTTCGAGTGATGAGATGCCTCCCGTTGGTCGACATGACTGTGACTATTATCAGTTTCCGCTAAACCAGTCTTGATTTTGAATTAATATGCTTAATTCTCATCTGGGATAAAATTTAAAGCGATTCCATTTACACAATGTCTTTTTCCAGTTGTGTTACTTGGACCATCATCAAAAACATGACCTAAATGCCCGCCGCATTTTGCACAATGCTCTTCATCTCTAGGAACTCCAATTTTATTATCAACACCATATCCAACATTTCCTTCTATAGCTCTATCAAAACTCGGCCATCCTGTTCCCGATTTAAATTTATGTTCACTTCTAAATAAGGGGGTAGCACAGGCAGCACAAACATAAGTCCCTGCTTCTTTAATTTCTAAAAGATCACTAGAAAATGGGCGTTCTGTACCAGCTTTTCTTAACACATAATATTCACTTTCAGATAACTCACTTTTCCACTCAGCATCCGTTTTGGAAATGGGAAATTTAGATTTTTTGGAGTCTGTAGTTTCTTTTTGATTATTTTGTGCTTTGGTATTACAACTAAAGAGTAGTATACAAAAAAATGATAAGATTATATTTTTCATAAGAAAGAATGTATATTTTTAAGTTAATTACGAAATTTTAGTCGGATTAGTTTTTAATTCCTTGCATTATTATGTCCACAACAAATACGGTAGTATTACGACCTCGGTTTAAAAAGAATTTACCAGTTCATAATGAAATAATTTTAAAAGATTTTGAGAATTCTAATAAAGACAACATAGATTTTGTAGTTACTCGTATAGACGACCATGTGTTTATTAAATACCCAAAAGCCAAACAACATTTTTGGTCTCCACAATTACATCTAGAAATTAATGAGCAACCAGAAAAGGATTCCTGTTTGCTTTATGGATTATTTGGACCTAATCCTACAGTTTGGAGCATGTTTATGTTTTTACATTTTATGGTTGGGACTCTATTTTTAGCAATTGGGGTATGGGCATATAGTAATTGGAGTATAGACAATCCTTATAAAGTGCAATTATTAATTATGGGAGTGCTAGTACTTATTTGGGTTGCTTTATATTTTATAGGAAGCATTGGTAAATATTCAAGTAAGGAAGAAATGCAGGCGCTCTATAATTTTATGGATGTAATAATTGAGAATGAAAAAATTAGAGATAAAAAATAGCCCGATTAAATTATCATCGGGCTATTTAAAATAATATATGTATTTAAAAATACTTTAGTTTAATTTTTGAATGGATTTAATATTGGCAGCTTTCATAACTTGATCCATATTACTTAAATCCATATTTTTTGCTTGATAAGATGGAATAATAGCAATTCTAAAAACCTGATTCTGAGTATCTCCAGGTAGTAATGTGTTTAAATCGAAGTCTGCCCTAAGAAATAAATTTACATTAGCAATCGTATAATCAAAATTATATATTAAATCTCCTTGATCTAATTGTCTCGTTTGAGGGAGTGCTCTCCAAATATCATTTCCATTATTATCTTGTCCCCATAATAAATATACCTGAAGAACATCAAAATCTGAAATTTCTATATTATCAGGAATAGGAATTAGTTGGGAAAATTCGTTTGCACTATTAAAATTTACTGTAGTTTCAAAAAATTCCGCAACAGCTCCATCATATCCTGGAGGTCCCGGAGGTCCTTCCGGTCCTTCGCAAGAAGTAAATACAAATGTTGCTACAAATAAAAGTGTGATTATTTTTTTCATAATAGTTTTGTTTTTTTAAAATAACGCAAATGCTATGCCAATATTTTTTACTGTTAGTTTTTAAATTTAAAATTACTACTTTTTTACATTGTTGCCCTATAAAAGTAGATAGAATTTATTAAGCTTTAGTTATATCAAGCTTTCAAGAAGTTTTCAAAATAGTCTCTTGCTCTTAAAGAGGATAAACAGAAAATGGGCTTTAATAACAATATTTTTATAAATTACTTATTTTTTGATAGTTAATGTTTAGCCTTAATCTTTTTTCTTGTAGTGGAGCGGTCTTTTATCTTTCCTCTAACTTTACTATATTTCATGAATATTCTTTTATAAAATCTATAAGCTTTAAAATAACTTTATCATCACCTAGTATTTTTCGGTGTCCGAGTCCTTCGGTTATTATTAATTCTGAATTTTTTAATTTTTTATGAATATTTTCAGAAGAAGAAAGAGGCGAGTCTAAATCATTTTTATCATGAAATAATAAAGCAGGAATTTTAACATCTTCCGCAGCAATACTTGCAGAATAATTATTAACATCTTCCATGGCAATTTTATCAAACCCAATTTTTATAGAGTCTCCAATTTTTTCCTTTAAACCTAGCTTATTTGTAAAATCGTAAATTATATCATCTATCTTATCGCCACTTCCTATTAAAACCATAGCATTGGTTTTAAAGCCTCTACTAGCAGCGTTTACAAGAGTCATACTCCCTAAAGAATGCCCTATTGCAGCTTCAAATGGACCATATTTTTTATTTACTTCAAAAACGGTATCAATAAATTCAAGCATATTGGTAGTCTTTCCAGTAGAGCGCCCATGTGCAGGGCCATCAAAACTTATAGTACTGTATCCTATTTTTAGCAAAGCATCGGCTATTTTTGAAAGTTGTGTGCCTCTACCGCTCCATCCATGTACAAGTAGAATTTTCTTTTTACTTTCTCCATACTCATAAATAACTACTTCTTTTTTTATGGATGGAATTAAAAGTCGCTCTTTCTTTGCTTCATGCTCCATTTTATGCTCTCTTTTTGGAGTGGGATGTTTTATTGGAGTTGCAAAAAGTTTGGCAACATATTTACTAGCCAACTTAGGAGAAATAAACTGTAATGTCTTAGCAGAAAAAGTAATTGGTTTAGGGATTTTTACCGATTGTTGATAGTTTTCTTTCTTAGAAGCCATTATTTAATATGAATTAGAAGTTGCAATGTATTAATTTTAAATCCTTTTTTTATACATTTAAGAAGCATAATAATTCTAAATCCTATCAGATGAGAAAAGCTTATTTTAATGATTCAAATTGTATTTTTAATAACTATGGGAAAATATGATGAATGTTATTCCACATAGTTTGTTCACAGATTTTGATATCGATTTATTTAAAGCAGGAAATCATTATAGGCTTTATGAAAAGTTGGGAGCGCATATTATTGAAAAGGACGGTGTAAAGGGCTGTTATTTTGCAGTATGGGCACCAACGGCAAAATCGGTTTCTGTAATTGGCGATTTTAATTATTGGCAAAAAGAGGAACATCCGCTTTTTGTTCGCTGGGATGAATCGGGGATTTGGGAAGGATTTATACCAAACATTACCCATGGTACAAGGTATAAGTATAAAATAGTATCCAATAATCAAGATATTCAAACTGAAAAAGCCGATCCATTTGCTTTTTATAGTGAGAAATCTCCAAATACAGCTTCTATTGTTTGGGATGCTTCTTATAAATGGAAGGATACCAAGTGGATGGAAATTCGAAAAGAAATTAATAGTTTAGATAAACCTTTTTCGGTATATGAAGTTCATATGGGGTCTTGGAGAAGGAAATTGGAAGACGCAGGGAGGTCTCTTAATTATTTAGAATTGGCAGAAGAACTTGTTTCTTATGTTAAAGAAATGCACTTTACACACGTAGAGTTTATGCCTGTTATGGAGTTTCCGTATGATCCTTCTTGGGGATATCAAATTACAGGCTACTATGCACCAACATCTCGTTTTGGGGAGCCAGAAGAATTAATGGTGTTAATAGATAAATTGCATCAAGCAGGAATTGGAGTTATTTTAGATTGGGTGCCTTCTCATTTTCCAGATGATGCGCATGGATTAGGATTTTTTGATGGATCACATTTATATGAACATCCCGATAGAAAAAAAGGATATCATCCAGATTGGAAGAGTCTTATTTTTAATTATGGTAGAAATGAAGTCCGTGCTTTCTTAATTAGTAATGCTATTTTTTGGTTAGATAAATACCATATTGACGGACTTAGGGTAGACGCTGTTGCTTCGATGTTGTATTTAGATTATTCTCGAGAAGAGGGAGAATGGGATCCTAATATATATGGAGGGAGAGAGAATTTGGAAGCAATTTCATTTATTAAAGAAATGAACGAAGCTGTATATGCTAATTTTGAAGGGATACAGACCATAGCCGAAGAGTCGACTTCATTTTCAATGGTTTCAAAACCTGTATATCTTGGTGGTTTAGGCTTTGGAATGAAATGGATGATGGGATGGATGCACGATACTTTAGAGTATTTTAAAAAAGGGCCTGTTCATAGAAAGCATCATCAAAACGATCTTACTTTTAGTATGACCTATGCTTTTTCAGAAAACTTTATGCTTCCTTTAAGTCATGATGAAGTAGTACACGGGAAAAGCTCTATTTTTGGTAGAATGCCTGGCGATGAATGGCAGCGATTTGCAAACCTTAGGTTGCTATATGGATATATGTTTACGCATCCGGGAGCGAATTTAATGTTTATGGGAAATGAATTTGCGCAATCTGATGAGTGGAATTTTCAAACAAGTTTAGATTGGCATTTGTTGCAATATGAAGGTCATAAAGGAATAAAAACTTTTATAGCAGATTTAAATAGACTTTATAAGGAAGAACCAGCTCTTCATGAAAAACAATTTAGTAACGAAGGTTTTGAATGGATAAATTATGGAGATGCAGATAATTCTGTTTTATCATATGTAAGAAAAGGTCATTATATAGAAAACGATTTGGTGGTGATTTGTAATTTTATTCCAGTAGTTAGAGAGGATTACCGAATTGGTATTCCAAGAGATGGAACGCTTAAGCAAGTTTTTAATAGTGATGAAAAAAAGTATTATGGAAGTGATGTTAGAAATAAAGAGGAAATTTCTGTAGAAGCAATTCCATACAACGGGAAAGATTTTTCTGTGGCCATTACATTGTCGCCTCTAGCGGTGATAGTGTTTAAAATAGTATAATTTATAAGTTAAAGCTCATATTTTGATATGATAACTAATACTGAATTAGAATACAAAGGAAATTTATTTCCCAATCAAATTATATCTCATAAAAAGGAAGTTGATAAAATAACTTTTTATGCACGTAATAATGTGGCATTACAAATTTCTTTTTTAAGAGATAGTGTATTACGGTTTAGATATGCCGTAGAACAAGATTTTGAGCCCGATTTTTCGTATGCTATTTCCGAGGATGCTACTTATGGGTATAATCATCTTGAAATAAAAGAACTAGATGGGCATTTTAGTATGTATACTTCAAAATTAGAGGTGCGTGTTTCTAAATCAGACTTAAGACTAGCAATTTTAGATTTAGATGGTAATATTTTAAATGAAGATGAACTTGGCTTCCATTGGGAAGAGAGTTATGAACATGGAGGGAACATAGTAAAAATGAGTAAGTTTTCACAGGAGTCTGAAAGTTTTTATGGAATGGGAGATAAACCCTCACAATTAAATCTTCGGGGAAAACGTATTCATAATTGGGCAACCGACCAATATGCATTTGGCAAGGATAGAAATCCATTGTACAAAAGTGTTCCATTCTATATTGGCATGCATCATAAAACCGCCTATGGAATCTTCTTTGATAATACCTTTAAAACTCATTTTGATTTTTGTAACGAACGAAGAAATATAACTAGTTTTTGGGCAGATGGAGGAGAAATGAATTATTATTTTATCTATGGGCCTTCCATTTCTCAAGTGGTAGTTGGATATACAGATCTTACAGGAAAACCAGAACTGCCGCCATTGTGGGTTTTAGGTTTTCATCAATGTAAATGGAGCTATTATCCAGAGAGTAAAGTAAAAGAAATAGCAAACAAATTTAGAGAATTAAGTATTCCATGTGATGCCATTTATTTAGACATCGATTATATGGATGGCTTTAGGTGTTTTACATGGAATAAAGAGTATTTTCCAGAGCCCAAAAGAATGGTAGAGGAGCTTGCTGAAGATGGTTTTAAAACTGTTGTAATTATAGATCCAGGGATTAAAATTGATAAAAAATATTGGGTTTACAATGAAGCTGTAGAAAACGATTATTTCTGCAAAAGAGCAGATGGTCCTTTTATGAAAGGTAAAGTTTGGCCTGGAGAATGTAATTTTCCAGATTATACAAATCCGAAAGTAAGAGAATGGTGGGCAGGGCTTTTTAAAGAATTAATTGCAGATATTGGAGTAAAAGGGGTGTGGAATGATATGAATGAGCCAGCCGTAATGGAAGTGCCCGGAAAAACTTTTCCAGATGATGTTCGACATAATTACGATGGCCACCATTGCAGTCATAGAAAAGCGCATAATATCTATGGAATGCAAATGGTACGAGCTACTTATGAAGGAGTAAAAAGGTTTTCATTTCCTAAACGTCCATTTGTAATAACTAGATCGGCATATTCTGGGGCGCAACGTTATACTTCTTCATGGACAGGAGATAATGTAGCTACTTGGGAGCATCTTTGGGTAGCAAATGTTCAAGTGCAAAGAATGGCAATGAGCGGAATGTCTTTTACTGGAAGCGATATTGGTGGGTTTGCAGAGCAACCTTCTGGAGAACTTTTTGCTAGATGGATTCAATTAGGGGTGTTTCATCCATTTTGTAGAGTGCATTCTAGCGGAGATCATGGGCATCAAGAACCTTGGTCGTTTGATGAGGAAGTAACCAATATTACTAGAAAGTTTATAGAAATTAGATATCAATTACTTCCATATCTGTATACCATGTTTTATGAATATACAGAAAATGGAATTCCAATGTTGAAATCCTTAATGTATTATGATCAAGACGATTTACATACGCATTATAGAAATGATGAATTTATCTTCGGAAACCATATCCTAGTTTGCCCTATTTTAGAACCAAACTCCAAAGGGAGACGGATGTATATTCCAAGAGGAAATTGGTATAATTACTGGGGAGGAGAAATTACCAAAGGAGGAAAAGAATGTTGGGTAGAAGCCGATATCGATAAGATTCCTATTTTTATAAAAGAGGGAGCTATTATTCCAAAATATCCTATTCAGCAATATGTAGGCGAAAAAGAAATTACGGAACTTACATTAGAGGTGTATTATAAAAATGGAAAAGAAGAATCTCAAGTTTTTGAAGATGCAGGAGATGGTTATGATTATAAGAAAGGAAGATACAGCCTAAGAACATTTAGACTTACAGGAAAAGAAAATGAACTTATTATTCAGCAATTTAAAGAAGGTAAATATGAAACATCTTATGAAACTTTTAAAGTAAATTTAATAGGATTGCCATTTAAAGTACAATCTATTCAGCTAGATAATGTAGAGATTCCAATCCATGAAATTATTCTAAATGGTGATACTAATATGACGATTAAAAAAGAATTTACAGAACTACATATAATAGGATTGTAATATTTTAATTATTTTCGTATTGTATATACACATCAATTTGTAGGTATAATAACTGATTTTAAAAATAATAGATTATAATATGAAAAAATATGTTTCAATAGGAGTATTTATTTTGTTGATAATATCTTGTTCAACAAATCCTTTTACAGGAAAAAGCACTTTGAATTTTCAGTCAAATGATCAAATTTTCCCGACAGCTTTTGCGGAATACGACCAATTTTTACAGCAAAATAAAGTAGTAACGGGAACTGCAGATGCCGAAGCTATAAAACGAGTAGGGCAGCGCATTGCAAATGCTGCGGAGCGTTGGTTTAATGCTAATGGGTATGAGGGCTATTTAAAAGATTACCGTTGGGAATACAATTTAGTGCAAGACGAAACTGTAAACGCTTGGTGTATGCCTGGAGGGAAAATAGTTTTTTATACAGGAATTCTTCCGATTACTCAAACAGATACTGGTATTGCAGTTGTAATGGGGCATGAGGTGGCACACGCCTTAGTAAACCATGGAGCGCAGCGTATGAGTGCATCTACATTACAACAATATGGAGCGCTTGCAGGAAATTTAGCGCTTGGAATGGGAGGTAGCAGTGCACAAACAATAGATTTATTTAATCAAGCATATGGTGTTGGGTCTCAAGTAGGAGTTATGCTACCTTTTAGTAGAAGTCACGAAACAGAAGCCGATGCTATTGGATTGCGTTTAATGGCAATTGCTGGTTATAATCCAGATGAAGCTGCTAAACTTTGGGAGCGAATGAGTGCTCAAGGAGGGGAGCAGCCATCAGAGATTATGAGCACGCACCCATCAAATCAAAGTAGAATTCAAAATCTTAAACAATTAGCGCCTGCAGCGAAGCAAGAAGCGGCTAAATTTGGTGTTACTTCGTTTAAGTAATCTTTTTTTAATGTAGCAAGTTTATTAATTAAGTATATTTGAAAGCAAGACATCAATTTTATGTCTTGCTTTTTTATTTAATCTATTACTAAACCAACTAGTTCATAAACCATCTATGAAATGCCCATTAACAAATTTGGAAACCAACCGATATGATTCTAAAGGGCATTACATCTGACTATTGAAAAACTATACATATTAACAAATGAAATCATTACAAAAAGGAAGTAAAAAATTATTAAATGCATGGGCATTTTATGATTGGGCAAATTCAGTATATAGTTTAACTATAGCTTCTGCCATTTTTCCGCTCTTTTATGGGGCGCTTTTTAGAGAAGCTGGAATTGAAAAAATTGAAATTTTTGGTGGAGAAATTGCTCGTGGTCCTTTAATAACGTATGTCACTTCTTTTGCCTTTTTGGTGGTTTCCTTTTTAACTCCGCTATTGTCTGGAATTGCAGATTATGTAGGTAATAAAAAAGTTTTTTTAAAATTTTTCTGCTATTTAGGTTCCATTTCAAGTATAGGATTGTATTGGTTTAGCCTTGATGCAATTTATTTAAGCTTAACTATATATTTTTTTGGGTTGATAGGTTTTTGGGGGAGTTTAGTTTTTTATAATTCTTATTTGCCAGATGTGGCATTCCCAGAACAACAAGATAGAATAAGTGCCAAAGGATATTCATTAGGATATATTGGTAGTGTATTTTTGTTATTGCTTAATTTAGCCATGATTATGAAATATGAATGGTTTGGATTTGAAGGGGCTGGGGAGCCTACAAAAATATCATTTATATTAGTTGGGATTTGGTGGGCTTTATTCAGTCAGTATTCATTTTATTATTTACCTAAAGGAAATGATAATACTGGAAAAATTAGTAAAAAAGTCTTGCTGAATGGCTTTCGTGAGCTCAAAAAAGTATGGAATAGGTTAGGAGATAACCTCCGATTAAAAAGATATTTAGTGGCATTTTTTGTATATAGCATGGCGGTACAAACAGTAATGCTAGTAGCTTCCTATTTTGCAGAAGAAGAATTGGCGTGGGAAAGCGATAGTCAGCGTACAACAGGTTTAATTATAAGTATTCTTTTAATACAATTAGTTGCTGTAGCTGGAGCATTACTAACCTCTCGAATTTCTGAAAAAATTGGAAATATAAAAACATTAATAGCTATTAATATTATATGGGTAATTATATGTTGCTACGCTTATTTTGTAATTACTCCAGAGCAATTTTATGTAACTGCTGCTTTTGTTGGTTTGGTAATGGGAGGAATTCAGGCTTTATCTCGTTCCACCTATTCTAAATTTTTACCAGAAACAAAAGACACAGCTTCTTTCTTTAGTTTTTATGATGTAGCTGAAAAAATAGGAATTGTTATCGGGATGTTTTTATACGGATTTATGGCGCAGATAACTGGAAGTATGAGAACTTCTATTGTCCTTTTAGGATTGATATTTTTAATTGGAGTAGTTTTATTGCTGAAAGTAGAAAAGTCAGGAGTCCAAAGTCGGGAGTCCCAAGGTAAGTAAGCAGTTTTTGTCTAGAACTTTGTTACAACCTAATCTTTCAATAAAAAAGGAAGTGTTCAGTAAGCAGAGGCAGTTTTTAGTTGAAAGTAAAAAAGTTATCGAGTTATGTTGTTATGATGTTTTTAGAAAAGTTTTTTTGCCTTCAGCCTACAGCCTATAGCCTATTACCTACTTAAATCGCTGATTGATGGTGTCTAATATTACATTCATGCAATCTGTTGTGTATGATTTATCATCTGTAGTCTGACTCATAAAAACGGCGCCTTGGATTAAACTGAAAAAGCGTTTCCCATAAACATCTCCAATAATAGTTTTTCTAATTTCGCCAATTCTTTTACCATCTTCAATTTCGGTACTAATATATCCTTCTATTTTTTTGATAGTTTCCTGAACCTTTTCTGAAAGTTCAGGATGCATATTTTTTGCGTCAACTCCCGTATTTATAATAGGGCAACCTCCAAAATTGTTGGTAAAATCAATATAGTTTTTATAAAACCTCACAAAATATATAAGTCGTTCTAAAGGAGTTTCCCCTTTATCCATATAAGCTTCGATTTTAGAGAGAATCATATCGGTATTATAATCAAATGCATGGAGTGCTAATGTTTCTTTGTTCTCAAAGTTTCCATAGATAGCTCCTTTTGTAAGACCTGTAGCTTTTGTAATATCATTTAAACTTGTGGCAGTATAGCCTTTCTTGTTAAAAATAGGAGCTACTGTTTTTATAATAAATTGACTCGTTTTTTCAGCTTTGGTTGTCATGAGTTTATAGATATACTCAAATATATAAAATAATACTGAAAGGTATCTTTTGTTTTATTGGCTATATTATAGTTTTACTCACTAAGGGAAATTGAAGAAGTCCGCAGTTGGGAGTCAGAAGATAAAAAGTTGAAAGTTGAAAAGTTTTTAAAGTAGAAAGTTAATGAGTTAAGAAAAGATATTTTAAAAAAAACACCCATGATTTTTAATCATGGGTGCCTTAACTAACCAACCAACTTAAAACTAAATAATTCTTGCGAACTATTTAACTTAGCTTTAAATATTATAATACATCAACTAACATACATTCAGTCGGTTATAGTGTTTTAGACTTACATTTTTATCTGTTAATTTTCTATTAAATCTGATTGATTCCTAAAAACTAATTCGCCGTCAAATTCATCAATCAAAATAATACTATCGGCATTGACTTTTCCACTAAGAATCTCTTTAGAAAGTTTGTTTAAAACCTCCTTCTGGAGTACTCTTTTAACGGGTCTAGCTCCATATTGTGGATCGTAGCCTATTTTTGCTAAATGTGTTATAGCTTGTTCAGTTGCATCTATAGTGATGTTTTGTTTAGCTACCATTTTTGTAATTCCTTTAAGTTGTAACTTAACAATATCTTTTATGTTTGCTTCTGTAAGTGGCGTAAACATAACAATGTCGTCAATACGATTTATAAATTCTGGTCTTACACTTTGTTTTAATAAACCTAGTACTTCAACTTTAGCAGCTTGTGTTGCGCTGTCTATATCTTCGGTAGCTTCAAATTTTTCTTGAATAATATGGTTTCCAATATTACTAGTCATTATAATAATAGTGTTTTTAAAATCCGCAAGACGTCCTTTATTGTCTGTTAACCTTCCTTCATCTAACACTTGTAATAAGATATTAAAGGTATCTGGATGTGCTTTTTCAATCTCATCTAGTAATACTACAGAATAGGGTCTGCGTCTTACAGCTTCAGTAAGTTGTCCACCTTCATCGTAACCAACATATCCTGGAGGCGCTCCAACTAATCTACTCACAGAATGACGCTCTTGGTATTCGCTCATATCAATACGAGTCATAGCGCTTTCATCATCAAAAAGATAATCAGCTAATGCTTTTGCTAGCTCTGTTTTACCAACCCCAGTAGTTCCTAGAAAAAGAAAAGAACCAATTGGGCGGTTGGCATCTTGCAAGCCAGCGCGACTTCTTCTGATAGCATCCGATACAGATTCTATAGCTTCTTCTTGTCCTACCACTCTTCGGTGTAATTCGTCTTCAAGATTAAGAAGCTTTTCACGCTCGCTTTGGAGCATTTTAGTAACAGGAATGCCAGTCCATTTTGCAACTACTTCAGCAATATCGTCATTAGTAACTTCTTCTTTTATTAAATTACTTCCTCCAGCTTGTTGCTCTTCTAATTGTTTTTGAAGCGTTTCTAGTTTCTCTTGTGCTTCTTTAATTTTTCCATATCTAATTTCAGCAACTTTACCATAATCGCCATCACGTTCGGCACGCTCAGCTTCTATTTTAAACTGTTCGATGTTTTCTTTTGTTGTCTGAATGGCGTCTACAATATCTTTTTCGCCTTTCCATTTCGCATAAATATCATGTCGCTCTTCCTTAAGATTTGCAATATCCGAATTAAGCGACTTTAATTTAGTTTCATCGTTTTCTCTCTTAATTGCTGCAATTTCAATTTCTAATTGCATTATTTTTCTATCCAAAACATCAAGCTCTTCAGGTTTTGAATTTATTTCCATCCTAATTTTAGAAGCAGCTTCATCCATTAAGTCAATTGCCTTATCTGGTAAAAAACGATTGGTAATGTAGCGTTGAGAAAGTTCTACAGCCGCAATAATAGCTTCGTCTTTTATTCTAACTTTATGATGCGTTTCATACTTTTCCTTAATGCCTCGTAAAATAGAAATAGCACTTTCGGTATCTGGCTCGTCTACAATAACTTTTTGGAATCTACGCTCCAAGGCTTTGTCTTTTTCAAAGTACTTTTGATATTCGTCCAATGTTGTTGCTCCAATAGCTCGGAGCTCTCCTCTTGCTAATGCTGGCTTTAAAATGTTTGCCGCATCCATAGCTCCTTGTCCGCCACCAGCGCCTACTAAAGTGTGGATTTCATCAATAAAGAGCACAATATCTCCATCGGAGGTAGTTACTTCTTTAATAACAGCTTTTAAGCGTTCTTCAAACTCCCCCTTGTATTTTGCTCCTGCAATAAGCGCTCCCATATCTAAGGAAAAAATTTGCTTGTCTTTTAAGTTTTCAGGAACATCGCCTTGAATAATTCTGTGTGCTAAACCTTCAGCAATAGCTGTTTTACCAACTCCAGGTTCTCCAACTAGCATCGGGTTATTTTTTGTTCTACGTGAAAGAATTTGTAAAACACGACGAATTTCCTCGTCTCTTCCAATAACAGGATCCAATTTACCATCGTTGGCAAGTTGGTTGAGGTTTTTTGCAAATTTATTTAAAGAATTATATGTATCCTCGGCACTTGCAGAAGTTACTCTATCTCCTTTTCTCAATTCTTCAATAGCGGCTTTTAATCCTTTTTCAGTAACACCTTGGTCTTTTAAAATCTGTGCTATTTTGCTTTTAGATTTAAATATAGCTACTATTAAATGCTCAATAGAAACAAACTCATCGTTCATTTTCTTAGCTATAATACTCGCTTCGTTTAACATGCTTCCTGCATCTCTAGAAAGCATTAATTCTCCGCCTTCAACTTTAGCAAAACTATTTAGCGTACTGTCTAAAACCTGTTTAAGTAAGGTAATATTTACATTTAGCTTTTTTAAAATGAAGGGAAGTACATTCTCATCAACCTCAAATAAGGCTTTGAAAATGTGCTCGTTTTCAATTTGTTGATGGCCATATCCCTGAGCAATTTGTTGTGCTTGTTGGATAGCCTCTTGTGATTTTATTGTAAAATTGTTTAAGTTCATTATATTTCAAAGTTTATTATCGATATTTGTTTAGCAATTAGTATTCCGTTTCTGTTTTATGACTTTTTGACAGTATAAATAAAGATTTATACTGACGTTTAGTCATTTATAAAGATTAGGGGGGTACTGAATTTTATATATAAAGTTATGAATTTTTTGAAGTCAATCTTCGGTGGAAGTGAAGAAAATAAAGAGAGTTCCTTGGATTGGAATTCTTTAAATGATGTTTCTCAGTTTGAGAAAATTAAAGAAGAGTCTAAGTCTATCTGTGTTGTGGTTTTTAAGCATAGCACCCGTTGTGGAATTAGTAGGTTTGCACTAAATAACTTTGAGGCGACATATAAAATTCCGACTGATGATGCTAAATTGTATTTTCTAGATATTTTAAACCACAGAGATGTGTCTAATGCTATAGCTAATGAGTTTGGTGTGATACATGAAAGTCCGCAATTATTAATTATTAAAAACGGAAAAGTTGTATATAATGAGTCTCATGGGCAAATTGATGCTGAAGAAATAGCAAAGTTTATTTAATCCGAGGGTTGACAAAGATATTTTCAAGAACAGTACTCCTTTGTTATTTAAAAATAGAAAAGCGGAATATTAAAGATTTTATAGTGATAATAATTCAGTTTTTACGCTATTTTCTTGTAATGAAGCAGTCTTTATTTTTGTCCAAATACTATTATTCTACCTATAAATTCAAGCCTAAGAAAGTTAATATAAATGATAACATTACTTCGAACGAACTCTTCTCATCCAGATTTTAAAAGTTTAGTACAGCATTTAGATGTGTATTTAGCAGAAATGGATGGAGAGGCACACAATTTTTATAGTCAGTATAATAAAATAGATAACCTTAAAGAAGTGGTTTTAGCATATAAAAATAATGAAGCCATTGCTTGTGGTGCTTTTAAGTTATATGATACTGATATTGTAGAAATTAAAAGAATGTATGTAAATCCAATATGTAGGGGAGAAGGAGTGGCTTCGATGGTATTAATGGAGTTAGAAGATTGGGCAAAAGAATTAGGTTTTAAACAAGCAGTATTGGAAACAGGAAGTAAATACAAAGACGCAATAGCTTTGTATTTAAAGAATGGCTATGAGCAAATCCCAAATTACGGACAGTATGTTGGAAGTAATTTAAGTGCTTGCTTTAAAAAGACTTCCCTATAAACGAGATAAAAAAAGAGGCTGTCTAAAAAGTATCTAAACTCTAAATGTCACCCTGAGCTTGTAGAAGGTTTTTTGAGTGTTAGTTGTTTAAAACTTCGATAAACTCCTTTTGACAACTATGAATTACTTTTCAGACGGCCTCTTTTTAAAATGAAATCATTTATTTACTATTTTTTTACTTTTTTCGGATTAAAAGGAGGGAGTAGTTTATTGGAAACTTCACCAAAACCGATCCGCACTTTATCATTTTTACAATAACCTCGCATGGTAACGGTATCGCCATCATTAATAAATTTGCGTTCTGTGCCATCACTCATTTTAATTGGCTTTTCACCTTTCCAAGTAAGCTCTAGCATAGAGCCATAGGAGTCTGGTGTGGAGCCAGAAATAGTTCCACTCCCCATCATATCTCCACTGTTAACCTTACATCCATTAATGGTATGATGCGCCAGTTGCTGGGACATATTCCAATACATATACTTAAAGTTACTCTTTGTAATGGTAGTAGGAGCTCCGTTTTCTGGAGATAAATCAACTTCCAAATTGATGTCAAAACTCTTTTTGCCTTTATAATTTAAGTAAGAAAGTGGTTTAGGATCTTGTTTAGGTCCATCAGTTCTAAATGGCTCTAAAGCATCTAGGGTTACTATCCACGGAGAAACAGAAGAAGCAAAGTTTTTTGCTAAAAAAGGTCCTAATGGTACGTATTCCCATTTCTGAATATCTCTTGCACTCCAATCGTTAAAAAGTACCATTCCAAAAATATAATCTTCCGCTTCTTCAATTGGAATAGGCTCTCCTAAAAGATTGGCATCTGTAGTGATAAAAGCCATTTCTAGTTCAAAATCTACCAACTTTGAAGGGCCAAAAACGGGTTCGCTAGCATCGGCAGGCATTGTTTGTCCTTTTGGACGATGAATTGGAATTCCGCTAGGAACAATAGAAGAACTTCTACCATGATAACCAACAGGAATATGTAGCCAATTTGGTAATAATGCATTATCAGGATCTCTAAACATAGTTCCTACATTGGTTGCATGTTCTTTACTACTGTAAAAGTCGGTGTAATCTCCAATTTGTACAGGTAATTGCATTTCAATTTCGTCCAATGTAAAAAGTACGATTTTTCGATGCTCTTCATTATTCTTTAAAGTTTCATTCTTAACATCAAAAATCTCAGCAATTCTATTTCGAACTAATCGCCAAGTTTTTTTTCCGTCAGAAATAAAATCATTTAAAGTGTCTTGTAGAAAAATATCATCCGTTAAAGGGATCTCATTAAAATACCCTAATTGATGAAGCGCTCCAAGATCTATAGCAATGTCACCAATTCTTGTACCAATGGTGATAACATCGTCTCTAGTTAGGAAAACTCCAAAGGGAATATTTTGTATTGGGAAATCGGAATCTGTTGGAACAGATATCCATGATTTTCTATTTGGATTGTTAGCTGTATCAGGCATGACAATTTTGTTAATTATTGTTTGATAAATTAGAATTTAAAGGTAGCATTTTATATGAATTTAACGAATCTATTTTATATTTTTGACCATTCTTTAACGAAATACTCCAAAATGAAAAGAGACGAACAAATTTTTGATCTTATTGAGGCTGAAAAACAACGCCAATTAGAAGGGATTGAGCTCATCGCTTCAGAAAATTTTGTAAGCGAGCAGGTAATGGAAGCTGCTGGTTCTGTACTAACTAATAAATATGCTGAAGGATACCCAGGAAAACGCTATTATGGTGGTTGTGAGGTTGTGGATGAGGTAGAAACTATCGCAATAGAACGTGCTAAAGAGCTTTTTGGAGCTGCTTATGCAAACGTTCAACCACACAGTGGATCTCAGGCAAATACTGCAGTTTTTGCAGCTTGTTTAAAACCAGGGGATAAAATTTTAGGTTTTGATCTTTCGCATGGAGGGCACCTTACGCATGGTTCTCCTGTAAATTTCTCTGGGAAATTATACAACCCTGTGTTTTATGGAGTTGATAAGGAAACAGGACTTTTAAATTATGATAAAATAGCTGAAGTTGCTAAAAAAGAGCAACCAAAATTAATTATTGCTGGTGCTTCTGCGTATTCTAGAGATATCAATTTTGAAAAATTTAGAGAAATTGCTGACAGTGTAGGTGCAATTTTATTTGCAGATATTTCTCACCCTGCTGGCTTGATTGCTAAAGGAGTTTTAAGCGACCCAATTCCGCATTGTCATATTGTTTCTACTACAACTCATAAAACGTTAAGAGGACCTCGTGGAGGACTTATATTAATGGGGAAAGATTTTGAAAACCCATTTGGATTAAAATTGAAAAATGGAAACTTACGTATGATGTCTTCTCTTTTAGATAGTGCTGTATTTCCAGGAAATCAAGGGGGACCCTTAGAACATATTATTGCTGCTAAAGCAATTGCATTTGGAGAAGCTTTAAGTGAAGATTTCTTACACTATATTGTTCAGGTTAAGAAAAATGCTGCAGCAATGGCAAAAGCATTTGTAGATAGAGGTTATAATATTATTTCTAATGGAACAGACAATCATATGATGTTAATCGACCTTAGAAATAAAGATATTTCTGGAAAAGAAGGGGAAGAGGCCTTAGGGAAAGCTAATATTACTGTGAATAAAAATATGGTTCCTTTTGACGATAAGAGTCCGTTTGTAACCAGTGGAATTAGAATTGGAACTGCGGCTGTAACTTCTAGAGGTTTGGTTGAAGAGGATATGGAAGCTGTAGTAAATCTTATTGATGAAGTATTGATGAATCGTGAAGATAATACTAAGATTGAAGCTGCTAAGAATCATGTTTATAGATTAATGGCGCACAGACCATTGTTTAAAGCATAAGTTTAGTAAACTAAATATACGTAAAAGAGACTGTTTAAAAAGTATCCAAGCTCAGTTTGACAACTACAAATTACTTTTTAAACAGTCTCTTTTGTTTTATGTAAGATAATAAATCTCTCTACTTTATTTGTACCCCCTGTGTGGTAAAAGATAAACCTTGCTGCCCGGCTGTTGAAATCATTACGGCTTCAAAAAATGGTGATGGGCTATTTTTCTTTGTAGCCCAATCAAAAATAAAGTTTGCTCCAGAGCCACCGTCGTTATCATCTTTTGCTATTACAATTTCTATAGTTTCGAGAGGTGCAATATAGATGGTATTAGAAGTGTAAGAACGTATTAAACTTCCTTTTTCGTTGTAATAATCAGCTTTAGAAATGTAAACAGTATCTTTATTACTTGTGTTACGTAAGCTTACTGTAGTTGTTAAATCGTGTTTTCCGTGCTGTGTATAGCTATAAATTTGGGAATAAATAGAAAGATAAGTTTGTCCTTTAATTAAGGAGTCTTTTGCAGATACCTTTGCTGTTCTACTGTTCCAATCTTCTTTATGGAAATTTATGTCGTCCAATGTATTATTGGTTTTTTTTTCACAAGAAAGTACTGTAAGAATAGCAAAAAGAGCTAGAAGATATGGTATTGGTGTATTTTTATTCATTTTAAATGTTATTATAAAATAAAGATACTAAAAAAGCATCGCCAATGGCGATGCTTTCTCGTAAATTGTATTGTTAGAAAGTGTCCTTAGTTAATTTTAGGATCTTTCATTCCTTCTTCTATCATACTGTAGAATTGGTCTAACTTAGGTAGAATAACAATTCTTGTTCTACGGTTTTTAGCTTTACCATCTTTAGTGTCGTTAGAAGCTACAGGAACGTATTGACTTCTACCAGCTGCAGTCATTCTTGCAGGAGCAACACCAAATTCGTCTTGTAAAATTCTAACTACAGAAGTAGCTCTTAAAACACTTAAATCCCAGTTATCTTTAATTGCTGAAGTGCGAATTGGCACTGTATCAGTGTGACCTTCAACCATAAATTCGAAATCTGGTTTGTTTTTAACTACAGTAGCAACTTTTCCTAATACTTCTTTAGCTCTTGCAGATACTGTTGTGCTTCCGCTAGAGAATAATAATTTATCAGAAATGTTTACATAAACAACACCTTTTTCTACACTAATGTTGATGTCTTCATCATCTAAATTACCCAAAACTCCTTTTAAGCTTTGTACAAGTGCTAAGTTAACAGAGTCTCTACGAGTAACTGCATTTTGCAATTTTCTAATTGTAAGATCTTTCTCTCTTAAACTCTCAAGAGATTTCTCTAAGTTATCAGCACCTTTAGAAGTAAGGGTAGTTAAATTACCCATATTGTTTATTAATTCTTTGTTGTTTGCCTTAAGCAAATCCATTTGCTCTTTGTAGTTTTCCTTTTCAGCAAGACATGAGTTTAATTTCACGGTAGCTGAATTTAAAAGGTCTTGAGTTTCTTTATGCTTAGACTGTAGCTCAGCATATTTTTTAGATGAAACACAAGAAGTAAGGAAAACGGCACTTAAAGCACCTAATAAAAAAATTCTTTTCATGATTATAATTTTACTTAATTAACGTTTTAACATTTTAGGACAAAATTAGATAAAAAGCAAGTTCGTGTACATCGTTTTTAGTTAATTTTCTCTTAAATCAATAGGATTATCACGAAGTACGCTGATTTACAATTTCATAATAATACCTTTTCTGTTTTAAAAAATAGCTAAGAACTATAGAAGTACATTCAAAGTACTTAATATCTTTATTAATAGTATCTCGTTTTTTAAAGATCCTAAAAAAGTAATAGTAATAACTAAAATGTGCTTTTATTATTGCAAATAAATGTAAGAATTTTAATTGAAATAAAAAGCGAATTCCAGCAATTCCATCTAAGAACAATCTAGCTATAATAAGTGGAAAAACCTTACGTTTAGGTAAGTTTTTTGTAATAGAAAAAAGCGAATTTCTGAAGTTAAGAAATGTTTTTTTAGGATTCATATTACCTAAGGTGGCGCCACCTACATGGTATACTTTTGATGTGCCTACATACAATATTTTGTAGTTGTGATTTTGTGCTCTCCAACACAAATCTATTTCTTCTTGATGGGCAAAGTAATCTTCATCAAAACCACCTAATGCATTAAAAATATCTCTTTTAATAAACATACATGCGCCAGTAGCCCAAAATATCTCTTTTATGTCGTTGTATTGAGATTTGTCTTCTTCTAAAGTTTGAAAAATCCGACCTCTGCAGAATGGGTAGCCTAAACGGTCTAAATATCCGCCTGCGGCTCCAGCGTATTCAAAGTAATTTTTCTGTTTATAATCTAAAATTTTAGGCTGTAAAATAGCAACATCTTTAAATTCTTTAAAAGCATTTTCAATTGGAGTAAGCCAATTTGGAGTTACTTCTATATCAGAGTTTAACAAACAGAAAATATCTTCAGAAACCTGTTGCAAAGCTTCATTATAACCTTTGGCATAACCTCCATTAGTGGTATTCTGAATAATTTTTATTGAAGGATAATGTTCTTTAAGAAAGACTATAGAATTGTCAGTAGAAGCATTATCTGCAACATAAATAGTAGCGTTTGGTGAATAGCTGATTACAGATGGTAAAAACTTTTCTAAAAGTTTACTACCATTCCAATTCAGTATAACAACAGCTATTTTCATTTAAAATTTATAACGCTACGGGGTTTAAGAAGATTGCAAATTAAAGCATATAAGCTGGAATATCCTTTAGAAAAATGTATTTTTCTTGTTCATAATCCATTTTGCAAAAATAATGGTCAATTCCGTTGGTCACCATTAAAAACTTGGCTTTTACAGTAAGATTGTAACGTGCAATTTGGTCGAATGTTGTTTGTGTAATTTTTACTGATGGGGCTTTGCATTCTACAATAAGTGCTATGCTTCCATCGGTATGATACACTAAAACATCGTATCGTTTTTTTAAAGTATTGATTATGAGTTCTTTTTCGACATTGATAAGCGATTTAGGGTATTTTTTTTCAGAAATTAGAAAAGATACAACATGTTGTCTTACCCATTCTTCGGGTTGTAATTGGATGAATTTTTTACGTATCTGATCAAAAATATAGACTTTATTTTCCCTATTTTTGAATCGAAATGGATAAGCTGGAAAATTTAATTGCTGCATGCTGGCAAATATCATAATTATCAATTAAAGACTTTTAAAAAAATACAGATTCTTTTTCTATGGATGAAATTAAAAAGATTGTAAACGAAGTAAAACAGGGTGCTATTAAACCTATCTATTTTTTAATGGGCGAAGAACCATATTATATAGATAAGATTTCCCAATTTATGGAACAATCTATTCTAACTGAAGAAGAAAAGGGTTTTAACCAAGTTGTTTTATACGGAAGAGATGTCTCTATAGATGAAATAGTTTCTAGTGCCAAACGTTACCCAATGATGGCAGAACGACAGGTAATTATTGTAAAAGAAGCCCAACATTTGTCTAGAACTATAGAACAGTTGGAAGCGTATGCATTAAATCCGCAGCCTACTACAGTGTTAATAATTTGCTACAAATATAAAAAGCTAGATAAGCGTAAAAAAGTTTATAAAGCAATCTCAAAGTCGGGTTATATTTTTGAAAGTAAAAAGCTATACGAAAACCAAGTTGGCGATTGGATTAGGCGTGTATTAGCTGGAAAAAAATATGGTATTACTCCAAAAGCAGCACAAATGCTAGTAGAATTTTTGGGTACCGATTTAGGAAAAATCAATAATGAGTTAGAGAAACTACAGTTAATTCTTCCAAAAGGGGAGGAAATAACACCAAAGCTAATTGAAGATAATATTGGAATTAGTAAAGATTATAACAATTTTGAATTAAGGAAGGCAATAGGGGAGCGTAATGTGCTGAAAGCAACTCAAATAATGAACTATTTTGCGCAAAACCCTAAGGATAATCCAATTATTGTAACTATTTCTTTACTGAATAATTTTTTTGCGCAATTACTGCATTTTCATGGGTTAAAAGATCATTCCAAAGGGAGTGTGGCTTCTGCATTAAAAGTGAGTCCTTATTTTGTAGGGGAGTATATTACGGCTGGGCGTAATTTTTCCATGAAAGATTGTAGCCGAATTGTTGGTCATCTCAGAACTATAGATGTAAAAAGCAAAGGAGTAGGGGCGGTAAGTGCCACTCAAGCCGATTTATTGAAAGAGCTGTTAATAGTAATTTTTTAATTCTTCAACCTATAAATAAATAAACAGTAGACTTTTGGTAAACTACAAATGTCAAAAAAATAAGAATGCAAAAATCTATATTCTTTTCTCTTTATTCTTGTTTCCTTCCGACTCCCAACTTCGGACTTCAGACTCCCAACTTTTTCAATCTTTCAATCTTTCAATATTTCAATTTTTCAATCCTTAAATCCTTCAATCCTAAAAAGAGGAATTAATCTCCAAAAGCCTGCTCTGAGTTTGCAGAAGAACGCTGCATTAAAATGTATTATTTTTATTTTCTTCTGAATAGATTTTACTAAGAAAATACTTCGTTATGTTGTTCTTGTACTCTAATAAAAGTAGTTCGTTTAGTCAATTCTTTTAAACGACTAGCACCAACATAGGTGCATGTGGAACGTAAGCTTCCTAAAATATCTTGTATGGTATGAGCTACATCACCTCGATATTGAATTTCAACAGTTTTACCTTCACTGGCACGGTAATTAGCAACACCTCCTGCGTGTTTTTCCATAGCCGTTTCAGAGCTCATTCCGTAGAAAGCTTTAAACTTCTCTCCGTTTCTAGAGATTATTTCTCCTCCACTTTCTGTATGGCCAGCCAACATCCCACCAAGCATTACAAAATCGGCACCTCCACCAAAAGCTTTGGCAATATCTCCTGGAATTTTACACCCCCCATCAGAAATTATTTGTCCGCTTAAACCATGAGCAGCATCTGCGCATTCTATAATGGCAGATAGTTGAGGATATCCAACTCCCGTTTTAACGCGGGTAGTGCAAACACTTCCTGGTCCAATACCTACTTTAATAATGTCTGCACCTGCTATGATAAGCTCTTCTACCATTTCTCCAGTTACTACATTGCCAGCCATAATTACTTTGTCTGGAAAATTGTCTCTGGCGTATTTTACAAAATCAACAAAATGTTCAGAATATCCATTAGCTACATCTATACAAATGAGTTTTATACTTGAATGAACATTTAAAATTTCCTTTAATTTTGAAGCATCATCTTTACTGGTTCCTGTGCTAATAGCAATAGAATTGTATATACTTTCATCTTTATCTGCCAAAAAGGTATTCCAATCTGCCAAGGTATAATGTTTATGAATTGCTGTAATAAGTTGATGCTGAGCTAAAGCAGAAGCCATTTCAAAAGTACCAACAGTGTCCATATTAGCAGCAATAATTGGAATGCCTTTCCAGGCATAACTGCTGTGTTTAAATTTGAATTCTCTTTCTAATGTTACTTCGCTTCTAGACTTTAAAGTAGATCTCTTTGGGCGAATCATAACATCTTTAAAACCTAGCTTTAATTCATTTTCTATTCTCATAACAATGCTCCTGATTTATAAGTGAAATTTAAGAAATAAAAAGTTGAATTGGGAGACTTCTGTCATTTTTTAAGCTTTAAAAATTGATACAGTATTGAAGAGTAGTAAATTGATTTTTATTTAGTATTTTTAAAAGAACTATCCAACTAATACTAGCTTTATGTATAATTTATTTATTGCAAATCAAGATTTATATGACGATGTTAAAAGTTCTACTGTGACTTATTTTGACCGATTTATTGAGGCAGTACCATTGTATGTTCTAGGAATACTAATTTTAGCTTTAGGAATTTTAATAGCAGGATGGATTGGTGAATTTGCTAAAAGAAGAATTCAATCTAGAACTGATGATCCGCTTATGAGCAAGTTTCTAGGTAGGGGGATTCGTTTTATATTGATTTTAATTTTTATAATGTTAGCCTTAGATGCTGCGGGTTTAGGCAATATTTCTGCGGGAATTTTAGCAGCAGCAGGGGCTAGTGCCGTTGTTCTAGGATTTGCCTTTAAAGATGTAGGACAGAATTTTATAGCAGGTGTAATACTAAGTTTTAATCGCCCTTTTGACGTGGATGATACTGTTGAGATTGGAGATATTTTTGGTAAGGTTAAAACTTTAGAGTTTAGATATACTAAGTTAAAAACTTTTGATGGAAAAGACGTTTATATTCCAAATAGTGATGTAATAACGTTACCTGTAACAAATTATACTGAAGATGGCTTTTTTAGATGGGATTTTGTAATTGGTATTGCTTATGAAGATAATATTGATGGCGCCAAAAATGTTGTTTTGAAGGCTTTGAGCGAAGAATCTAAGGTGGTGAGTGATGAAGCGCATCAAAATTTTGTAACTGAAGATAAATTGGATACCAGTACAGTAAATTTAAAAGTTTTTTTCTGGGTGGATACAAAAGAGTTTGGGATGCAAGCAATAGTTACTAAAGGAAATGTAGTTAGAAGGGTAAAAGAAGCCTTAGAAGATGCCGGATATTATATGCCAGCAGATATTCAAGAAATTAAATTGTATGGTAAAGAGACCGAATTGCCTATTAGCTTTATAGATAAATTAAAGTTGAATTCTGAAGAAGGAAAGCAAAAAAAATAGCATTTGCTGTTAACAAATGCTATTTTGTATATTTTGATTAGTTTATTTATCTCAATTTAGGATATTTTGTTGGGTTTGCTTCATGCATTATTTCATACACTTTTTCAAAAATATCTTCTGCATTAGGTTTAGAAAAATAATCACCATCACTTGCGTATGCAGGTCTGTGAGCTTTTGCTGTTAATGTTTGCGGAGCACTATCTAAATATTGATAACCATTTTGGTTTTCTACAATTTCTTGTAAAATATAAGCAGAACATCCTCCAGGAACATCCTCATCTATAACCAATAATCTATTAGTTTTCTTAATGCTTTTTACAGTATCATGATTAATGTCAAATGGCAATAAAGTTTGTGCATCAATTATTTCAGCATTAATATCAACTTCCAGTAATTCTTTAGCTACTTGTTCAACAATTCTTAAAGTAGAACCATAAGAAACAATAGTAATATCTGTTCCTTCTTTTATAGTTTCAATAACACCAATTGGAGTTCTTAATGCTCCTAGATTAGAAGGAAGTTTTTCTTTTAAACGATATCCGTTTAAACTTTCTATAACTAATGCAGGCTCCTCACTTTCCATTAATGTATTGTAAAAACCAGCCGCTTTTGTCATATTTCGAGGGGTTAAAATATACATTCCTCGTAATAGATGAATTAAACCTCCCATTTGTGATCCTGCATGCCAAATCCCTTCCAATCGGTGACCACGAGTTCTAACGATTAAAGGTGCTTTTTGCTTTCCAACAGTTCGGTATAGAAGTGATGCTAAATCGTCGCTTAGCACATATAAAGCGTATAAAATGTAGTCTAAATATTGAATTTCAGCAATAGGACGGAGACCTCTTAGCGCCATTCCAATTCCTTGTCCAATAATAGAAGCTTCTCTAATTCCTACATCTGCAACTCTTAATTCTCCATATTTCTTCTGAAGTCCTTCAAGTCCTTGGTTTACATCTCCAATATTACCGCTATCCTCTCCAAAAATTAAGGCATTTGAATTGTTTTCAAAGATTTTGTCAAAATTATCTCTCAATACTACACGACCATCTACTAACTCGGCATTTTCCTCATAAACTGCTGCAACTTCTGCAATATTAGTTGCATTGTGCTTAGTTTCACTATATAGATGAGAGCTGTACTCTGGTTGTGTTTTTGTGTAGAAAGACTCAATCCAGTTACTTAATTTTGTTTTAGCTTCCGATTCTTCTGTTCTAACATAGCGTAATGCTTTTCTGGCTGTAGAAAGAATATTTCTTTTTGAAGGTTCGTCAACAGAGATAAGGTCATTTTTAAGTCGGTTGATAAAACTTTTGTTACTGCTATTATTAGCTAAATCTGAAAGTAAAGAAACAACATGTTTCTTTTCGGATACTATGGGTGTTAAGAATTCGCTCCAAGCTTCTTTTTTGCCATCGCGAACTTCTTTTTTAATTTGTTTTTCTAGTTGATTTAACTCTTCGTCTGTAGCAAAATTATTTGTAATAATCCACTTTCTAAACTGAAGATTACAATCGTACTCTTTTTCCCACTTTAAACGTTTTTCAGACTTGTAACGTTCATGAGAACCAGAGGTAGAATGTCCTTGTGGTTGTGTTAATTCTATAACATGTAAAATTACAGGAATATGCTCTTCTCTAGCAATTTTTCCAGCCTTATTAAAAGCTTCTATTAAAGCAGGATAATCCCATCCTTTTACTACAATAATCTCGTAACCATCTTGGGTTTCGGTTCGTTGAAAACCTTTTAAAACTTCAGAGATGTTTTCTTTTGTGGTTTGGTGTTTGGCATGTACAGAGATTCCGTATTCGTCATCCCATATGCTAATTACCATTGGTACTTGCATTACCCCAGCAGCATTAACAGTTTCAAAAAAGATCCCTTCACTTGTGCTGGCATTTCCTATTGTTCCCCATGCAACTTCATTTCCTTCTTCAGAAAAGCCTTCAGCATTTGTTTCTGCTACATTACGGTAAATTTTGGAGGCTTGCGCTAAACCAAGAAGTCGAGCCATTTGCCCTCCTGTAGGAGAAATATCGGAACTACTGTTTTTCTGTTTGGTAAGGTCTACCCAAGAGCCATCTGGATTATTACTTTGGGTAAGAAAATGCCCACCCATTTGTCTTCCAGCACTCATTGGTTCTTTTTCTATATCGGTGTGCGCATAAAGTCCTGCAAAGAAGTTTTTTATGCTAAATTCTCCGATAGCCATCATAAAAGTTTGATCTCGGTAATACCCACTTCTAAAATCACCATTTTTAAAAGCTTTTGCCATGGCAAGTTGTGGGAGCTCTTTTCCGTCACCAAAAATTCCGAATTTTGCTTTTCCTGTCAAAACTTCTCTTCGACCTAACAAGCTACATTCGCGACTCGTGACAGCTATTTTATAATCATCGAGTATTTGACTTTTAAAATCTTCAAAGGAAATATCTTGTTTTATATCGGGTTTTGTTTGCATAGGATTTTTTATGAGACGATAGCAAAAGTAGCCAAAAAGAATGGACTTTGCAATTAAAAAATCATGCGATAAAATGAATATTATTCAATTTAAAATGTTAATAATGAATTATATTCAATAAAATGTTATTTCAGGGGTGTTTTAATGCGTTATTTTTAATGTTTTAGGATATTTTGTGCAATACTGTTTTACCTCTACGCTAGAAATAAATTGTAAGTTTTATTAAGAATAGTTTTGTTAAAACCACTTTCTGGTAAAAAGTCCAATGAGAGTTTTAGGACTTAATGTAACAATAAACCTTATTTTTTCGTCATACTGAGGTTGTGCAATTTCCCAACCGTTGTTAGAATAGACAGGGAAGTAGAGCTCAAAATAATCGGTTACTAAATTTAAACGGATTCCAGAATCATACACAAAACGGGCATCTTCATTTTGATTGCGAATCATTCCCACATCTCCATAGAGTTCTATCCAACGCCAAATATTAAAACTGGTATTGGAGGTTACAATCCAGTCGTTAGCATAAGGATTTGGGAGTTTAGATTTGAATCCCCCTTCCGCAACAATTAATTGCTGACTAAAAATTCCGCTTTCTTCGGAACGTCCTAAATAATCATAATCAAATAAATAATCGGTAGGACGGTCTAATGCAAAACTGAAAAAGTCTGAATTTGTTTCGTTATAAATAAACTTTCCTGCAAAAAATCGAATGTTAAGCTGGCGGTTGCTTTGGAATAACTTTCTATATTCCCAATTAAATGAAATTTTAGAGAATTCACTAGCCACTTGTAAGTCTACAAACCAAGACTTGTAGTTTATAATTCCATTATTGCCATAGGCATAACGGGCATTAAAAACACTGTAATCTGGATCGGTGTCGATGGTAGGAGAATTATCTCGAATTACATTTACATAACGTATATTAAATAATTCACGTTCATTAGAGCGTAAATCGTCATTTCGGAATCTAAAAGTAACAGATGGTGTGATGGTGCTATAACGCAATCCATCAGCATAATGAAAAGAGGAACCTGCTAAATACGCATCAATTAAATACATATTATCGTGGTTTACATACTTTCGTAATCGCAAAGAACCAGACCCTACTATAGCATTTTCACCAAAAGCATAAGAGGGTTGTAAATCGTAAACAAATGGTTTTGTTAAAAAAGTTTTGTTGTATAATCTCATTCCAGGTGTGATACCATCATAAATATTAAAACGTAGTACAGGTACATAAAAAATCTGATTGTAATAAGGATCTTCGGTATCTTTAAAAAATTTAAATTTTAGCTTTCTATTAGTGGAGAAAAAGCCGTTAACAGACTTCCAATTGTCGCGTTCATTAAATTCTGGAATCACACGATCGTAGTTTAAAACTAATCTTTTTACATCTTTTCGAGGAACAGCAACCGTTTTGGTTTTTTCAACATCAGGATACCATTTTTTAAACAAAATAGAATCGTTTCGGTCAATACCAAATAGTGTAATGGGAGTATTGGTTTTTCTTTTGTTTTTTAAGGTAACGAGAAGTGAATCTTCTGTTTTTTTGAAATTCTTAATTTTATAATCTATCTTCTTATCGGTAGCCACATAAGTAGAGAAATACCAATCAATATTTTTAGGTGCATCTGTTTTTAAAAGCGATTCAAAATCTTCAGAAGTAGAATTCTTAGTTGTATTTTCAGTGTAATATTCCTTTATTTTCTTGTCAATAAAACCATCTCCTAAATAGCTATTTAGATAGGCTAAACCAACCCCCGATTTATATCTATTTGCAATTCTCTCATTAAATTTTATGAGAGAATCTCTCGAAGTTGTTAATGGTTGGTCGGAGTAGGTGCGTGCCATCAACATATATAGGTATGGGTATTGGTCGTTAAATGTCATTTGCGCCAAATGGTAAGAACGGAGTCCCCATACTTTAGATAGCTTCCCAAGCATTTTAGTGTCTTTATAAAACGCATCAACATATTTCATTAATAAATAGGTTTCAATCCCATCTTTTATCCAGTTTTCTTTTCTATTGTCTAGATATATACTATTGTTTAAGTACTCATGAAGACTCGTTTTTAAAAGCTTTAATTCGTATTGAAACTCTTCTGAAAAAGGTCTTAAAAATGAAGGAAGCTGATTAATTCCATAAAGTGGATTCTTTTTATAATCTTGCTCTGTAATTAATAGTTTTTTATGTGGATAATGGCCAAGGGTACTATCTATAAAGTTAATTACACGTTCGGCAGAGTTGGCCTTTGTAATTTTATTTAAATCTTTACTTTCAATATTGGTAATGAGCTCTAATTTATCATTTTTAAATATCGAATAGGTATGTTCTTTTAGAAGATATAGTTTTAAATCGCCTCTATTTGTTCCTTGCAAATAGCTTGTAGTAGTGGAGTCGTTCTGCTCGCTATTTGTAGTGTTGAAATCTGTTATAAGTTTATAGGAGTTTGGATATTTAAAGGCAACTTCTATCTCGTTATTACGCGTATTTAAATCGTTTAAATTTTTATTGTGGTATTCTCGCCACTGCGTATCATAAATAGCTGGAGTTAAATACCAATATCTAAGGTTGTAATTGTTTATATCGGTATACCCATATCCTGTGTATTCTGCGCTAGGCAATTTTACTACATAAGAAAGGTTTAGGGTATATTGCTGTCCAGGGTATATGGGAAACTTTAGTTGCACTTTTATAATGTCGTCCCCTTCTGTACGTTCCCAATTTAGATAATTAAAGTTCTTATCGCTTAGAGTTAATATTTCTGTATTTCCTCTAGTTTCTTCTTTTGCTAAGTGTAAACTTTTATTAAATTCTTCAGCAAATCTAGTAGCTAATGCGGTGCTTTTATTGGCATATGCATTGTTCCAATCGTATAAAAAAATAGAATTTAACGTGTCTTTGGAAGTGTTGTTGTATGTTATTTCTTGCTGAATTTTAATAAGATGTTCATCAGCATTTAGGCTTGCCTTTATTTTTTGACTGTGTTGACTCCACATTATGTTTATGCAGAGAAGGGCTAGAAAGAAAAGGTGTTTTTTAAGAAGGCTCAACATTAACAAGGGTTAGTTTTAATGGTATTTTTATTTTTTTTAGGTTGGTTAAAGTTGATGCTTAAGTTCATTCGGATATTTTGTGATGCTTACAATATTATGCAAAAAAATTCACAATATATACATGTTAAAATAAATATGATGTTAAATCCTTTATAGAGGTTTAATCTCTCAAAGTCTATCCTAAGTTTGTCTATGCTTTTTTCATTAAACTGAAGTAAACTTATTCCAGTTAAAGACTTTGTGGGTTGATTTATGTTAGTTTATTTATTTTCTTCATTAAAGTGGAATTTGTGTAGTGTAATTTATATGAAAATAAAACCTTACTTACAATTACCACATTGTTTCCTTGATACTGCTTTTCTTTTTACCTCATGAAAAATATAAGCAATCAATATTCATATGTTTATGCTTTTACTAACATAGATTTAAGTTTTCACTAACAGAGATCGTGTAAGATTATGGTTACTTTATCTGAGAACCATAAAAAAGTAAATATTATGAAAAAGATAGCAATTTTAGCAACCGATGGATTCGAAGAATCTGAATTAACATCACCAAAAGAAGCTATAGAAAACGAAGGTTGGGAAGCTCATATTGTGAGTTTAAAACCTGGAGCTATTAAATCTTGGAAAGATGGAAATTGGGGAGAATCTTTTAACGTAACGCTAACGGTAGAAGATGGATTAGCCGAAAATTATAATGCATTGGTACTTCCTGGAGGAGTAATCAATCCAGATAATTTACGTACTAATGAAAAAGCATTAGCTTTTATAAGAGATTTTTTTAAGCAGCACAAGCCAGTGGCAGCTATTTGCCATGGGCCTTGGAGTTTAATAAATGCAGAAGTAGTATCAGGAAGAACATTAACTTCTTATAGATCTATTAAAAAAGACCTAGAAAATGCAGGTGCAAAATGGGTTGATAAAGAAGTAGTGGTAGATGAAGCGCTAGTAACTAGCAGAACACCAGATGATTTACCTGCATTTAATAAAAAACTTATTGAGGAGATTAAAGAAGGGAAGCATGAACGGCAACATGCTTAAAGGGATAGTGTTAGTTTACATTTAATCTTTAATCTTTGGTCTTTTTTCTTTAGTCTTTAATCTTATAGAGCAAAGTGATCTTTTATTTTTATCCAGATATTAATGGATTTAAAGCATAAGAGGCTGTCTAAAAAGTAATAAAACTCTAAATGTTATCCTGAGCTTGTCGAAGGATTTTTTTAGTATTAGTTGTTTAAAACTTAGACAGGCTTAGTTTTACAACTATGAATCACTTTTTAGACAGCCTCTTAAGTTATTTATAATTCTCTAGTTATTATAGAGGTTTGTTATTCTTCATCCTCTTCTTGATCGTCTGGAATTTCTAGATTATCGGCTCCTAATGTCTCGTCATCAGAAAAATCATCGTCATCATCATCTTCAAATTTTTCCATAGTATTTGCCAAACGAGTACTTACTTTTACTAAGTAAACGGTGTCTTCAGTTCTAACTTCTACAGCTTCTACAGTTTCATTACTCGCATTTTTAAATTTAATGATATCATCATCACCATATCCGTCAGGATATTTTTCTACGAGCATCGATAGGATTTCGTTAGTCAATTTTTTGTAATCTACAATTACGCGTTTCATATTGTTGATAATTATGTAAGTTTTTAAATCGTTTAGGTTACATATCTAGTAAATACGCAAAAATTAGCGGAGCTACAATGGTAGCATCAGATTCTATAATAAATTTTGGAGTATCGATATCTAGTTTACCCCAAGTGATTTTTTCATTTGGAACAGCTCCAGAATACGACCCATAACTGGTGGTAGAGTCTGAAATCTGACAGAAATAACTCCAAAAAGGAGTGTCTTCCATTTCCATGTCTTGGTATAACATCGGAACCACACAGATAGGGAAATCTCCTGCAATACCTCCACCAATTTGGAAGAATCCAACGCCATTATCTGAATTTTTAATATACCAATCTGCTAAATACCCCATGTATTCAATTCCGCTTTTTACGGTAGAGGCTTGTAATTCCCCTTTCATTACATAGGAAGCAAAAATATTACCCATAGTACTGTCTTCCCATCCAGGAACAACAATAGGTAAGTTCTTTTCTGCTGCGGCATACATCCAAGAGTCTTTTAAGTCTATTTCGTAATATTCTTCTAAAACCCCAGAAAGTAACATTTTATACATATACTCATGAGGAAAATAGCGTTCTCCTTTAGCTTCTGCATCTTTCCAGATTTTATGAATATGCTTTTGTAGTCTTCTAAAGGCTTCTTCTTCAGGGATACAAGTATCGGTAACTCTATTAAGACCTTTTTCTAGTAAATCCCATTCTTCTTGTGGAGTTAGATCTCGGTAGTTTGGAACTCTTTTATAATGAGAGTGTGCTACCAAATTCATAATATCTTCTTCGAGATTTGCTCCAGTACAAGAAATTATTTGCACTTTATCTTGACGAATCATTTCAGCAAAAATCTTACCTAGTTCTCCTGTGCTCATTGCACCAGCAAGGGTAACCATCATTTTGGAACCGTTTGCTAATTGTGCTTCATAACCTTTAGCAGCATCTACTAAAGCAGCAGCATTAAAGTGTAAATAATATTTTTCTATAAAATTAGAAATTGCTCCTTTATTCGTCATCGTCGTCTTGATTTTTTGAGTTTGCGTACTTAAATTTATAAGCTAACATTTTATAATACAACTTTGCAGCTAAAAAATCTGAAGATTTTTCATTTTCATTTGGACAAAGCTCTACAATATCAAAGCCAACTACATTTTTCTTTTTAAAAACTTTTTTTAGATAATCTAAAGTTTCATACCATAATAATCCACCTGGCTCTGGAGTTCCAGTTGAAGGTAAAATAGAAGGGTCGAAAGCATCTAAATCAATAGTAATAAAAACATTTTCTGTCATTTGATGGATTGAATCGTCCATCCACTCATCGCTCATACTAATATCCTCAGCAAAATAAGTTTGGTCTTCAATCATATTATCAACTTCAGAAATATCCATACTACGGATTCCAACTTGGATTAGTTTTGTTTCCTGACTAGCTTCATAAACAGCACAAGCATGGTTGCATTTAGAACCTTCGTATGTTTCTCTTAAATCTGCATGCGCGTCTATTTGTAAAACAGTAAGATCGTCAAAGCACTCATTAAAAGCGCGAATTGACCCGATAGAAATAGAATGCTCACCACCAAATAAAGTAACAAACTTATCTTGTTTTATATAGTTTTTAGTGATTTTATGAACTGTTTCCACCATTTTTTCTGGGGAACTATTTTCAGTAACAGCAGGAGCAAGGTACACCCCTTTTTTGTAGGGCTCGCTTCTTGTTTCTATGTCAAAAAGCTCCATGTTTTCTGAAGCATTTAAAAAAGCATCAGGGCCTTTATCTGCACCTTTTTGCCAAGTGCTTGTACCGTCGTATGGAACTGGAATAAGTACTACTTGAGCATCATCCAGACGTGCATATTTTTCCGGGATACCGGCATAATTTTTCTTACTCATTGTAACCTAAAATTTTTAAAAAGTCGTTTGCTGTTTGTTGTTCAGAAAATAATTTAGTTGTAATGTTTCCTTCGTCGTCTTTATCTATTAAAATATGTTTTGGAGAAGGAATTAAACAATGCTGTAGTCCTCCAAAGCCACCAATAGTTTCTTGGTAGGCTCCAGTATTAAAAAAACCAATATAAAGTGGTTTTGCTTTGCTGTATTTAGGTAAATAAATGGCATTCATGTTCTGTTCGGAGTTGTAATAATCGTCGCTATCACATGTAAGTCCGCCTAAAAGTACACGCTCATATTCATCGTTCCAACGGTTAATAGCTAGCATAATAAAACGCTTACTAATAGCCCAACTATCTGGCAGCGTGGTAATGAAAGATGAGTTTATCATATTCCATTTCTCACGGTCGTTCTGCTGCTTTTGGTATAAAACTTCATAAATGGCTCCACCACTTTCTCCAACAGTAAAACTTCCAAATTCTGTAAAAATATTGGGTACAGGAACGTCTGCCTCTGTACATGCTGTTTTTATCTGATGAATGATTTCATTAACCATGTACTCATAATCGTATTCAAATGCTAATGAATTTTTTATAGGAAATCCACCACCAATATTTAAAGAATTAACTGTAGGGCAGATTTTGCGTAATTGGATGTAAACTTTTAAACATTTTAATAGCTCATTCCAATAGTACGCGGTGTCACGTATTCCAGTATTGATAAAAAAGTGAAGCATTTTTAAATTCACTTTTTTATTGTCTTTTATTTCACGATTGTAAAATGGAACTATGTTTTTATATCCAATACCAAGTCTGCTAGTATAAAACTCAAATTTAGGCTCTTCTTCAGAAGCAATTCTAATTCCTACATTAAAAGGCTCGTTGATGGCTTCATCTAAAAGATTTAATTCTTCGTAATTATCTATTATTGGAATACATTTTTTATGAGAACCATTAATAAGTTCTGCTATGTTTTCAATGTATTCATCTCTTTTAAATCCATTACAGATTACATAATTATCTTTAGAGAGCTTTCCTTTAGCAATTAAACTTTTAACGATGTCAATGTCAAAAGCTGAAGAAGTTTCGATATGGATATCGTTGTTCAATGCTTCATTTAAAACATGACTAAAATGGGAGCTCTTTGTGCAATAGCAATAGTGGTAATTTCCTTCATACCCTTGTTTTTCAATGGCATTTTTAAACCAATATTGAGCTCTTTTTATATTGTTAGAAATTTGAGGTAAATAGGTGAATTTTAATGGCGCACCATATTTTTCTACCAATCCCATCAAATCGATGTCATGGAATTTTAATTGGTCGTTATCTAATTTAAATTCCTCTTGAGGAAAATAATAAGTCTGATCTATAAGATCGAAATACTTCGTCTTCATAGTTACTTTTTTGTAATATTATAAAAATGATATTTGTTTAATTTTAAATTTATGTTATAAATAGCATTTCTATTCAAATACGTAAATAGGCAGGGAGGTAAGCCACAGGAATTGTGGCAGATTTTTTTATGATGTCTTCGGAAGTTAAATTTAAGAACCGAGACCTCGTTCTACGAGATACGTGTAAATATGACTTCCTGATATTTACACACACGGAGTTTGAAAAACCACTCATTAAATTCTATAAAATACAAAAACAAAAGTCACTATTTTTTTTTAATAACCAAGAAAAAAAATTATTTTTTATAGTATTCTAACGAATTGATTAATAGTTCTTTATTTGAGGTGATGTCTAATTTAGGTTTCGAGATATCTTCTAACAACACAAAATTTACATTTCCATGCGCATTTTTCTTGTCGTGTTTCATCAATACAATAATGGCTTCCATATCTTCATTTGTAATGGTGACTTTCTCGAAGTAATTTAAAAAGGTAGCTTTGATTTCATCTAACTTATCTTTAGGGAAGTTTAATAATTCAGAAGATAAATAAGTTTCCATAATCATTCCTATTGCAATTGCTTCTCCATGTAATAAAGTGGTTTTGTCACCCGATTGTAGGAAATAGGATTCTATAGCATGCCCTAAAGTATGTCCGTAGTTTAAGATTTTTCTTAAGCCATATTCTCTTGGATCTTCAGTAACTACTTCATTCTTTATAACAACAGACCGATGGATTAGTTCATCCAAATCATTAGTAGTTAATTGGGCGAGGTTTTTAAGTTCATTCCAGTAAGCTTCATCATAAATAAGGCCATGTTTTAACATCTCTGCTAATCCACTTCTTAATTCATTTGGAGGAAGGGTAGCTAAATATTCAGTATCAATTAAAACCATTAACGGATTTAAAATAACGCCTACTTGATTTTTTAATGGGCCAAGATCTACTCCCGTTTTTCCGCCTACCGAGGCATCTACCATGGAAAGTAGGGTTGTGGGGATATTTAAAAAATCAATTCCTCTCATATAAGTTGCTCCTACAAATCCTCCTAAATCGGTTACAACACCGCCTCCTAAATTAATGAGAAGCGATTTTCTGTCGCCACCTAATTCAGATATAATTTTCCAAACTTCTGTACAGGTTTCAATTTGTTTGTGTGCTTCCCCAGCACCTATTTCAATAATCTCTATATCATAAACTTGCTCAATTTTACCTAATAAAACAGGCAAACAATTGGTATGCGTATTTTCATCAACTAAAATAAAAATCTTAGAATACCCTTGATTGTTTAGATGTTTATTTAATTCTTCGTAAGATTTTTCGTTAAAATGTACTTGGCAACCGTTGCTAGATATGGATTTGAGCATTGAAATTGAAATTTATTTTTACTTACTAGCAAAATAACGAGTTTTTCATATAAAAATGTAGTTTTTCTAACACTATATTTGCAAAAATTTATAGTGGTTTATTGAATGAAGAATTTTTTTGATAACACAGAGATTGCTTTTAAGCTAAAAAGCGATTCTGAGCTTGAAAGAGCTTACTTTTTATTTAAAATGATAGCACACCAACCTTTGGTGAGAATTGGTACAGCGGTTACTCATTTTGCTATTAAAGCGCATTTACCAGTAGAGGGACTTATTAGAGCTACTGTTTTTGATCATTTTTGCGGAGGTGTGAGCGAGTTGGATTGTATGAAAACTGTAGATGCAATTCATAGAGCTGGAGTATGTTCTGTTCTAGATTACTCTGTTGAGGGGAAAGAAACAGAAGAAGAGTTTGATGCTGTTGTTGCGCGTACCTTAAAGCTTATTGATTTTGTAAAAGAAAAGCAAGCCATTCCTTTTGCGGTTTTTAAACCAACTGCTATGGGGCGTTTTGATTTGTATGTCAAGGTTGGAGAAGGAGAAACATTAACTTCTGAAGAGGAGGAAGAATGGGATCGGGTTAAAAAAAGATTTAATACTGTTTGCGAAAAAGCTAGTGAATTGGGAGTTTCTCTTTTAATTGACGCAGAAGAAAGCTGGATGCAAACTGCAGCCGATGTTATTGTAGAGGAGATGATGCGTATCTATAATAAGGAAAGAGCTGTAGTTTATAATACGCTTCAATTGTACCGTTGGGATAGGCTTGATTATTTAAAAGAACTACATAAACGTGCTAAAAAAGAAGGTTTTATTATAGGGATGAAGTTTGTTCGTGGTGCTTATATGGAAAAAGAGCATGATAGAGCGGAAGAGAAAGGATATTCAACTCCTATTTGTGCTTCTAAAAAAATTACTGATGATAATTTTAATGAAGCTGTACATTATATGATGGACAATTTAGATAGTATGGTGTTGTTTTTAGGAACGCATAACGAAGAGAGCACCTTGTTGGTATTGTCTATAATGGAAGAAAAGGGAATTGCAAAGAACGATGACCGTGTATGGTTTGGTCAGTTATATGGAATGAGTGATCATATAAGCTATAATTTAGCAAATAGAGAATATAATGTAGCCAAGTATTTACCTTTTGGTCCAGTTCGAGATGTAATGCCTTACCTTATAAGAAGAGCCGAAGAAAACACCTCTGTTGCTGGACAAACTACAAGGGAACTAACACTACTTTCAACAGAAAGAAAACGTAGAAAACTATAATATTTTTTTATTGAGTTTTTTTACTGACATCTAAAATATCTGCAACAAATTTGCAGTTTTTAACAACGAGCTCTACGGGCTCGTTGTTTATTTCCCCATCAATATAATAAGTACTGCATTTATCTTCAGAATTTGTTTGCTCTCTGTCAATATTGCTTTTTGAAAAATTAACTTCTCCATATGTTAAGACAGAATCAATCTGCTCTTCAGAGATGGTATTGTTGTCTATTAATTGTTGAATTTTAGGCGAAAAATTAACTTCTTCTTGAGTTCTAATAGCTTTTAGTGTTCTGCAATTAGGCAAGTAACAAAATTCAGCTCTTTTTTCTTTAAAAAAGTATGCAAGAAAAATTAATCCTAGAGAGAGACCGATGAGATAAAAACCGATTCTTTTTATTAATGGCATAGTTAAAATATCAAAAGATTTATGTCGCGGTAGGAAAGGTCAAACCATTCTGCAACCGATTTACTAGTTAAAATTCCGTGGTAAAAGTAAAGTCCGTTTCTTAAGCCTCTATCAAATCTAAGCGACTGTTCTAGTCCGCCATCTTCTCCAATTTTTAAAAGATAAGGAGTAAATATATTGCTTAGAGAAACAGAGGCAGTTCTGGCATATCTGGCTGGAATGTTTGGTACGGAGTAATGAATAACTCCATGTTTAATAAAAGTTGGTTTATCGTGAGAGGTTACTTCACTAGTTTCTATACAGCCTCCCATATCAATACTTACATCAATAATAACAGCTCCTTTTTTCATGTTTTCAACCATAGTTTCGGAGACTACTACTGGAGATCTATCAATTCCTCTAACCGCACCTATAAGTACATCACAGCGTTTTAAAGCTTTTAGTAAGTTTTTTGGTTGTAGGGTAGAGGTATAAAGCATTCTACCGAGGTTGTTTTGAATGCAACGTAATCTTGTAATAGAATTGTCAAATACTTTTACACTTGCGCCTAAGCCAATAGCAGATCTAGCAGCAAATTCTCCTACAGTTCCGGCACCAATAATTACAACATCAACAGGAGGAACTCCTGTAATATTTCCAAACATTAGTCCGTTACCACTATTTGCATTTGTCATAAGTTCTGCGGCAATAAGTACAGAGGCAGTACCAGCAATTTCACTTAAAGCTCTTACGGCAGGGTAGTTGCCATCATCATCTTTAATAAATTCAAAGGCTAGGGCAGTTATTCTTTTACTGGCTAGAGTTTCAAAGTATTTTTTACTTCGTGTTTTAATTTGAAGCGCAGAAATAAGAATAGATTGCGGATTTATAAGTTCTAATTCTTTTAAAGAAGGCGGCTCAACTTTAAGTATAATCGGGCATGAAAATACTTTTTTTGTATCGGTAGTAATTTCCGCTCCAGCTTCGCTATATTCTTTATCAGAATAATTAGCGTCAAATCCTGCATTAGATTCTATTATTACACGATGTCCATGTGAGGTTAATGCATTAACAGCATCTGGAGTTAAGCAAACACGATTTTCCTGATAGGAAACTTCTTTAGGAATCCCAATAAATAATTCTCCTTTTTGTTTTAATAACTCTAGGGTTTCCTCTTGAGGAATAAGCTCTTGTTTGGTAAATGGAGTATTAGGATATGACATTTTTATAGCTTAAAATTCAAAGGTAGTCAAACTTTTTATGTCTATTAGGAATTTGTTTCATTATAGAGATCCCTTTCTTTGTCTTGGTACTCTTTTAATTCTTTATCTATTCTATCTAAGTCAATTCCATGTACTAATTTGTCAAATAGTTTTAATCTAATAAGATATACAATAGGAATTACAATCATCATAACAGGAATGATGTAGTATATCTCAAATTCGTCTACGTATCTTATATCGTCATTTAACGTGCTAACTAGTTGAAAAATATACATGCTGATAGGAATGAGAATAACATGATACCACCAATGCTTACAGGTAAAAAACCAAATAATTAGTAACATTAATGGAACAAATTTATTCATTACATTCCATGCTGCCATGTATAATGAGGAGTAATAAGAGGTTTTAAAAGTAATAAAAAAAGTTTCCCAAACTTGATCTTGAGGAAAGCTCTCGTATAAATAGAAGAAGTAAGGAGAAATGGCAATTATAAAAGCCATAACAGAGCCTAAGGCAAGTGCTCTCGTTTTTCTACTCTTTTCAATACCTGATGAGCTTTTACTCTTTTTTTTCACGGGTTATTAAGATTTGGATCATTAAGACAAATTAAGCGAATCCAAAAATAATAAGCAAATAATAGCTTCAATTAAGAAGATATATTTGAACATGCTATCCGTTAGAAGGCATTTCCATTTTAGTTTTATCAACAGCTTGGATGTTGTATAGACTATCTTGATCTGCAACATTATCATTAGAACAAGAAGTTAAAGAGATAGAAAGTATAGCGATTGAAGCTATAGCGAAAGTTATTTTTTTGAAAGACATAATAGTATTTTTAAAGGTTAGGGTATTCTTTTGATATTGATTAACCGTTAGAAGGCATTTCCATTTTAGTTTTATCAACAGCATGAGTGTTGTATAGACTATCTTGATCTGCAACGTTATCATTAGAACAAGAAGTTAAAGAGATAGAAAGTATAGCAATTGAAGCTAGAACGAAAGTTATTTTTTTGAAAGACATTATAGAATATTTTTTGGTTATTTGATGGTTCAAACCTACCAAAAAATTGGGTGCGGAAAATAAAAACCTTTGTCGTACATTAGTAAGTTTTTAATATACAACTAGTTCTGAGACTATATGAAGTGTTTAAAGATAGTGATTTAGTTGATAATCAAAACTCTTTCTTCGTTAAAAAGTACTTTTATGTCGATAATGGCCGCTTCTTCTGGTAATAAATCTATAATTTTATCTGGCCATTCAATTAAGCACCAAGAACCACTGTAGAGGTAATCTTCTATTCCGATTTGATAAGCTTCCTCTATGTCATTAATTCTATATAAGTCGAAATGAAAAATAGAGCCTTCTTTATTTTTATACTCATTTACTAAGGAAAAAGTTGGACTAGATACATGGTCATTACTACCTAATAGTTCAACTATTTTTTTTATTAAAGTAGTTTTTCCAGCTCCCATTTCTCCATTAAAAATAATGATTTTAGAAGTAACTTCTTTAATTATTTCTTGCGCTACTTTATTAATATCTTGAAGGTTATAAGTTTTTTGTTTCATTATCCTAAATTTTGAGCAAATTTAAACATCCTTTTATTATATGCTTTCTTATATTTAGAATTATATATTAACTATTTTTGATAAATAAATATCATCCCTTTGCATTTAAAAAGAAAAAGAGTTTTGTTATATGAACTGATGATTGTGGTTACAATTATTAGTTCTTCATTTATGACTTATCTTCATGTATTGTGTCCTGACACATCTACTTGGACAACATTTTTTTTTCAATTCAATTCAACACATTATAATTCAGCACAGATGTATTGTTTTTTTGTGCTTTTATTTTTGTCTCAATCATTGCTTCTTTCCTTGTGGTATATTACATGTAGGTATTGGTGGAAAATAGCTATTTTTATAGTGTTGATGATGAGTTTTTATAATTTTTCCATTGTTGTTTTTTTTGAGGTAGAGAGTTCTGGTTTAACAAAAAAAATATCAATCTATTTTTTGACTTTACTATGTAGTTATTTAGTTTATTTAGTGGGTAAAAAAATAAATTATCCTTTATGGAATAGATTAACATTAGACGCTATTGATTCTGAAGAAGTTCTCCGTTATAAATTTAAAAATTCAAAACATTATACACGTGTATTAAATAGCTTTGATGAAGATGCGTATAAATCAAACATAACCAATTTAAAAGAATTGGTAGCAAAAGCAGTTTTGATTTCTGAAGATAATTTTAATAAAGAAGAAAATCAATCAAATATACTTGATAAAAGCCTTAAAGGGAAAAGTATAGGAGGGGTTTTAATTTTTTTACTAATACTTTCTTTGTTGTTACTAGATAAGCTACATGTATTTGCGCCAGATGATAAGACATGGGACTTAGGATTTATTACAATGGGTTCATTTGAGTTTCAATCCGTTTTTATATTTCTTTGGTTTACAATGCTTAAAATAACTTCTTTTTTAGCTTTAACTATTTGGTTTTTAACGAGTAGGTATTGGTGGAAATATTTTTTATTAATCCCTATTATTATTGTTAGTTATCAAATTATTGGAACTTTTAATGTAAATGTGAGATTTATAAATGAAAATGAAATAATGCAAGCACTTCCATTGTTACTTCCTGTAATGTTATTTTTGATTTTTCTTTCCATTAAAATAAATAACTTCACTAAGGTAGAAAAGCTTAAAAATAAAATTAAAGTTAAAACTTTTAAAGTGATATCTTTTCTGGCTCACCAAGAAGATGAAGAAGGAAATAATCAAATTAAAGTTGATTTAGCTAGGCTTATGGAAAGTAAAAGTGCCTATAAAGCAGATGATTATTTGAAGGAATTAGAAGTGTTGCATAAAAAATTATTACAAAAAAAACGTTCACAATAGAAGTGAACGTTTTTTGTTTTCTAAATACAGAAAAAATAAAACTAATTTGCTTCGTTTTTAGCAGTACTTATTTCTGTTTTAATCTTGTCCATCAAGTTCTTTAATTCATCTTCTTGATGCGCTTTAATCTTTTGCTCTATTATCGCTTCAACCTCTTTATAGGTGAGTTTCTTTTCTGGCATATGTTGTTCTGCGGAACTAGAATCAGTTCCAAACATAGTACCATGACCAGTAACTACCCAGTTAATGTTTACAAACGGATACTTTTCTACGATTCTTTCTAGAATATCACTTCCTACAGAAGCATTATTCTTTTTCATACGTAAAGTGTAACCATTCGATGCGCCTATAGACATGTCAAATTGTCTAGCGCTCATTCCAAGAGATTGGATAATAGAAAAAATTCTATCAATTGCTTTTGCCATTTTGCTAATTTTGAGGGTTTGGTCAAAAATAGAAAAAAAACTCTATTAAATGCAAGTTTTTTATTTTTTTCACATAAAATTAACACTTACATGGAGTTAGTTTATTAGAATTAGTGTAGTCCTAGGTATATGTTTTTCTACAAATATGAGTATAAATGCATTATTACGATATTAAAAAGAGTATGTCAAATGCTGCTATTTAGGACTCAGTACTACATAAGGGATAATAATTTCCTCTAATGAAATCCCCCCATGCTGGTAAGTGTTTTTATAATAACTTACATAATGGTTGTAGTTATTTGGGTACGCAAAGAATAAATCTTCTTTAGCAAAAATAAAGGAACTACTCATGTTAATTGTAGGTAAATGAATTTCTTTCGGATTTCTTACACCATAAACTTCTTTATCATTGTAAGATAAACTTCGTCCAGTTTTATATCTTAAATTCAAACTGGTGTCTCTATCTCCAATTACTTTAGAAGGATTTTTTACATTTATAGTTCCATGATCGGTGGTTATTATTAATTTAAATCCTAATTGCTGAGCTTGTTGGATAATATCTAATAAAGGAGAGTTTTTAAACCAGCTTTGGGTTAAAGAGCGGTATGCTTTATCGTTAGAAGCTAATTCCTTTACAACTTCCATCTCTGTTTTAGAGTGCGAAAGCATGTCTACAAAATTATAAACAACAACGGTTAAATCGTTGTTTTTTTGCGATTTAAAATTTTGAGCGAGTTGTTTTCCTAATTTTAAACTGGATATTTTATGATATTCCCATTTAATATCTAGCCCTAATCTACGAATTTGAGCTTCTAAAAAATCCGCTTCATGTAGGTTTTTGCCGCCTTCTTCAGTATCATTTTTCCATAACTTAGGATGAAGTCTTTCCATTTCAGAAGGCATAAGTCCCGAAAAAATAGCATTTCTAGCATACTGAGTTGCTGTAGGTAAAATGCTGAAATAGGGAGCTTCTGTAATTTTTTTATAATAATTGGTAACAGTACCTTCAAAAGTTTTCCATTGATCGTACCTCAAATTATCTATAACTACTAAAAGTGTAGGTTGCTTTTTGTTAATTTCTTTAGCAATTAAATCTTTAAAGAGTGTATGAGACATAACGGGAGCATCTTCCCCATTAAACCATTTTGCGTAGTTTTTTTCTATAAATTTTCCAAACTGAGTATTAGCTTCTGTCTTTTGAGATTCTAAAATCTCGGTCATTCCAGTATCTTCAATATCTTCAAGTTCAATTTCCCAGTAAATTAATTTTCGATATAAATCTGCCCATTCTTCGTAAGAATTCACCATAGTTAAGTCCATCGCTATTTTACGGAACTCTTGTTGGTAATTTGAAGTTGTTTTTTCTGAAATAAGTCTAGAGTGGTCCAGATTTTTTTTAAGACTTAAAAGAATTTGATTTGGATTAACTGGCTTAATTAAATAGTCGGCAATTTTAGCTCCAATTGCTTCTTCCATTATATTTTCTTCCTCACTTTTGGTAATCATTACTACAGGAAGTGTAGGTTTTAAGCTTTTAATTTCGCTTAAAGTTTCTAAGCCTGAGAGGCCTGGCATATTTTCATCTAAAAAAACAATATCAAAATTGTTTACTTTGACTTCCTCAACAGCCTCCGTTCCACTTTGACACGTGTTAACGGTATAATTCTTCTTTTCAAGAAAGAGAATATGTGGTTTTAAGAGTTCAATTTCATCATCTACCCAAAGTATCTTTATGTCATTCATTCTATTGATGTATATTTGTACGTAATTTTACAATTTATTCAGTTTGAACACAGCAAACAAGCTTAAAATATTCAACGATCCAATTTACGGATTTATTACCATCCCGAACGAACAGATCTTCGATTTAATTGAGCATAAGTATTTTCAACGATTACGCAGAATCTCTCAAATGGGACTTTCTTATTTGGTGTATCCTGGAGCTCATCATACCCGTTTTCATCATGCTATTGGGTGTATGCATTTAATGCATAAAGCTATTCAAGTGCTTCGTTTTAAAGGGGTTGAGATTTCTGAAGAGGAAGAAAAGGCTTTGCTAAGTGCTATTTTATTGCATGATATTGGTCATGGTCCGTTTTCACATGCAATGGAACATAGTATTGTAAATGGAGTTTCTCATGAATATATTTCGCTTCAATTTATGGAGGCTTTAAATAAAGAGTTTAACGGAACTTTAACGCTAGCTATCAAGATTTTTAAAGGAGAGTATGAGCGAAAGTTTATGAACCAGCTTATCTCTGGGCAATTAGATATGGATAGAGCTGATTATTTAAAACGAGATAGTTTTTATACTGGAGTTTCTGAAGGAAATATAAATTCCGAACGAATCATTTCAATGTTAAATGTTGTTGATGACCAGTTGGTGGTTGAAGAAAAAGGGATTTACTCTATTGAAAAATTTTTAGTAGCTCGCCGATTAATGTATTGGCAAGTGTATTTGCACAAAACAAGTTTGGCCGCAGAACAATTACTTATTAAGGTGTTGCAGCGCGTAAAAGAGTTGCATAAAAGAGGGGGGGCAATACATGCAAGTAGTGCGCTTGAGTTTTTCTTGGATAACGAAATAGGTAAAACAGATTTTAACGAGCAAATATTAGAAACTTTTTCACGTTTGGATGATATAGATATTTTATCGGCAATGAAAGAATGGCAATTTCATGAAGATTTTGTGCTTTCTAATTTGTGTAAAATATTATTAGAAAGGGATCTTCTAAAGATTAAAATTAAAAAGAAACCTATAAAAGAAGAGCGAGTACAAGCTCATTTAAATGAATTTATTAATAAATATAATGTAACGGAAAATGAGGCTAAATACTTTGTTTTTAGCGGGTTAATTGAGAATCAAGCCTATTATATTGACAAGCAAAACATTCATATTTTAATGAAGTCAGGTAAAATTGTTGATGTAGCAAAAGCTTCCGATCAATTCAATATAAAAGCCTTGTCAAAACCAGTTACAAAATATTACATGTGCTATCCTAAAAAATAAAAGCACAATTTTTTATACTTTTGCGTGGAAATGAAATTTACAGCAACTCAAATAGCAGGAATCTTAGAGGGTGAAATAGTAGGCAATCCAGAAGTGGAAGTGTCTAAACTTTCTAAAATAGAAGAAGGAACTGATGGTTCGCTAACTTTTTTAGCAAATCCAAAGTATACTCATTATATATATTCAACAGAAGCATCGATAACGATAGTGAACAAAACATTAGTTTTAGATCATGATGTAAATACAACTTTAATTAAGGTTGAAGATGCATATAAGTCGTTTTCAAAGCTTCTAGAGTATTATAACCAAGTTAAATTGAATAAAACTGGCGTTGAACAACCCATATTTATGGCAGCATCTTCTTCCTATGGAGAAGAAGTTTATATAGGAGCATTTACTTATATAGGAGAAAATGTTAAGATAGGGAATAATGTTAAGATTTATCCAAACGCTTATATTGGAGATAATACAGAGATATCGGATAATGTAGTAATTTTTGCGGGGGCAAAAGTTTATTCAGAATCTAAAATAGGAAGAAATTGTGTTATCCATAGCGGATGTGTAATTGGTGCCGATGGTTTTGGTTTTTCTCCAAATGAAGAAGGAGAGTTTCAAAAAGTACCACAAACAGGAAATGTAATCCTTGAAGATTATGTAGATGTTGGTGCAGGAACTACAATAGATAGAGCAACACTTGGATCTACAATTATTAGAAGAGGAGTTAAGTTAGACAACCAAATACAAATTGCACATAATGTTGAAATTGGAGAAAACACTGTAATTGCTGCACAAACTGGAATTGCAGGTTCTACCAAAATTGGTAAGAATTGTATGATTGGTGGGCAAGTAGGGATTGTAGGACATATTACTATTGGAAATAGAGTTAGAATCCAAGCACAATCTGGTATTGGAAGAAATGTAAAGGATGATGAAGTTTTGCAAGGCTCGCCAGCGCTTAATTATGGAGATTTTAATAAGTCGTATGTACACTTTAAGAATTTGCCAAAACTTGTAGACAAAATTAATCAACTAGAAAAAAAGTAAAAGATAAATAACAATGAGTAATCAGGTTATCAAACAGAAAACCATTGCTAAAGAGGTTTCTTTAACTGGTGTAGGATTGCATACAGGAGAAAATGTTACTATGACGTTTAAACCGGCTCCAGAGAACCATGGATATGCTTTTAAACGTGTAGATTTAGAAGGGCAACCTGTTATTGAGGCAGATGCTAATTATGTGGTAAATACGCAAAGAGGGACAAATCTTGAGAAAAGAGGAGTTAAAATTCAAACCTCAGAGCATGTTTTAGCAGCTTTAGTAGGACTGGAAATCGATAATGTTTTAATAGAGTTAAATGCTCCTGAGCCGCCTATAATGGATGGTTCTTCAAAGTATTTTATCGAAGCGCTAAAAACAGCAGGTATTGTTGAGCAAGAGGCAGAAAGAGAAGAGTTTATAGTTACAGATGTAATTTCATATACAGACGAAGAGTCTGGAAGTGAAATTACAATTATTCCTTCTGACGAATATCAAGTAACTGCAATGGTAGATTTTGGAACTAAAGTTTTAGGAACTCAAAACGCTACATTAAAGCACATTTCTGATTTTGAAAAGGAAATAGCAGATTCTAGAACGTTTAGCTTTTTACATGAAATAGAAACGCTTTTAGAACATGGCTTGATAAAAGGAGGAGATTTAAATAATGCTATTGTATATGTAGACAAAGAATTGTCTAATGAAACAATGGAAAAGCTTAGAGCAGCATTTAATAAGGATTCTATTTCTGTAAAACCAAATGGAATTTTAGATAACCTTACTTTAAATCATCCTAACGAAGCAGCGAGACATAAATTACTAGATGTAATTGGAGATCTTGCTTTAGTAGGGATGAGAATTAGAGGTAAAGTGATAGCTAATAAGCCAGGGCATTTTGTTAATACACAGTTTGCTAAAAAGCTATCTAAAATTATCAAATTAGAAAAAAGAAATAAAGTTCCTAAATACGACCTTAGTAAGCCTCCATTGATGGATGTAAATCAGATAATGAAAATGTTGCCACATAGGCCTCCTTTTTTGTTAGTAGATCGTATTTTGGAAATGTCTGATACACATGTAATTGGAATGAAAAATGTAACCATGAACGAGCCTTTCTTTGTGGGACATTTTCCTGGAGCACCTATTATGCCTGGAGTTTTACAAGTAGAAGCTTTAGCGCAAACAGGAGGGATTCTAGTTTTAAATACTGTTCCAGACCCAGAGAATTATCTAACTTTCTTTATGAAAATGGATAATGTTAAATTTAAACAGCAAGTACAGCCAGGAGACACACTTATCTTTAAAATGGAATTAATATCGCCTATTAGAAGAGGGATATGCCATATGCAAGGATATGCTTATGTAAATGGTAAAATTGCAACGGAAGGAGAGCTAATGGCTCAAATAGTAAAAGTTAAAGAATAGTAGATAATGAATCAGCCACTAGCATATGTTCATCCAGGAGCCAAAATCGCCAAAAATGTGGTGATAGAGCCTTTTACTACCATTAATAATAATGTGGTAATTGGAGAGGGAACTTGGATTGGAAGTAACGTAACAATAATGGAGGGAGCTCGAATAGGGAAAAATTGTAATATTTTTCCTGGAGCAGTAATTTCTGCAATCCCTCAGGATTTAAAATATAACGACGAAGATACAACAGCCGAAATTGGAGATAACACTACCATCCGTGAGTGTGTTACTATTAATAGAGGAACTTCCGACAGAATGAAAACCGTTATCGGTAAAAACTGTTGGATTATGGCGTATAGCCATATAGCACACGATTGTTTTGTGGGCGACCATTGTATTTTTTCAAACAATAGTACGCTTGCAGGACATATTACCGTTGGGGATTATGTGGTTTTAGCAGGTATGACAGCTGTACATCAGTTTTGTTCTATCGGAAATCATGCTTTTGTAACTGGAGGATCACTAGTAAGAAAAGACGTACCTCCATATGCAAAAGCTGCGAGAGAACCACTTTCTTATGTAGGAATTAATTCTGTAGGATTAAGAAGAAGAGGATTTTCAGCAGAAAAAATAAGAGAAATACAAGATATTTACCGAATTTTATATCAGAAAAATTATAACAATTCTCAAGCTGTAGAAATTATTGAAGCGGAGATGGAGGCAACTCCAGAACGGGATGAAATATTGCAGTTTATAAAAGATTCTCAAAGAGGAATCATGAAGGGTTATTTTAGTTCAAATTCAAATCATTAAAAAATAATATGGCAACTACATCAGATATTAGAAAAGGATTATGTATTCGATACAATCACGATATTTATAAAATCATTGAGTTTTTACACGTAAAACCAGGAAAAGGACCTGCTTTTGTGAGAACAAAACTTAGAAGTGTTACTTCTGGAAAAGTGTTAGATAATACTTTTTCTGCAGGACATAAAATTGAAGATGTTCGTGTGGAAACAAGATCTTATCAGTTTTTATATGCTGAAGGAGATACATATCATTTTATGAATACCGATGATTACAATCAAATAACCCTTCAGAAAGGGTCATTAGATACTCCAGATTTGTTAAAAGAAGGAGAAGTAGTTACTATTTTATTTAATACAGAGGATAGTATGCCGCTTTCTGTAGATATGCCTGCACACGTTGTGTTAGAAGTTACTCACACAGAGCCTGGTGTAAAAGGGAATACAGCTACAAATGCAACAAAACCAGCTACTGTAGAAACAGGAGCTACTATTAATGTGCCTTTATTTATTAATGAAGGAGATAAAATAAAGATTGATACTGAAAAAAGCGCTTATATGGAGCGTTACAAAGGGTAAACCCTTAAAACTAATTTTTAGGTCTCGCAAAAAGAGATTTTTTATTGATAATCTTTTATTTTTTCTGAAATTAAATTATAGCTTAATACAATGAAGTTTCCACAAAAACATACCCTCAAGCAAATAGCAACCATATTAAATTGTGATTATGTAGGTGATGATGATTTTCCTGTGCTTGGAATGAATGAAATCCATGTGGTGGAAGCTGGAGATATTGTATTTGTGGATCATCCTAAGTATTACGACAAAGCATTAGAATCTGCTGCAACAGTGGTTTTAATTAATAAAGAAGTGGAATGTCCGCCTCAAAAGGCATTATTAATTTCTGATGATCCTTTTAGGGATTTTAATACGTTGACAAACTTTTTTAAACCTTTTGAAAAGGCAACATCATTAATAGCCGTTTCTGCAAAGATAGGAGAAGGAACAGTAATACAGCCAGGAGCATTTGTAGGAAACAATGTTGTTATTGGTAAAAATTGTATGATTCATTCCAACGTTAGTATTTATGATAATTGTATTTTAGGAGATAATATAACCATACACGCCGGAACTGTTTTAGGTGCAGACGCTTTTTATTATAAAAATAGACCAGAAGGTTTTGATAAATTACTTTCGGGAGGGCGTGTAGTTATAGAAAATAATGTAGATTTAGGAGCGCTTTGTACTATTGATAAGGGTGTTACTGGAGATACTTTAATAAAAAAGGGAACCAAGATAGATAATCAAGTTCATGTAGGGCATGATACTGTAATTGGAGAAAAGTGTTTAATTGCTTCTCAAGTAGGAATTGCGGGCTGTGTTATTATTGAAGATGAAGTTACTATTTGGGGGCAAGTAGGAATTGCTAGTGCTATTATAATTGGAAGAAAAGCAGTTTTATTAGCGCAATCTGGTATTAGTAAGTCCTTAGAAGCAAATAAAACTTATTTTGGTTATCCGGCAGAAGAAGCGAGAAAAAAATATAAAGAGTTGGCGTCTATACGCCAAATACCATCAATAATTGAAAAATTAGGATAAGTATTATGGGGCAATCAATAAAAAAGATAACAAAAGATTTTTATGAGCTAGAGCCTATCAAAAATAGAGAGGTTCTAAGTGAATATCTTCATGATGATTGTGAGCTTTATTGGAATAGTAGTAAAGGATTTACGAAGCTAAATAAGCAAGAGCTCATTCTTTTAGCAGAAAATATGTCAGAAGCATATCAATCTATAAGAACAGAAATAAGTCATTTGTTAAAAGATGGAGACGCCGTAACAGTGCGTTATACCTATCATGTAAAAACTATTGAGAACCCAGACGAAGAACAACCCTTAGCGCATTTTATTACTATTTGGGAGTTTAATGAAGGGAAGTTGTACAAAGGATATGAGATTAGTCAACTAGCAGATGATAATCCAGTAAATCTTAATTCTTTCATCCCAATAAAAAGATAAAAAATAACAGAAGTAAACTACCTTTGGCAAGCGTGGAGGTATTAGAAATAAAAACTAAAAACATTCCGAGGTAACCATCGGAATACTATAATCTCGATTATCGAGTAAAATAATTAATTATTTTTTGAAGTAGATTTCTCAAATCGTATTCAAAAAGCTATTTTTGTAAAGCTTTAAATAAAATTCAACCCTAATGAGTGTATTAGTAAATAAAGATTCTAAAATAATAGTACAAGGATTTACAGGAAGTGAAGGAACTTTTCACGCCGAACAAATGATTGAATACGGAACCAATTTAGTTGGTGGTGTAACACCAGGAAAAGGTGGTCAAGAGCATTTAGGAAAACCTGTTTTTAACACCGTTAAAGAAGCGGTAGATCAAGTAGATGCAGATGTATCTATTATTTTTGTGCCGCCAGCTTTTGCTGCCGATGCTATTATGGAAGCTGCCGATGCAGGTATCAAAGTTATCATTACTATTACGGAAGGTATTCCTGTTGCAGATATGATTAAAGCTTCAGACTATATTAAAGATAAAGACTGTAGATTAATCGGTCCTAACTGTCCAGGGGTAATTACTCCAGGAGAAGCAAAAGTAGGTATTATGCCAGGTTTTGTATTCAGTAAAGGTAAAGTAGGTATCGTTTCTAAGTCGGGAACTTTAACTTATGAAGCGGCAGATCAGGTAGTAAAACAAGGACTTGGAATTACTACAGCAATTGGTATTGGTGGAGATCCAATTATCGGTACTACAACTAAAGAGGCTGTAGAATTGTTAATGAACGATCCAGAAACTGAGTGTATTGTAATGATTGGAGAAATTGGTGGACAATTAGAAGCGGATGCTGCACGTTGGGTAAAAGAAAATGGAAATAAAAAGCCAGTTGTTGGTTTTATCGCTGGAGAAACTGCTCCTAAAGGTAGAACAATGGGGCATGCTGGTGCAATTGTAGGTGGAGATGATGATACTGCAGAAGCTAAAAAGCGTATCATGAGCGAATGTGGGATACATGTAGTAGATTCTCCTGCTGAAATAGGTAAAAAAGTAGCCGAAGTAATTGGCTAATTAAAATAGTATCATATAAATTATAAAACCCTGCATTTTTGTAGGGTTTTTTGTTGGGAAAACATCGTATTTGCTATCTTTGATAAAAGATAATAGAAATTTAAGATCTAATATTACAGATGAAACATCCATGTCTAATCTATAGACACAACAGAAGGATTATTTGGATGTTCCGTGCGACCGTTAAAAAACAATAAAAATAAACACATGAAACTTTTAGAAGGTAAAACAGCGATTATCACTGGTGCTAGTCGTGGTATAGGGAAAGGAATAGCAGAAGAATTTGCAAAGCAAGGCGCAAATGTAGCTTTTACATATAGCGCATCCGAAGGCCCAGCTAAGGAATTAGAAGCTCAGTTAATTGCAAGTGGTGTAAAAGCGAAAGCTTATAAAAGTAATGCCGCTAGTTTTTCAGAATCTCAAGAGTTGGTAGATGAAGTTATTAAAGAGTTTGGTGCTATAGATATTCTAGTAAATAATGCAGGAATTACTAAAGACAACCTTTTAATGCGTATTTCTGAAGAAGATTTTGATAAAGTTATCGAAGTAAACCTTAAGTCAGTTTTTAATATGACTAAAGCTGTACAACGTACAATGTTAAAGCAACGTAAAGGCTCTATTATTAACATGAGCTCTGTTGTTGGGGTTAAAGGAAATGCAGGACAAACAAATTATGCGGCTTCTAAAGCTGGAATTATTGGTTTTTCTAAATCTGTTGCTTTAGAGCTTGGTTCTAGAAATATAAGAAGCAATGTGGTAGCTCCAGGGTTTATTGAGACTGAAATGACAGGTGCTTTAGATGAAAAAGTAGTTCAAGGATGGAGAGATGCCATTCCGTTAAAAAGAGGAGGAAACCCAGAAGATATTGCAAATGCTTGTGTATTTTTAGCTTCAGATATGTCAAATTATATTACGGGTCAAGTATTACAAGTGGATGGCGGAATGCTTACCTAAAAATTAGCTTATAAACTTATATTTAGAGCGTAATCTATTGTTTTAGGTTGCGCTCTAAAATTATTTTTCTTTATCTTTTGAAGAAATAAAAACCCTGTTAATGATTGGAGTAAGTCATGTTATTTACATAGTCGTAGCCGCAATTATCTCCCTCTTAATTACGCTGTTTATGTATCGTAAAAATAGAGGTCTTGGAAGGGTTTTTATAATGATGGCATTGTTGCGTTTTGTAAGTATATTTATCGTACTTCTACTTCTCTTAAATTTAAAATTCTCTACTAAAGAATATTACACTCAAAAGCCCAAACTTTTTGTTTTAACCGATAATTCTAGCTCGATACAGGCATTAGGTTATGAAAATATAGCAAAAGATTTTTTAGGTGAAATCATAAATGATGCGGAGTTAAATAATAAGTTTTCTGTTGAAAAATATACATTTAATGAAGAGTTATCTTCTAATGATAGTCTGAGTTTTTCGGGTTCTCAAACAAATATTACCAATGCTTTACAAGCTATAGAGCGTATTAATCAAACTTCAAATAATGCTATTGTAATGCTTTCTGATGGGAATCAAACTTTTGGAACCGATTATCAGTATGCTTCAAAAAGCTTGAAGAATAGCGTTTTTCCAGTTGTTTTAGGAGATTCTATAGTGTTTAACGATTTACGGATTAGTCAATTAAATGTAAATAAATACGCATATTTTAAGAATAAATTTCCTGTAGAGATATTTGTAAATTATGAAGGAGCTTCAGCAGTGAATTCAACTTTAAAAATATATAATGGGAATCAGGTGTTGTTTTCAGAAAAAATATCTTTGACTCCAGAGAATGCTTCCAAAATTGTAAATACAGAACTTTTGGCAAATAAAATAGGAGTTCAAACTTTAAAAGCGGTGATAGAACCGCTTTCAGAAGAGAAAAATAAAACCAATAATAGTAAACTTTTTGCGTTAGAAGTTATCGATCAAAAAAATAAAATTGCTATTGTTACAGATGTGTTACATCCAGATATTGGCGCATTAAAAAAAGCAATAGAGAGCAATGAGTTTAGAACTGCAGATATTCTAAATGTAGAAGAGGAGAGCAAACAAATTAGCGAGTATCAATTAGTAATATTGTACCAACCAAATTCGGCTTTTAAAGAAGTTATTGAGGAAATAAAAACTCAAAAACATAATTATTGGATTATCTCTGGAGTGGATACAGATTGGAACTTTATCAATTCGATGGAGTTAGGATTCGATCGCTCCCTAAGTGCTGGAGAGGAAGATGTGTTGCCTGCTTTTAATGAAAATTATAATACTTTTCAAACAGAAGATATTGGTTTTAACGATTTCCCTCCGCTTTTGGATAATTTAGGAGAAGTTTCTTTTTTGGAATCCTATCAAACGCTGTTGTTTAAGAAAATTGGAAATATTGATACCGCTGAGCCGCAATTAGTGACTATTGAAAATAACGAACAGAAGTCGGCTATTTTATTAGGAGAGGGAATATGGAAGTGGCGTGCTGCTAGTTTTTTGAAAAATGAAAATACAGAAGCTTTTGATGCTTATTTTGGAAAGCTCATCCAATATGTTTCTTCCACTAAGAAAAGAGATAGACTTACTATTGAAAATGAATCGTTTTATTACGGAAATGAATCGATAAAAATCACAGCTTCATATTTTGATAAGAATTTTATCTTTGATGCAAATGCTTCTATGGAGGTTGTTATAAAAGATAAAAATAGTAATACTTCAACTACCTTTCCAATGCTTTTTAAAGGAAATACTTATGAAGTAGATTTAAGTTCTCTAAAAGCATCAGAATACGATTTTACAGTAAAAGTACCTTCAGAAAAAATAGCTAAATCTGGGAGCTTTACCATTTTAGCGTTTGATGTAGAGAAACAATTTGTAAATCCAGATACAGAAAGGCTTAAAATATTGGCGGATAATACAGGAGGAGATATGTATTTTTCTGCTGATTTTTCAGCGTTAAAAGCACAGTTATTGTCGGATGCTAGCTATCAATCCATTCAAAAAAGTAAAGAAAATATTGTATCTTTAATAGGCTGGAAATGGTTGCTTTTTGTGCTAATTGGAACCCTTTCTATTGAATGGTTTTTAAGAAAATATAATGGTTTAATCTAAAAACTTGAAAAAATGGGCTTATTAGAAAATCAAGTTGCTTTAGTTACAGGAGGAAGCTCTGGAATAGGGAAGTCTATTGCTTATTATTTGGCTAAAGAAGGAGCTAATGTAGCTGTTAATTATTATTCTGATAAGGAAGGCGCAGAAGACGTTGTTAAAAGTATAGAAGCTCTAGGTAAAAAAGCGTTTGCAGTTCAAGCAGATGTTGGAGATGAAGCAGATGTAGCTCGGATGTTTGATGCTGTTTTTAATGAATACGGAAATTTAGATATATTAATAAGTAATGCAGGGATTCAAAAAGATGCGCCTTTCCATGAAATGACGTTAAAAGATTGGAATGCTGTAATCCGTACAAATCTTACAGGGGCTTTTTTGTGTGCTAAAGAAGCAGTAAACTACTTTTTAAAACGAGGGGTGGTGGAAGGAATTAGCAAATCTGCTGGAAAAATAATTTTTATGAGTTCTGTGCATCAAGAAATTCCTTGGGCAGGACATATTAATTATTCTGCTTCTAAAGGAGGGTTAACAGAATTGATGCGCTCCCTATCTCAAGAAACTGCAAATAAACTTATTAGAGTGAATAGTATTGCGCCTGGAGCTATTAAAACTCCAATAAATGAAGATGTTTGGAAAGATGATGAAAAACATAAGCATTTATTAAAATTAATTCCTTATAATAGGCTAGGAGAGCCAGAAGATATAGCGGAAGCAGCTATTTGGTTAGCTTCTGATAAATCGGAATATGTAAACGGAACCACTTTATTTGTAGATGGAGGAATGACACTCTATCCTGGGTTTGTAGATAACGGCTAATAATTAATTTTTAAAATGATAAAAACTAACAAATGAACAAATTACCTAAAATTGGAATACCTATTGTTATAATTGCTATTGCAGTTATTATTATACTTTTTAAATCTGCTGTAGATATTGACTCTGGAGAGGCTGGAGTTTTATTTAGACCCTTTGATGGAGGGGTGGTTACAGATGAACCGCCTTTAAGAGAGGGGTTTAATATTATAGCGCCTTGGAATAGAGTCACTATTTATGAAGTGCGTCAGCAAGAAGTTTCAGAAAAAATGCAAGTACTTTCTTCAAATGGATTGGAGATTAAATTGGATGCCTCTATTTGGTTTCAACCTCAATATGATAAATTAGGTTCTTTACATCAAGAAAAAGGAGTTGATTATGTTTCTCGAGTTTTACAACCTGCAATAAGGTCTGCAGCAAGAAGTGTGGTTGGGAGATATACTCCAGAACAATTATACTCCAGTAAAAGAGATGCTATCCAAGAAGAAATTTTTGTTGAAACAAAAGAAATACTAAAAAATCAATATGTGCAATTAAATGAAGTATTAGTACGAGATGTTACATTGCCAGCAACAATAAAAGATGCAATTGAGCGTAAATTACGCCAAGAGCAAGAATCTTTGGAATACGAATTTAGAATTGAAAAGGCAGAAAAAGAAGCTAAAAAACAAATAATTGAAGCACAAGGTAAGGCAGATGCAAACCAGATATTGAGTGCGTCTTTAACAGATAAAATTCTTCAAGACAAAGGAATTGAAGCAACAAATAGACTTTCAGAATCTCCAAACTCAAAAGTTATTATAATAGGTGGAGGAGACAAAGGATTGCCTATTATTCTAGGGAATCAATAATGCAGAAATATAAAAACTGAGTTTCTATTTAGAGGCTCAGTTTTTTTTATCCCGATTTTCTTTTAACAACTGTGCTTTTCCTTTCCAATCGTCTCTTTTAATTCGCCCCGGGAAAAATTCAATAAGCTCAGTAACAATTTCAATGTCCTTATCACTAAGTTTACTTAATTGGTCGTATTTATAAATACCAATCCCATTTAATTTTTTTTCAATAAAAGGGCCAATTCCTTCAATTTTTTTAAGATCGTCTTTTGCCTCCTCAGAAGCAATTCCAATAGTGTTAAAATCGAGTTTAAGCGAAGTCGTTGTTTTTTTAACTTTCGCAACTTTTAGATCGCCTTCTAACGCCATCCCGCTTCTTCCACGTGTTTGAATGGCTTTAATTTTATTGTCTTCTTTAAAATTAATGGATTCACTTTTTAAGTTATTAACCAAGGTGCTCTTATCGAGAAGACATTTTTCGAGTTCATTTTTGTATGTATTGTTCTTTAGAGAGCGTCCTATAAATAAACCGACAAAGAAAGCAAAGGTAATGGCAATAGGAATGAAATATGGAATTTCGGTAATGTTTGAGGGGTTAATTTGTGCTATCATTACAAAGAGAATAGAATCATATAAAATTATTGAGTAGGTATGTATTTAGTTGCCACTAATTTATAAAAATAGGGATAAAGTATTTAATTTTTTCCTGAAATAATATAGGATTACTTTAATCGCGCCAAAAAAAATGCCTCTCATTAGAATTATGAGAGGCATTTAAATATTTTAATCAGAAGTAGAAAACGCTATTAGTTAGGGTTTTTCAATTCTTCTCGAACATCAAGATAGAAAGCATTAAAATCTGGGTGTAAAAACACATAAGTTACATTTCCACCGCCTGCTTTTGTAGTAACTTCAAGTCTAGTAGGAGTAACTTCAAACTCTTCTTGTAATAGTTTAGCTACAGAAGAAGCTCTCAAAGCGTTAATTCCCCAATCTCCACCAGCACTTTGGATGGAAACGTTTAGTGCAGGGTATTTGTTAACTGTAGCAGAGATTCTATTTAAAAAGTCTTTTGAAGAAGCTTCTACAGCAGAATTACCTTCTTTAGCTCCAAATAGAAAAGTATTCTCCATTTTTACAATAATGGCTCCTTTTTCAACACCAATTTGAGCGCTTTCTCCTAAAGTTTTTTTTAGGTCGGTAAGTACTAATAAAGCAATAGAATCGTTCGCACTAAAAGAATCTCTGATGCCTTTAATTTGTTTTTCTTTTTTTCTTAAAGCTTCTAAAGTTCTACTAATACTGTTAGATTGTTGAGTGGATGTAGATAAGAAGTTATTCATGTTATCTAAAAGTCCTTGGTTGGTTTCTTCAAGTTGAGTTACTTGAAACTCAAGACTCTTAATCTTATTTTGTGCAACAGTTAAATCGGCTTCGGTTTGTCTTAAAACTTTTAGCTTTTCATTTAACGTAGCAACTTCTTCTTTTAAATCTTTCTTACTTTGAGCAGAAAGGGGGCTGGTAATAGTTAGTATTAATAAAACCAAAATAGTAGTAAAAGTTCTCATTATATAAGTATCATTATTATTTTAAAATGCAGCACAAGATATTATTTTTTAGTAATATGACATAAAGAAGCGTGGAAACCTTTATAATTTTATTTTTTTGATAGAGGAATTATCAATTTTGAATACAGAAATAAGAAAAATATAACTTTTTACGTTAAAATAGATAGATTTTATAATTTTCTGATAAAAAACAAAATATAATTTGCATATATTTTTTAGAATGATTTAAATTTGTAGGATATAAAAGAGACAATGACATTATATACATCACATCATCATCATTTTCATACTTGCGCTCAAGCGAGGTGAGATTGTTATGTGTGATTTTAACATAATAAAAACCCGTTTGAGTAATCAAACGGGTTTTTTTATTGAAAAATTTTAAAAAGAATCATACCAAAATTTAAAGTATATTATTAGAACTAATGGAAGAAAGAAAAATAAAAATTGCAATTCAGAAATCAGGAAGATTGAACGAAGATTCTCTAAAGATTCTAAAAGATTGTGGTATTTCTATAGAAAATGGAATAGACCAATTAAAGGCATCGGCAAGAAACTTTCCTCTGGAAGTAATGTATTTACGAAATGGAGATATTCCTCAGTATTTAAGAGATGGAGTAGTAGATTTAGCAATTGTTGGAGAGAATTTATTAATAGAGAAGGGGAAAGATTTACAGATAGTAGAGAAATTAGGTTTTTCTAAGTGTAAAGTGTCCTTGGCAGTTCCTAAAAACACTGACTTTAAATCGGTTAAAGATTTAGAAGGAAAGCGTATAGCAACTTCATATCCAAATACGGTAAACGAATTCTTACAACGAGAAAGAATAAATGCCGAGCTTCATATTATCAATGGTTCTGTAGAGATTGCTCCAAACATTGGATTAGCAGATGCTATTGTAGATATTGTTTCGAGTGGGAGCACTTTGTTTAAAAACAATTTAAAAGAAGTAATATCTATATTAAACAGTGAAGCAGTTTTGGTTGCGCCTCCGCAAATTGAAGATGAAATTAGACCCATTGTTGAAAGATTAAAATTCAGAATACAATCGGTTTTAAAGGCTAGGGATTCTAAGTATGTGCTTTTAAATGCGCCAAATGAGAAGATTGATAAAATTATAGAACTGCTGCCTGGAATGCGTAGTCCTACAGTTTTACCTTTAGCGGAAGAGGGATGGAGTTCAATCCATACCGTAATAAATAAAGACCGTTTTTGGGAGATTATAGATGAGCTAAAAGTTGTTGGTGCTGAAGGAATTTTAGTATGTCCAATTGAAAAAATGGTAATGTAGTTGTTGGAAAACCAACAACCAAAATATTAGTTGGCGATTTCTATCTGACCAATTAAAAAAATAAACATTAATGTTCGAGTAAAAATGCAAGATTGCTTTGGTGTAAGAAAAAAGAGTAAATCATAACTATTAAAAAATATACTTTTTAATAACAAGGAGTTATTTTGAAAATCTATTTTAAACCTTGATATAACTGGAGTTTAATAAAATCAGGTTACTTTTTATTGGGCAATAATGAAAAATAAAAAAATAGCAACAGATGAATAAAATATACAATCCGAAACAAGAAGATTGGGCGGAGATATTAAAGCGTCCAACGCAAACAATAGACGATATTGAAGCTACAGTAAGTGAAGTTTTTAAGGAGGTAAGGCAAAAAGGCGATGAAGCGATTAAGAAATACACGAGTCTTTTTGATGGAGTAGCATTAGATACAAATATAGTTTCCGAAGTAGAATTTAAAGAAGCTAGCAAATCTATATCAGAAGACTTAAAGGCAGCTATTGCCCTAGCAAAAGAGAATATTACTAATTTTCATGCAGCACAAAAAACAGACAAGGTAAAGATTGAGACAACCAATGGAGTTTTGTGTTGGCAAGAAAAAAGACCTATTGAAAAAGTAGGTTTGTATATTCCAGGAGGAACAGCTCCCTTGTTTTCTACAATTCTAATGTTGGCTGTGCCTGCGCAAATTGCAGGCTGTAAAGAAGTAGTTTTATGTACTCCACCCAACAAAGAAGGAAAGGTAAATCCTGCAATATTATATACCGCCAAACTATGTGGGGTTAATAAGGTAATCAAGGTTGGAGGGATTCAGGCTATTGCGGGGATGACTTTTGGGACCGAGACTATGTCTAAAGTTTATAAAATTTTTGGTCCAGGGAATCAGTTTGTAACGGTAGCAAAACAATTGGCAACACGGTATAATGTGGCAATCGATATGCCTGCTGGACCGTCGGAATTATTGGTTGTTGCAGATGAAACAGCGAATGCAAGATATGTAGCCTCCGATTTACTTTCGCAAGCCGAACACGGTACTGATAGTCAGGTTATTTTAGTTTCTACCTCAAAAGATTTAATAGATGCGGTTTCCGAAGAAATAGAAACGCAAATAAAAGAATTGCCAAGAGTTGAAATTGCAAACAAAGCTATAGAGAATTCTCGTTTTATTTTAGTTGAAAATGATAAAGAAGCGCTAAAACTTATTAATGAGTATGGTCCGGAACATTTTATAGTTGTAACAAGTAACGAAGATTTTTATGTAAATGGTGTTACCAATGCGGGTTCGGTTTTTATAGGAGATTACACGCCTGAGAGTGCTGGAGATTATGCTTCAGGAACCAATCATACGTTGCCAACTAATGGATATGCAAAACAGTATAGCGGCGTTAATTTGGATAGTTTTATGAAGAGTATGACTTTTCAGAAAATAACTAAAGAGGGAATAAAAAACATAGGATCAGCTATTGAATTAATGGCGGAGGTAGAAGGTTTACAAGCACATAAAAATGCTGTAACATTACGTCTTAAAGATTTGCAGTAGCAAAAGACAAGTCAAGAGAGGTAGGTTATAAACAAATAATTATAAATGACATTCAATATAAATAACTTAGTTCGAGAGAACGTTAAGAAACTAAAACCTTATTCGTCCGCGAGGGATGAATTTAAGGACTTTGATAAGGATATGGTGTTTTTAGATGCGAATGAAAACCCGTATAATAATGGGGTGAATCGGTATCCAGACCCACAGCAACGCTCTCTAAAGGGAGAATTGGCTTTACAGAGACAAATAAAAGCTTCTCAAATACTTTTAGGTAACGGAAGTGATGAAGTGCTCGATCTTATCTATAGAGCCTTTTGCGAGCCCAAAATTGATAATGTCATTACACTTCCTCCAACTTATGGGATGTATAAAGTACTGGCTGAAACTAACGATGTGGAGAATAGAGAAGTTCTACTCACAGAAGATTACGAGCCAGATGTAACAGAGATTTTGAGAGTGGCAGATGCTAATTCTAAGTTGTTATTTATTTGTTCACCTAATAATCCTACAGGGAATGCTTTTAAAGCAGATAAAATTGAAATTTTGTTGAAAAGCTTTCCTGGAATTGTTGTTATAGATGAGGCGTATATAGATTTTTCTGAGTCGCAAACTTGGGTGTCAAAACTTTCAGAGTATCCTAATTTAATAGTTGCGCAAACTTTGTCTAAAGCTTATGGAATGGCTGGAATTAGATTGGGGATTTGTTATGCTTCAGAAGAAATTATTTCAGTAATAAATAAAATTAAACCTCCTTATAATGTAAATGAGTTAACTCAAAAAAAAGCTTTAGATAGAGTTTTAGACAAAGAGTCTGTTAAAAATGAAATAAGCTCTATTTTAATTGAAAGAAGTGCTTTATATGAAGTTTTACTTGAAGTTAATTTTGTGCAAAAAATATATCCGTCGGATGCTAATTTTGTGTTGGTAAAAGTTGATAATGCTAATTTACGTTATCAACAATTGCTAGATAAAGGTATTGTAATTCGTAATCGTTCTACGCAGCCTTTATGTGAAAACACTCTCCGATTTACAATAGGAACTCCTTCAGAAAACAAAAAATTAATAAAAGTTTTAAAAGAATTATAATGGCTAAAAAAGTACTTTTTATAGATCGTGATGGAACGCTTATAAAAGAACCTGCTGATGAGCAAATAGATGCCTTTGATAAATTGGATTTCTATCCCGAAGCATTTACATACATGAAAAAAATAGCAAACGAGTTTGATTATGAGCTGGTAATGATAACAAATCAAGACGGACTAGGGACTGAAGTGTATCCTGAAAACACGTTTTGGCCAGTGCATAACTTTATAATGCGTGCTTTTGAAAATGAAGGAGTGGCTTTTGATGAAGTCTTTATTGATAAAACCTTTGCAAAAGATAATGCTCCTACAAGAAAACCCAATACAGGACTCCTTACTAAGTATTTCTCAGAGGCATATAATTTAAAGGATTCTTATGTAATAGGCGACCGTCTTACCGATGTGGAACTTGCTAAAAACCTAGGGTCTAAAGCTATTTTTATTAATGATGAAAGCTATTTGGGAGCTGATGAAATTTCGGTTAAAAGAACTGATTTAGATTCTTTTATAGCGTTGGAAACAGCAAGTTGGAAAGCTATTTATGAGTTTTTAAAACTAGATAATCGTACTGCTCAGATTGAAAGAAAAACTAACGAGACAGACATTTTTATCAATTTGAATCTTGATGGAACAGGAAAGAGCGATATTAATACAGGCTTGTCTTTCTTTGACCATATGTTGGATCAAATAGCACGTCATGGGCAAATGGATCTTGTAGTTAAAGTTAATGGGGACTTAGAGGTAGATGAGCATCATACTATTGAAGATACTGCTATTGCATTAGGTGAAGTTTTTAGTAAAGCTTTAGGAAATAAGTTGGGAATTGAACGTTACGGATTTTGTCTTCCAATGGACGATTGTTTAGCGCAAGTTGCTATTGATTTTGGAGGGAGAAATTGGTTGGTTTGGGAAGCCGATTTTAAAAGAGAGATGATAGGGCAGATGCCAACAGAAATGTTTTATCACTTTTTTAAATCGTTTACAGATGGAGCAAAAGCCAATTTAAATATCAAAGCAGAAGGCCAAAATGAGCATCATAAAATAGAGGCTATTTTTAAGGCTTTTGCTAAAGCAATTAAGGTGGCTGTTAAAAGAGACTCAGAAAAAATGATTTTACCATCTACTAAAGGAATGCTTTAGATTAAAAGTGTATGTAGCTGGTGATTAATTAATTAAATATCAACGTAGAAAATATACACATAGCTTATTTTTTACTTTTTTAATAGAATTTTTAAAATATAATAGTGGAAATAGCAATCATAGATTACGGAGCTGGAAACATTCAAAGTATAAAATTTGCTTTTCAGAGAATAGGAATTAATCCAGTATTAACTCATAACTCTGAAACAATATTGAAAGCAGATAAAGTTATTTTTCCAGGAGTTGGAGAAGCAAGCAGTGCTATGAAAAAATTAAAAGCAACTGGATTAGATGTTTTAATTCCGACTCTTAACCAACCCGTTTTAGGAATTTGTTTAGGGATGCAATTAATGTGTAAATTTTCTGAAGAAGGAAATACCAATGGACTAGGTATTTTTGATGCTGAAGTAAAGAAATTTAGCAACAAAGTAAAAGTTCCTCAAATTGGATGGAACCAAATATCAGCATTAAAAACAGATTTATTTGATGGGATATCTGAAAATGAATACATGTATTTAGTTCATAGTTTTTATGCACCCATTTGTTCGGAAACTATAGCCATTTCTAATTATGAACTGGATTATTCGTCAGCTTTGCAAAAAGAAAATTTTTATGGAACTCAATTTCATCCAGAAAAAAGTAGTAGTGCAGGACAGCGGGTGTTGGAGAATTTTTTGAAGTTGTAGATGAGATTAAAAGTACAAAGTATTTAGTACAAAGAATAAAGATAAGAGAGTATAGAACAAAGAATTTAGAGCAATGAGAATAATACCTGCAATAGATATAATAGATGGGAAATGTGTACGACTTTCTAAAGGCGATTACAATACCAAGAAAATATATAACGAGCATCCTTTGGAGGTTGCTAAAGAGTTTGAGGCTCACGGAATAGAGCACTTGCATTTGGTGGATCTTGATGGCGCTAAAAGCAAGCATATAGTAAATTATAAGGTTTTGGAAGCTATTGCTTCTAAAACAAGCTTAAAAGTAGATTTTGGAGGCGGATTAAAATCGGATGAGGATTTGAAAATAGCTTTTGAAAGTGGCGCTAATCAAATTACTGGGGGAAGTATTGCGGTTAAAGAGCCTGAAATTTTTGAAAATTGGATTAACACATATGGCAATGATAAAATTATTTTAGGAGCCGATGCCGACAAAGAGAAAGTAGCCATTTCTGGCTGGCAAGAAGAATCTGAGGAAAAATTAGTGCCTTTTATCGCTAAATACTTACAAAAAGGAATAGAATATGTAATTTGTACCGATATAAGTAAAGACGGGATGCTAGAAGGACCTTCGTTTGATTTATATAAGCGAATTATAGAAAATTCAGAAAAAATAAAACTGATTGCATCTGGAGGAATTTCAACCTTTGATGAGTTGCCAAAATTAGCGGAGATTGGTTGTGAAGGAACTATTATTGGAAAAGCTATTTACGAAGGAAGAATTAGTTTAAAACAATTAGAAAACTATATACTTAACAAGTAATTTTTAAACGCTGTCTTTTTCTCTGAAATCCTATCGGGAGGAATTGGAAAGTTAGTAGTAGTTCAGTATCGTTCAATATAACAGAACGTTTTATAAGTATCAAAATATAAATAGTATGGAAGTAAAAGACAGTAATGGAAATGTGTTAAACGACGGAGACTCGGTTCATTTAACAAAGGATTTAAAAGTTAAAGGGATGTCTAAAACCCTAAAACGAGGAAATGTTATTAAAAATATTAGGTTAACAGGCTCTCCAGATGAAGTAGAATGTAGAGTAGGAAAAAGTACTATTGTTCTAAAAACTCAATTTTTAAAGAAATCGTAAATGCTTACAAAACGGATAATCCCTTGTTTGGATATTAAGAACGGACGCACTGTAAAAGGTGTGAACTTTGTTGATTTAAGAGATGCTGGTGATCCTGTTGAACTGGCAAAATTATATGCAGAGAATGGAGCAGATGAGTTGGTGTTTCTAGATATTTCTGCTACAGAAGAGCGTAGAAAAACCTTAATAGATTTAGTGCTTCGTGTGGCAGAAAATGTAAATATTCCCTTTACTGTTGGAGGCGGAATTTCTTCGGTGGAAGATGTGGATGTATTATTGAAATCGGGTGCCGATAAGGTTTCTGTTAATTCTTCCGCAGTTAAAAATCCGCAGTTAATTAACGATTTGTCAGCTAAATTTGGAAGTCAGTGTGTAGTGGTTGCTATTGATGCTAAACAGATTAATGGTCAATGGAAAGTGCATTTGGTAGGAGGGAAAGTTCCTACCGATCTTAATCTGTTTGAATGGGCTAAAGAAGTGGAACAACGTGGAGCAGGAGAAATACTATTTACTTCTATGGATAATGATGGAACAAAAGATGGTTTTGCAAATGAAGCGTTGGCAAAACTTTCTACGGAATTAAATATTCCAATTATTGCTTCTGGAGGAGCAGGGAAAATAGCACATTTTACAGATACTTTTATTAAGGGAAAAGCAGATGCAGCACTGGCAGCTAGTGTTTTTCATTTTAAAGAAATAGAAATTAACGATTTAAAAGAAGTTTTAAGAACGAATAATATTCCAGTTCGATTATAAATTGAAACTCTTTTTGCGAATATCAAAAAATAAGAATTTAAGGATAGAAAATGGAAATTGATTTTAATAAAAATAACGATACATTGGTTCCTGCAGTAATTCAAGATGCCAATACAAAGCAAGTATTAATGCTTGGGTACATGAATGAGGAGGCTTATAAAAAAACTGTAGCGACACAAAAAGTTACCTTTTATAGTAGAACTAAACAGCGTTTGTGGACCAAAGGTGAAGAAAGTGGGAATTTTTTAATGCTAAAAGACATAAAGGTTGATTGTGATAACGATACTCTTTTAATTCAAGTAAATCCTGTTGGGCCTGTTTGCCATAAAGGGACCGATACCTGTTGGGCGGAAAAAAATGAAACCAGTTTTGGTTTTTTAAGCGAATTGGAAAAAATAATTTCTGATAGAAAAGAAAACCAAAATAATGAAAAGAGTTATGTAGCTTCTCTCTTTAGAAGTGGAATAAATAAGATTGCTCAAAAAGTAGGAGAGGAAGCTGTGGAGACAGTTATTGAAGCTAAAGATGATAATGAAGAATTGTTTTTAAATGAAAGTGCCGATTTACTTTTTCATTATTTAATTCTACTTCAAGCTAAGGGTTACACATTAAAAGACATTGCAAGAGTGCTTGAAGAGAGACATTAAGTTTTTCATATCTTTATAAAAAGCATTATTAGAATATGACTAAAAGAAAGCTAAATCTAAAAGATAAAATTCGACGTCCTTTTAAATCTATTCAAAAAGTTGGTAAAGCTCCTGGTACTGTTACCTATATGGGGCTTCGTAAAGATGGTACTTACAAAGTCTCTGTAACAGATTATGCGGACGATTTTTACCAAGCCGAAACACTTGCAAAAGTTGAAGACGCTTTTAAGTTTAGAGATACCGATACAGTTTCTTGGATAAATGTACAGGGTTTAAGCAACGAGGCAGAGATTGAGAAACTAGGAAAATACTACAATATTAATCCGCTTGTTTTAGAAGATTTAGTAAATACCAATCAGCGTCCAAAAGTAGATGAGTACGACGATTATGTGTTTTGTGTTTTAAAGATGCTTTATTTAGATGATAATTATAAGCTTATAACCGAACATGTAGCTTTGATTCTTACAGAGCATGCGGTATTGCTGTTTCAAGAAGTGGAGGATGATGTTTTTAAAGGCGTTAGAGAGCGTTTAGCTAATAAATTTGGTCGTATTCGAACTAGAGGAGCCGATTATCTTTTTTTTGCTTTAATTGATGCTATTATAGATCAATATTTTGTTATTCTAGAAGAATTAACAAATCAAACGGAGCTATTAGAAGAGCGTGTTTATAATAATCCGGAACAAGAAATAGCCTCTAATATTCAGGCTTTGCGTAAAGAAGTGCTAGCAATTAGAAGAAATGTATTTCCTGTAAGAGAGATCTCAAATAGGTTAGTAAAAACCGATCATCGTTTATTTCATCCAGAGACAAAACTTTTTTTAAGTGATGTAAACGACCATAGCATTCAAATACATGAAACCATTGAAATGCTTCGAGAAATGAGTATGAGTTTGATGGAAATGTATATGAGTAATGTGAGTAATAAAATGAATGAAGTAATGAAAGTACTTACAATTATGGCGAGTATTTTTATACCGTTAACCTTTATTGCAGGAATTTATGGGATGAATTTTGATTATATGCCCGAATTGCATAATAAATACTCGTATTTTATTGTATTGGGAATTATGTTTTTAATTCTAGTATTAATGCTGGTGTATTTTAAAAGGAAGAAGTGGTTGTGAATTAAAACTACTTTATAATAAAATTAGACATCATAACTAAAGCGGCTAGTACCAACCCCATTCCTATAAGCTTTTCTAGGGTTTTATTTTTCATTTTTAAATTTAATCGCTGACCTCCTAAAGCACCAGCTGCAAAACCGAGCATAATTGGCCATGCTTTATCAAATTGGATATGACCGAGTATAAAATGACTAAATGTTCCTGTAGTACTAGTAATAACAATCATAAATAGGGCAGTAGCGGTAGCAATTTTGGCAGGCATTTTAAATACTTTTAGCATAATAGGTGTTTTTAAAAATCCGCCTCCTATTCCAAAAAGCCCTGCTAGTGTACCTGCTAAAAGCCCAAAAAATAAAACCATCCAAACACTAAAACGGTAGGCAACGTGGTTTTTTGTGTTTTTAATAATGTATCGAGGTTTGTATTTATTTAAATGATAGAAAAAACCTCCGTTTCCTTTTTTGTCTTTTTTCCCTTTTTTTAAGAAGAAAGAGATTCCAAGAAAAAGAACTAAAATTGCAAATAATATTTCTAAATGTTCTGCTGAAATATAGGAGAGTAGTAAGGTTCCTAATACGACTCCAAAAATAGTTGGGATTTCCAAAAGGATTCCCATTTTAAAATCCACAAAACCTTCCTTTCGGTTTAAATAAGTAGAAATTAAGGAAGAGGGAATTAGAGAAATCATTACCGAACCCACTGCCGTTGTTAGTGGGAAATGAAAAACAGTAATTAAAATAGGAACCATAAATATTCCACCACCAAAACCAACTACAGATCCAAACATACTAATGGTAAAACTGATTAAAATAAGGATAATGGTTATAATGATTACTGTTTCCATAGTTGTAAATTGTTGTATTACTACAAATTTAGAACATTTCTTTTGTAAGAAAATCTATTAGCTTAATAGGGAGTGTTAGTAGCAAGTACAAAATCACTTCAAATGTCTTTTCAGAATAGTTATTTTGTAACTTAATTATTTTAAATAGTGTTTGGCTTTATGGTTTTTTTAGTAGGGTTTAGGAATCTAATTTATAAATTATTGTTGTGCTATAAAAGTTAACGGAATTTATTGAACCAAAGAATTACATGCTTTAAATGAGGATTTTAGTAATATGGTTTCTTTAAACAGCTTATTTTTTATGGTAGCTAAGATTTAGTCTTTTCTCATATAACGAAGCGGTCTTGTATTTTCACTCGGACATATATGTTTATAAATATGAATTTTTTAACAATCATTCTTATTTATAAACTTATTTTTGCGATAGTGATGTTAAAGGGCTATAAAATAAAATTTGAGGCACATTATTTTGTGCTTATACTGCTAAGTATTTTACTTTTAAGCTCTCCATGTTCTGCTAGAAACTCCATGCAGGATTTTGCAGGTTTGGAAAAAACTTCTACGCTTAATAAAAGCAAAACAGCACAAACCTTTAATAGATGCGTAGCAATAAGTAAGCATTATAAAGAAGGAAGATCTAAGGTTAAAAGAGTACAAATAGCACTTACTAAACTTTATTTCTTCAAATTTTCTATAATTACTTTTTCAGCAAGAAATCAAAATGGGAAATTTGATTCTTCAATACTGTATTGTTACAATCATTTAGGGGTTCCTATGTATATTTTGTATGAGAATATGCAAACTTACCTTATGTAAATACCAGCATTTTGAAGAGGATTTTATTCCTCAGGAAGACTTTCTAATTATTCTATTAAGTTAATTAGAGATGAATATTGGTCTTCCTATGCAATTGTTTTTATAAGGAAAGCAAAATATTCTAACACAAAATTTAAATTGATGAATAAAATTAATAAGCAGTCATTTTCTATGGCTGGACTTTTTACACTCTCGCTGCGCTTGGTGGTAGGGTGGACATATTTTTCTGCCTTTTGGAGGCGATTAATACTAAAGGATAAATTAGATCCAGAACTTCCGGGATATATAGGGGAGAAGTTTAATCATTTTCTTCCTAATGCCTTAGGTATAAAGCCGATTATTCAGTTTTTAGTTGAAACCCCAGATCATTTATGGTTCGCAATGATGAGCTTTACTATTATTGAAGGAATAGTAGGGCTGTTTATAATGTTTGGGTTATTTACGCGCGCTATGAGTGTAGGAGTTTTTGGCTTGGCAATGGGGATTTTACTTGGTTCTGGATGGATTGGTACAACATGCTTAGACGAGTGGCAAATTGGCGTTTTAGGAATTGCAACTGGCTTTACTCTGTTTTTGAGTGGTAGCGGATATTTTTCGTTCGACCAATATCTTATGAAAAAAGAATTCCGAATTACTAAATGGAGGTATTGGAATTGGATTGGATCGGGCAGGTTACCCATTAACCTTGCTGTTTATAAGCGGATTGGCTTAGTGGGAGCTTTTATTATACTTTTTATAACGCTTTATACTAATCAATACTTTCATGGAGGACTCTGGGGAACATTACATAATAAATCTGTGAAACCTAAAGTAGAGATTTATGAGGCATCTATTAAAGAATCTAGTTTAGTATTTGATGTTTATAGAGTGGAAGGTGTTGATGTTTACGGCTCATTTTTAATTAGTGTTTCTTTAAAAGATAGTAATGAGAATGACATTTACCGTATAAATGGCGAAGCATTAGCAGCTTTAAAAAAGGATCAAATTAAAAATTACTATATCGCTAAGGTAAAACCAGGAAAGCATAGCTTAATAATACCATTAGGGGCTAAGGCTACTATAAATTTGAATGATAATAAATTTAATCAACTCTCAAAAGGAAAGTATACATTAACTCTTACTGATGTTAGTGGGATTTTTTGGGAAAAAGAAATAATAATTAAATAAAATGATAAGAAAAGTAATAATTTTAAGATTGATAATAATACTAACTTTTATAGGAAGTATGGCAAATGCACAAGAAGTAGAGAAAGATGTATTGCATAACTATTTTGTTTTAACCAGAAAGATAGAGCAACTAAAACCAATAGCTTTAGCTGCTAAAAAACTTAAATTAGAAGATGGGAATAGTTATGGGGAATTTCATGTGGTTATCTGCGGAAAGGCAGTAGAGCAATTGGTGGATAAAAAACTTATAAATCCATATCTAGATTTACTATTAAAAAATGAAATTAAAGTTTTTGCCTGTGGATTCTCTTTACAGAAGTTTAATGTAAAAGAGGAAGAATTGCCTATTGGTATTAATGTGAAAGAAAATGGAATTTTATACGCGTTTCAAGTTCAGAAAAAAGGATTTTTGAGTGTAAGTTTATAATTATTAAAGAGGCTGTTACTAAACAGTCTCTTTTTTAAAGGTATTTAGCGGTAACACCAAAACTACTTTAAATGTCCTTCCAAAGTAGCCCATTCTGTCCATGAGCCATCATAAATAGATTTTTTGCAGTTTATGATACCTTCAGAAGCTAATAAAACTATGCATGCAGTAATTCCAGAACCACAGGAAAAAACTAATTCTGAAGGGTTTATTGCTGAAATATGTTTAAAAACAACCTCTAATTCAGCTTCAGACTTAAAGCATCCATTTTTTAATATTTCAGAATAAGGAATATTGATAGAATTTGGAATAGCCCCACTTTTTAATTCCTTCCGCGGATCGTCTTCAGTATTATTGAATCTTCCTTTAGACCTTGCATCAATAGTAATAATTTTTTCAGAAGAAATATGCTTTTTAATAAATAGATAACTCCTCAGCGCATCTGTTTTTAGAAAATCTGCTTTAAAATTACTTGTTGCTACATCGGTTTTATAGTTATTAATTACTTCAAATCCGTCAGCTATCCATTTAGTGAGTCCTCCATTAAGTACATATACATTGTCAAATCCTATAGTTTTAAGCATCCACCAAACTCTAGGACTCGTATAAATACCATCTATATCATAAACAATAATGTCACTATTTTTATGAATTCCGAGTTTTCTACATCCTTTTTCAAACTTTTCTATGGAAGGAAATGTATTCGGAAACCTTGCTTCTGGATTGCTAAAATCATTTTTTAAATCAAAATACTGAGCATTTTTGATACACTTTCCTTCTAACTCCATTGGAACTTTAGAAGGAAATGTAGCATCTAGAATAATAAGATTAGGATTATCTATTCTTTTAGCAAGCCAAGTTGTGGAAACAATATTTTTACTCACAAGCTAAGAGATTAATCAAATAAATCGGACGATAAATAACGATCCCCACGGTCGCAAATAATGGCAACAATAACCCCTTTTTCTATGGTTTCAGCAAGTTTTAATGCGGCAGCTACGGCACCTCCGCTACTCATTCCAGCAAAAATCCCTTCTTTTTTTGCAAGTTCTTTAGCCATATTTCTAGCCTCTTCCTCACTTACTTCAATAACTTGATCTACTTTTTTTGGATTAAATATTTTTGGAAGGTAAGCTTCTGGCCATTTTCTAATTCCTGGAATTTTAGCTTCGTCTGTAGGTTGTACACCTACAATTTGTATTTGATGATTTTGTTCTTTTAAATAAGAGGAAGTTCCCATAATAGTTCCTGTAGTCCCCATGGACGACACAAAATGGGTGATTTTCCCATCGGTATCACGCCAGATTTCAGGCCCTGTAGTTTTATAATGTGCTTTCCAATTATCGTCATTTCCAAACTGATTAAGCATTACGTAACCTTCATTCTTAACCTTATTTTCGGCATAATCTCTAGCGCCCTCAATACCAACTTCAGAAGAAGTTAGCGTTAATTTTGCCCCATAAGCACGCATTGTTTGGACACGTTCCTTAGTGGAGTTTTCTGGCATTACCAGTTCTAAATCTAAATGAAACAAACTAGCAATCATGGCAAGTGCAATTCCTGTATTGCCACTTGTAGCTTCAATTAGCTTTGTGTTTTCTGTGATATCGCCTCTTTCAAGAGCACTTTTTATCATATTATAAGCGGGGCGGTCTTTTACACTCCCACCAGGATTATTGCCTTCTAATTTTAAAAGTAGTTTTACGTTTGGGTTTTTTATTAATACTTTGGCTTCTACCAAAGGGGTATTTCCTATTTGATCTAATATTGAGGTACTATTCATTAGTAACAGTTTTTATTTTAATATCTGGAGTGTGAGAAACTATAGAATTGGCGGGAATTGATTTTGTTAACCATACATTTCCTCCAATAATGCTATTTTCTCCAATAACAGTATTTCCTCCTAGAATAGTTGCATTTGCATATATAGTAACGTTTTTTTCTATTGTAGGATGTCTTTTTGTGTTTTGTAGGTTTTTAGCAACATACAATGCTCCTAAAGTAACACCTTGGTAAATTCTTACATGGTCTTTAATCACAGCAGTTTCTCCAATTACAATCCCAGTAGCATGGTCTATAAAAAAAGACTTTCCTATCTCCGCACCAGGGTTAATATCTACCCCTGTAAGTCTATGTGCATATTCTGTCATGAGTCTTGGTACTAAAGGAAAACCAACAGCATAAAGTTCATGCGCTAATCTATATATTGCAATAGCATAAAAACCTGGGTAGCATAAATAAACTTCTTCTTTAGAAAGTGCTGCAGGGTCATCTTCTACAAATGCTTTAGCATCTAGATTTAGTAATTCTAATATATAAGGAAGCTTTTTAATGTAATTATCCCACAATTTTGCGCAAGGCTTTTCAACATCCCAACATGCTAAATCTACCAATTCTTCAAAGGTATCTTCTAGCTTCTTCATGTTTTCTTCCACTGGAGTTTCTGCGTCAAAAAGCGTATAAAATAAGATATCTGTAAATCTTTCGGCTGTTTCTTTTAATCTAAATTTTAAATTTGGTTGTTGTTTATGCTCTTTTATACTTTCAATAATAGATGTTCCCATATTTCGCAATTTACATTTTATATGCGTTACTCGATAATCGAGATTTTAATGCCTCGACGCTTATATCGAAATATTTATATCTTCCCTTTCAAGCCATATTTAGGCTTGCTCGAGGGAGTTTGTTTTATAATTTCAGGTATTCACTTTAAATACTCTCTAATTACTCGGTAGAGTAACTTCTCTAATTGATATTTCAAAATTAAGAATTATTACTACTTAAACACATTCTATTTGTATAACTTTATCGAAGTTTCACAAAACAGTTAAGTCGTATGTCCAATACTCACATTTCAAAATCTACCTATAATTTTTTAAATGAATTGAAAAAAAATAATAACCGAGAATGGTTTAATGAGCATAAAAAGGAGTTTAAAGCTGAAGAAAAGAAGGTGAAAGGATTTTATCAAGAATTAATGATAAAAATGAGAATGCATGATGAGATTGATGATTTAAAGATGTTTAGAATATATAGAGATGTTCGGTTTTCGGCTAATAAACAACCTTATAAAGAGCATTTATCGGGGTCTTTTAGTAGAGTGAAGCCACGCTTAAGAGGCGGGTATTATTTACATATAGAACCTGGGAATACTTTTTTAGCATGTGGATTTTGGGCTCCCGAAAAAGAAGACTTACAAAGAATTAGAAAAGAGCTTGAGTTGGACGATCAAGAGATTCGAGAAATATTAAATGAGGACAGTTTTAAAAAGCAATTTGGAAGCATAGAAGGAGAGGAGCTTAAAACTGCTCCTAGAGGTTTTGATAAAGAGCATCCAGCAATAGATTTAATACGCAAAAAGCAGTATATCGTTATTAAAAAATTTACAGATAACGATGCATTGGATGTTAACTTTATTGATAAAATAGATGAAGCTTTTAAAACAGTTCGCCCATTTTTTGATTATATGAGCGATGTTTTAACAACCGACTTAAATGGGGTTTCGTTATTAGATTAATAAATCTTTATAATCTTAAATGTGTTATTGTTAAAGCTTATAGATTCTCCTACTTTTTTATCTATTAAAAGTTGACCTACAGGAGCTTCTTTAGAGATAGCAAAATAAGTGGTATTATCTAAGGTAATTTTTCCTAAAGGAATAGAAAGAAAGAAATTTCCATTGCTGCATTCCACTAAACTCCCTTGTTTGACAACTTCATTAGATTGAAAAATATCAACTTGTTTAAGTTTTGATTTCAGCTTATTTGCTTCGTCTAAATATTCTAATATTTTAGTGAAATTACTGCCATATCCACTGCCGCTGCTTCCTTCATCTTCATCGCCTTTTGTTTTGTCTTCATTCTCTACAGACTCTTTAATTATATTTATTTCTGTTCTATAGCGTTCTATTCTTTCATTTAAAATGTCTAAGCATTTACGGTATAATTGTTCTTTAATCATTAGTTATATTCATTAATATCTATTGTAAAAATAGCGTATAATAAGCTTCTATTTTCTAAAATTTATTTAAAAAATAGTTATTTTGAGTTTTTATTGGTCTCTAATATGGTCTAAAACTTTGCAATTTTATTACAGCCCTTTTTAGGTATTAAAAATTTAGCTGCAAATATTACAAATGCATAATTCTCTCCATTGTTGGGTTGCAGATATGGAATGATATGGGGTAAAGAGGTGTTTGTAAATTTGTTGCAAACACGTTTTAAGTCCGCTACAAACCTCTGCAACTATTGTAGAGAGTTTTTAGTTGTTTAATTAGTATAAAATCAATGATATACTAAACCAATACTTCGTTTTCTAAAAGCTGAATTTGATCTTTCAAACGTTCCACAACAATATTCATCATTCGTTTATTTAATGCGGAAGAATTTTCAATATAAATAAGATATTCATCAACTGTAAACTGACCAATAATAATTCCTTTTAAGGAGTTTCGAAACTTAATGTCTTTCTGAATGGCGTTTTCAATATAATGAAACCTTTTTTCAAGCGAAAAAGTGAAGAATACACCTTTGTGCTTATTTGCATAATTCTTAAAAGCTTCTAATAATAAATCGTTTTGCAATTTAATAACGGGTCGTAGCGTAACGTTTTGGAAACGCTCGTCTTTGCTCATTGAATCGTAAATAATTGCTGATGGAATTTCTGGACGTACACTTAGTAAATCCGATGTTCTAGTGTCCATAATTGTGAAGTTTTACTAAAGGTATAAATTATTAAAGCGCTTAAAATTGATAGCGTTAGATAGTTTTCAACGATGTTATAAACAAATAACATTCTTTTAAGAAGAGAAAGAAATGCAAAATGGTAAATTAGTGTACTGCTTCAGCGTAAGTTTTGAAGTGTTAAAAATTGGTTATTGAAAAATATAAGTTATGATTCACTCTATAAATCCTTATACAGGAGAAAAGATATATAGTTTTACCCCTTTGTCAACAAAAGAAATTTCAGAAAAGATTGATGAAGCAGATTTAGTTCAGAAAGAGTGGAAGAAAACATCTTTTAGGGAACGAGCTAAATTAATGACGAAAGCTGCAGAGGAATTAAAAAAGAGAAAAAAAGCATATGGCGAAGTAATTTCAAAGGAAATGGGAAAGCCTATAACACAGGCTATTGCTGAGGTAGAAAAATGTGCGTGGGTATGTGAGTATTATGCAGAAAATGCAGCAAGTTTTTTAAAGGATGAGTTTATTGAAACAGATGCCCAAAAAAGTTATGTTTCTTATAATTCTTTAGGAGTTGTATTGGCTGTAATGCCATGGAATTACCCTTTTTGGCAAGTGTTTAGATTTGCAGCTCCAGCATTAATGGCTGGAAATGCAGGAGTATTAAAGCATGCTTCATCAGTAATGAAAAGTGCAAATAATATTCAAGAAGTATTTGAAGAAGCAGGGTTTCCTAAAGGATTGTTTCAGAATTTAGTTATTGGGAGCGATAAAGTAGAATCTGTAATTAAAAATAAAAAGATTAAAGCAGTAACCTTAACTGGGAGTAAACCAGCAGGGAGCGCTGTTGCTGGTGTTGCAGCTCAAGAAATTAAAAAAGCAGTACTAGAACTTGGTGGAAATAATGCTTTTATTGTTTTAGATGATGCAGATTTAGAAAAAGCAGTAGAAGTAGGAGTAAATGCACGCTATCAAAACACTGGTCAGAGTTGTATTGCGGCAAAACGATTATTATTACAAGAGGATATTGCAGAAGCTTATTTAGAAAAATATGTAGAGAAAGTAAAAAAACTTAAGAGTGGAAATCCTTTAGAAGGAGATACTTATATAGGAGTATTAGCAAGAGAAGGCTTGGCAAAAGATATAGAAAAACAAGTTAATGACTCAGTAAAAATGGGAGCGAAGCTTTTATTAGGAGGAGAACGTAAGGGAGCTTATTATGCTCCAACAATTATTACAGATGTTACAGATGAAATGCCAGTTTTTAAAGAAGAGACTTTTGGACCAGTAATTGCTGTGAAAACATTTAAAACATTTGAAGAAGCTATAGAAATTTCCAATAATTCTGAATTTGGTTTAGGAGTTTCCATATTTTCAAAAAACATTAATAAAGTACTGGAAAACGTTTCTAAGTTTGAAGAAGGTGCAGTATTTATAAACGAACTTGTAAAATCTGATCCGAGGTTACCTTTTGGAGGCATTAAAACTTCTGGTTTTGGGAGAGAGCTAAGTAGTTTTGGTATTAAGGAGTTTGTAAATATAAAAACGGTCTATGTAAAATAAATAAAGCCTCCTAGAACATAGGAGGCTTTAAATTATCTACAGCATATTAACTATTAATATCCAGGATTCTGCGTTAATGTAGGTTGTCCGCTTTCATCAACACTTAAATCAATTTGCGCTTGAGGAATAGGATAGTATTCGCTTCTTCCAGGAATAAACTTTCCACCTCTTACGTCGGTTGTAATGCTACCTTGATAAGCAAAATATGCATTTAAAGTTTGTTCAGCAATACCCCAGCGTACGAGGTCAAAGAAACGATGTCCTTCCATGGCTAATTCTAATTTTCTTTCAAAATAAATAGCTTTTAAAGCATTTTCTTTACTTCCAAATTGAGCAGTTGTATATTCGCTAATATTATAATTAGCAGCATTAGTGCTTTCGTCAAAACCAGCTAGTGGATCACTAGGGTCTATATAATCTTTTAAGAATCCATCTGGATTAGCAGCTCTTCTTCTCACACGATTAACGTATTCCATAGCTACAGGCAGGCTTCCTGCTTGTGCTTCTGCCTCGGCAGCCATTAGTAATACATCTGCAAAACGGATAATATGTACATTTATAGCAGTACCAGGTGCCCAAGAGCTTTGATCCGCATATTGATCTTGAGTTGCTTGCCAATAAATATTCTTTTTAGGAGCATATGGACCTCCGTAAGCTTGATCTCTAACCCAAGCAGCGCCAGGATGATAACCCCAATCGTGGAAAGGAACACCTCTACGACCAGCTGTCCAGTCTACTCTAGGATCTAAAGAACCTGTATATGGAGTAAAAGAAGCATCAGCAGAAATACCCATATCGTTTTTAACAGGATCTTGATTGTAGCTATCTAAATCTGGAAGACCTGTAGTCTCATCAGTTTTATAGGAATTAACCAAATCTTGTGTTGGCTGTAAAAAGCCACAACATCTAAACGGGCTGTTATATGGGAAATTTAACTTCCCCCCTTGATTAGAGTTTGTAATTAATCCAGTACCATCATTAGCAACCATTTGAATATCAAATACAGTTTCTGCATTGTTTTCGGTGGCAGCGTCAAAGTTATCTTTAAAGTTAGCTACTAAGTCATATTTTTCACCAGCAGAATTTACACCCATATTAATTACATCAGTAAAAATTGTTTTAGCTTCTCCAAATTTTTGTTGATATAAATATGTTTTTCCTAAATATGCCGCAGCAGCCCACTTATTTGCTCTAGCAAACTCACCTTGCGTAGGCGCTAGATTATCATAAGCATATTGAAAATCTGCTTCAATCATCGGCCAGATATCTTGATCGTTTGGCTGCTTTGGAGTTTCGGTGGTCTCATCAATCCAAGGAACCATATTAAACATTTTCTTTAGCTCAAAATAATAGTGACCTCTTAAAAAACGTGCCTGACCAGCAATACTTTTTCTATCAGCTTCAGAAACATCTTCTGCTTTTTCTAATATACTTAGTGTATTGTTACATCTAGCAACTCCTTCATATAAAGCTTTCCATTTAGTATTAAAAAAACCATTGGAAGGATCTGTTGTAAATTTAGCAATTGGATCTATTGCAGGCTGATCCCCTCCAAAACTTCCTTTGCTAGCAGTTCCTCCAGCTACAGCTCCGTAAATCCAGTTGTCTGGAGCAGATTCCCAAGGGTTACCCCCCCCAAGAGCAGAATCATCTCCTTGACCATCTAATGCACCATAAGCTCCAATAAGAAGTTTTTCAACTCCATCTTGGTTTGCTACTACATCTTCACTCAATGCACCTAATGCTGGTTGCTCTAAAAAGCTATCAGCACAAGAGGCAAATAAAAGTATTAGAGTTAAAATAGGTACATATAAACTTCCTATTTGTTTTATAATTTTCATATGTTTTATATTATTTCGGTTCATGATTAAAATATTACATTAAGTCCTAATAAAATTTGTCTTTGATTAGGGTATGCTCCTTCGTCAATACCAAAATTAACAGTGTCTCCAGAGATTTCTGGATCTAAACCAGAATATGAAGTAATAGTAAATGCATTTACCATTTGGGCGTATAACCTTAATTTTGTGATATTAATTTTATCTAATAAAGAGCTTGGTAGCGTATATCCTAATTGTATTTGTCGAGCTCTTAAATAAGAACCATCTTCCACAAAATAAGAATTAGGAACATTAGCAGTACTAAACGAACCTGTAGTTTCCTGGATAGGAGCAGAAGCATTTGTGTTTTGTGGAGTCCAAGAGTCGTATAAGGCGGTATGACTTTTTGCTCCTTGGAAAGAACTGTAGAAATCGGTCCACCAACGAACATTGTTCCAGATATCGTTTCCTTGAGATCCATATAAAAACATACTAAAATCTAGATTTTTATAGATAAGTTCAATATTTATCCCGTAGGTGAAATCTGGATTTGGATTTCCTAAAAATGTTCTATCCTGATCGTCAATAATATTATCTCCATTAATATCTTGGTATCTAAATCTACCAACGGCTACGTCGTTTTGATAGGTGGCATTTGAGTTTCCTGTAGCTGCAATTGCATCGGCATTTGCTTGATCAATTTCATCTTGAGAATCCCAAAAGCCGTCAACTTGATATCCAAAGAACTGACTTACTGAATTGCCTTCCGCATTTCTAATAATAGAACTACCATTAAAACGTCTTCCTTCTAAGTCAAAATACTGGAAACCATCTGCAACTTTAACAATTTCATTATCGTAAGTTGTAAGAGTTAAAGTGGTGTTTAATCTTAAATCTTTTCCTAATTTAAAATAGGTTGATAAATCCATATCAAATCCACTATTTGTCATTTCTGCAATGTTTACATAAGGAACAGTTGCTGTACCAACAGTTGCAGGTAAGTTAGGATTGAATAAAAGGTCTTCAATATCTTTTCTATAATAATCTGCAGTTAACTGCACTGTACTATTAAAAAGAGATAAGTCAATACCGATGTTTGAATTGATATTTTTTTCCCATTTTGCATCAGGATTTCCTATTCTTGTTTGTTGGAATCCTTCAGAGATGGAAGAATTTCCGCCTCCAATTGCATAGAAAGAAGTTCTGTTGTTACCTCCAAATGTTGTAAATGCATTGGCTGGATCTACGTTTAATTGATTCCCCATAACTCCATATCCACCTCTTATTTTTAAATCATTTAACCAATTTGTTTCTGGAAAAAAACTTTCGTTTGTTACATTCCACCCCGCACTAAATGCAGGAAACCATCCAAATTGTTCATTCAAAAATCTAGAAGAACCATCACGTCTTACAGTAGCACTTACTAAATATCTGTCGTCATAATTATAATCAAGTCTACCAAACACAGAAGAAAGTGCATCAGCATATTTAAAACTGTAATTTGTTTGAGTTCCAGAACCCGTGTCTAAGGTTACATAATCTGGATCAAAAGAGAAATAGCTTTGTGTAGTTCCTCCAACTTCTCGTCCTTTGTTTTGGTACGCTTCTGTACCAAGAAGAACGGTTAGGTTATGAACATCATTAAAACTATTTTGGTATTTAACGGTATTTGTCCATGTCCAATTAAAGTTCGTAGCTGCTGCTTCAGTATACTGGTTTACAGATAAGTTTTCAGAATTTTCATATTCAGGAAACTGGAAGGAATTAAAGGTATTGGAATAATATTGTCCTCCAAAACTAGTTCTGAAAGTGAAATGATCTAAAAAGTCTATTTCAGCAAAAATATTTCCAAATACTCTAGAAGAAACCCCTCTATTGTTACGTAATCTATCTTGAATAGCAACTGGGTTTTTAGCATTTCCTAATCCACTTCCAAAAGAACCAGCATAATTTCCCATGATGTCGTGAACAGGAATAATAGGTTGATTTCTAAAGGCCATTCCAATAGCGCTTCCTTCTGTAAGTGCATCAATTTGTGGATTATCTCTAATAGTGAAACTCATGTTTTCTCCAATTCTAATATTCTCTCCAATATTGTAAGAAGAATTAGCACGGATAGTATAACGCTTCAAATAGGTGTTTTCTAAAGTACCTTCTTGATCAAAATAATTTAAAGAAAACATATAGCTTCCTTTTTCGGTTCCATTACTAACCGATAAGTTATGACTTTGAATACTTGCAGGACTAAATATTTCTTGAAACCAATTAGTCCCTTGCTTATTAGCCTTTACAATTCTATAGAAATTATCAATATCACTTGGGTTGGTGTATTCTGGATTTACGTTGTAAAGTGCCTCGTTAACTGTATTAGCTCCCACAGGGGCTATGTAGTTAGGTAAAACAGGATTTGCACCGTTTCCGTATTGAGAACTTGAAGGCGCTGTCCCTGGATTTGTATTACGTTGTGCTATCCAATTTAAGTCGGCCATTTCCTGAGAATCTAAAATATTCCATGGATTTCCGCTTTGTACCAATTGCATTCCATAATAAGTATCGTAAGAGATTTTCATTTTACCTTTTCCTTTTTTAGTGGTAATAATGATAACTCCATTAGCAGCTCTAGAACCATAAATAGAAGCAGAAGCAGCATCTTTTAATACTTGCATTGTTTCTACATCATTTGGATTTAAATCTCCAATTCCGTCTGTAGGAATACCATCTACTACATATAGAGGAGTATTGTTTCCAAACGTATTAGCGCCACGTATTTTTACTTGAGGAGCTTCTCCTGGTTGTCCACCTCCAGTAATAGTAACCCCAGAAACTCTACCTTGAAGCTGATTGGTAACTTCAGCACTAGGCTGTTGTACTAATTCATCTGTTTTAACTACAGAAATAGCTCCCGTTAAGTCTTGCTTACGTTGCGTACCGTAACCTACAACTACAATTTCATCAAGAGCGGTGACATCTTGAGAAAGAGTTGCATTGACTTCTGTTTGTCCGTTTACAGGAATTTCTTGGGTTTGAAACCCTATGTAAGAAAAAGACAAGACAGCATCACTACTTACCGAGATAGAATAATTTCCATCAAAATCTGTAGTAGTACCGTTTGTACTGCCTTTTTCAATTACAGTTGCTCCTGGAATAGGAGTTCCGGTTTCTGCGTCTATTACAGTTCCGGTTACTTGTTCTTGATCTTCCGATTGTTCTTTAATCAGATCCCCTTTGTTAGCGTACATACTTACACTAAAAAGTGTTAGCAGTAAAGGGAAAAATAGCTTTTTGAAAGTTGTCAAATAGTTTTTCACACATTTAATTTTGGTTAAACATTTAGTTAGCAGAATTATGTTAATGATATCATAATTCGGTTAAAAATAGGTAAAATTTAATGTAATTGTAAAATTTTTATTCAAATAATTAGAGATTTATCATTATTGATATGTATAAATTATGAATTTAATAATAGTGTATTTTCGTACGAAAATAATCGATGAAGTATTAATGATAAATTAATGAAAGATTAATGGTATGTTATTTTAAAGATTAAAAAATTATTAACTCTTGTACTATGTTTGAATTTTATAACTTTATATAAATTTTATTAAAATGAAGTTTGGAAAAGTAAATAACCCAGAAAACATAGATTTTTATCTCTGTGAGGATCACCCAAATACGAAGAAAACCTTAGCACGTTTTAAGGAAGAAAAGTTAGAATTTAGTGTTCATGTAGGATGTGCAAAATGGAATAAACAGGATTTAAAGAATTTTTATCCTCGGGGAACAAAAGATGAGCTTGTTTATTACGCAACTCAGTTTAATTCTATTGAAATGAATTCTACTTTTTATCGAAATTTTCCAATTGAACAATTTGAAAAATGGTATGATAAGGTTCCAGTAGATTTCAAGTTTTTTCCAAAAGTAAACCAAATGGTTAGTCACATGAAAAGACTTATAGATTTTGAAAATTTTTTACCTGAATATCTGGATGGAGTGGTTCATTTTAAAGATAAATTAGGAACAATATTCTTACAGATGCACAACAATTTTGGACCTAAAAATTTTGATAGAGTAGTGGCCTTTGTTGAAAGTTGGTCAAAGGAACTTCCGTTGGCTGTTGAATTTAGACATACAGACTGGTTTAATGATGAGGTGGTTGCAGAAGAATTATATAATTTATTAGAAGAAAATAATGTTGCAAATATTTTGGTTGATACTGCTGGGAGAAGAGATTTATTGCATATGAGGTTAACTAATAATGAAGCTTTTATTAGATATGTAGGAGCAAACCATCCCACAGATTATAAACGTTTAGACGATTGGATTGAACGCATAAAAGTATGGAAAACTCAAGGTTTGTCTAATGTGAACTTTTTTGTGCATCAAAATTTAGAAGAAGCTTCGCCATTGCTATCGGCTTATTTTATTAAAAAGCTCAATAAAGAGTTGGGAACGGATCTAGTGGTTCCAAAAACTAAAGATGGGGATGTGCCAACACTTTTTTAAATCCTTAGTAAGGGTTTATTAAGAATTGCCTAAAAATTTTTAATTGATTATAAACATAAATTATGTTAGGAGTTATTTAGTTTACTTATATCTGTTCCAGAAGGCGATTCAAATATTTCTAAATCAAAGTGCGGAACTGCAGCAATGATATGTTCAAAAATATCGGCCATAATACGTTCGTAATTTTCCCAGCGTTTATCACTAGAAAACACATAAATTTCTATTGGAATACCTTGTGCTGTAGGTGCTAAATGTCTTGTCATCATTAGCATATCTTTATTGGTAGCAGAATGATTTTGTAAGTATAAATCGCAGTACTTTCTAAAAATCCCAAGGTTGGTTTGATTTCTTCCGTTTACAATGTTTAGGTCTTTATTATAACCTTGTTCTTTATTAAACTTATTAATGTCTTTTTGTCTAGTGTTTATATATTGCTGGACGGCCTGAATGCTACTATATTTTTCTAAATCTTCCGCAGAAAGGAATTTTACGCTTGCAGCCTTAATAAAAATAGATCTCTTAATACGTCTACCGCCACTTTCTTGCATTCCTCTCCAATTTTTAAAAGAATCAGAAATTAAAGCATAGGTAGGGATAGTAGTAATTGTATAATCGAAATTTCTAACTTTTACGGTAGCCAAATTAATTTCAACAACATCTCCATCGGCTCCATATTTTTCCATTGTTATCCAATCTCCAATTCTAACCATATCGTTAGCAGACGTTTGGATACTTGCAACAAACCCTAAAATAGTGTCTTTAAAAATTAAAAGTAAAATTGCAGAAGCTGCTCCTAAAGTAGTTAAGAATTTTACAATAGATATTCCAGCCAATTCCGAAAAGATAAAAATCAATCCGAAGAACCAAATAAATATAATTACTACCTGTGCATAACTATCAAGTGGTTTGTCATAAAATCTATCGGTAGTTCGTAAGTAATTTTTTGTTGTCCGTACAATACTTCTCAGGATAAAAACAACAAGAAGGATTAGGTAAATATCTGTTACCTTAGAAAAAAACACATGTAACCCTGGGAAATCTGTAAATACATAGGGTATCATATTCTTAATAATTATAAAAGGAATGATATGCGCTATGTATTTTGGAAAGTTACTTTTTACAAGATAATCATCAAAAGTGGTTTTACTTTTATTGGTAAAAGCTAAAAAGAATTTTACTACAAAAGTTCTCAGTAAAATGTCAATAATATATACAACAACGGTTACAACAACAATATTAACTAAAAGGTTAATTTTTTGTGCTGTTCCAATAGCGTAGCCACTATCTAGTAGCCAATCGTGTATATAACAACTTAAACGAGCAAGAAGTTCCTGATTTTCCTTCATAAAAATAATATTCTCTGCAAATTTAGTTTAAAAAGTAGAGAGGCAATTCAATTATGCCTTAGTTTTAAATTTTTTACTTTTCTTTTTATCTGGATTTGAAAACAATCGTTTAAAAAAGCCATCTCTTTTTTCTGGATTACAATCCAAGCTTTCCAATATCTCTTTAGAAGGTGTTTCAAACTTAGCTTGAGTAACAGGGTTTAATTCTTTCTCCCGATTCATTTTTTGCATCCATCGCCCAAAAATGGGGAGCGCAGCATTAGCGCCTTGCCCCATGGCTGTAGTTTTAAAGCCTATTTTGTGGTTGTCAAGCCCTACCCAAGTAACGCTAACCAGTTTAGGTGTAATTCCTACAAACCAAGCGTCTTTATTGTTTTGTGTGGTTCCAGTTTTACCCGCAATATCATTTTTTAAACCGTAACTATTTCGAAGTCTAGTAGCTGTTCCACTGTTAATTGTAGATTTCATCATTTGGAGCATAATCTCTCTTGTAGTATCAGAAAAAGCCTTCTCTCCTTCTTTTTCCTTCTGTTTATTCTCCAATAATACATTTCCTTTATCATCTTCAATTTTATTGATAAAAAATGGAGTAGTAGGCACACTATTATTTACGTAAGTGGTATAGGCTTTAGCCATTTCCATTAAGCTTACTTCGGCCGTTCCAAGCGCAATGGAAGGAACTTCTGGAAGGGTAGAGCTAATTCCCATTTTCTGCGCTTGTAAAATGGTATTTTGTATTCCTGCTTTTTCCAATACTTTCACTGCAATAGTATTTATAGAATTACTCAAGGCATATTCCATAGAATAGTTCATGTATTCCTCTTCTTCTTTGTTGGAAGCGTTTGTGGGTTCCCAACCTTTTAAATTCTCATAAGCAACTGGCGCCACCGAAAAATAGGTGCATGGATCGATTCCATTTTCCAAGGCAGTAGTATATACAAAAGGTTTAAATGTGGAGCCTACTTGCCGTTTACTTTGGATTACATGATCGTATTTAAAATATTCATAATTAATACCGCCAATCCAAGTTTTTAAAGCTCCATTTTTTGGATTTATAGCCACAAAACCACAATTAAGAAATTTTAAATAGTGCTGTAAACTATCAAGAGTACTTAAATTTTCTTTTGACTTTCCGTTCCAATTAAACACAGTAATTTCTTTTTTCTGCTGAAGGGAGTCTACTATTTGTTCTTTCTTTAATCCTTGAGTTTTTAGTTTCTTGTAAGCTATGGTTTTTGCAAGTTCTGTTTCAATCAAATCTTTGTCAGTTAGCCAAGGAGCATTTTTTCCATAACTTTCTTCAAACTGTTGTTGGAGCTTGCTCAGATGTTCTTGTACGGACTCCTCCGCCAATTTTTGCATCTCATAATTAATAGTAGTGTGGATTTTAAGCCCATCAGTATAAAAATTTATAGAAGTGTCTTTCTTTTCGTTATACTGTTTTAACCATTCTTTTAGGTACAAACGTACGTGTTCTCTAAAATAAGGAGCTAATCCGTCGTTATAACTATATTGCTGAATGTCTAGTTTTAAAGAATCTTTGGAAAGGGTATCATAAGCTTCTTCGTTTAAATATTCGTAGTTTTTCATCTGACTCAAAACTACATTTCTACGCTGTTTACTTCTTTCTGGAAACAACTTCGGATTGTAGTAGTACGTAGCCTTTAAAGACCCAACTAAAGTAGCCGCTTCAATGGTAGATAGATTTACGGCAGACTTATTAAAAAAATGCTTGGAGGCGCTTTCAATTCCAAAAGTATTATCGCTAAACGGAACGGTGTTTAAATAATGTAATAAGATTTCATCTTTGGAATACACATCTTCTAGTCGTTTTGCAATAATAGATTCTCTTAATTTATGTACAATAATACCAAGTGAACCTAAATTTTTCCGTGGATATAAATTTTTTGCTAGTTGTTGTGTTATAGTGCTTCCTCCTCCAGAAGATTCATCTTGTAGTAAAATCGACTTAAAAAATACTCTAAGCAAGCTGCGGTTGTCTACCCCATTATGCTCATAAAAGCGTGCATCTTCTGTGGCTACTAATGCATCTATTAAATTTTTAGGAATACTGTCAAAAGGAACAGGTTGGCGGTCGTTAATATATATTTTTCCAAGTAAGGTTCCATCGTCTGAAAGGATTTCTGTAGCCTGGTCGAGTTGTAAATTGGCTAATTCCTTTTCGTTTGGCATATGTCCCCATGCACCCAAATAAACGCTTAATATAAAAATTATAAATAGGCCAAAAAGACTAGCTATAGCTATTAAAATCTGTTTTTTATACTTCTTAAAGTAGGTTTTTATCATAATTACAAACAAACAAAATATTTAAATGAAGTTGGGTTAAAGGACTATTAAAGTTATCCTTCTTGATACAGTATGTACGAAAAAAAATCCCGCTTGGATGAAGCGGGATTTTTAGAATGAATATTTTTAAAAGAATTAAAAACTATCCTAAATACATTTTTAAAATTTTGCTTCGCGAATTATGTCGAAGTCTTCTAATTCCTTTTTCTCTTATTTGTCGCACACGCTCTCTTGTTAAATCAAAAACATCCCCAATTTCTTCAAGAGTCATTGGTTGCTGGTCGCCAATTCCGTAATTTAGTCTTATTACATCGGCTTCTCTAGTAGTAAGCGTTTCTAAAGCTCTATTTATTTCGATGTTTAACGAATCGTGTAAAAGATTTTTATCTGGATTTGGAGATTCTCCAGAACGAACAACATCATATAAATTAGAGGTTTCTCCTTCTTTTAAAGGAGCATCCATAGAAAGGTGTCTTCCAGAATTTTTCATGGACTGTTTTACATCTTTCACTGTCATATCAAGCTCTTTAGCTATTTCTTCTGCAGATGGAGCTCTTTCGTGTTCTTGTTCTAAAAAGGAGTATGCTTTATTGATTTTATTGATAGAACCAATTTTATTAAGCGGGAGTCTTACGATTCTCGACTGTTCTGCCAAGGCTTGAAGAATAGATTGACGAATCCACCATACCGCATAAGAAATGAATTTAAAACCACGGGTTTCATCAAATCTTTTGGCAGCTTTTACGAGTCCAAGATTTCCTTCATTAATTAAATCGGGAAGTTTTAATCCTTGGTTTTGATATTGTTTTGCTACTGAAACAACGAAGCGTAAGTTAGCTTTTGTCAACTTTTCTAAAGCAATTTGGTCACCTTCTCTAATACGTTGTGCCAACTCAACTTCTTCATCGGCTGTAATCATATCGATTTTACTAATATCTTGAAGATATTTATCTAACGATTTAGATTCACGGTTGGTTACCTGCTTTATAATTTTTAGTTGTCTCATATATTTTTTCTATATTTTGATAATAACCTCGCATTAGTACGATTTTTTTTTCAAAAAAGCAAATAAATGGGGGTCTTATTGACTTTTGGATAGATAAATTGGGTTAAATTTAAGAGTTGAGAGGATTTTCGTTGTTTTGTTAAGAAAATATTATAAAAAAAATGCCTGAGAAATTTACATCCTCAGGCATTACATATTTTACAAAGTTTGGATTATTTAATCTCTAAAACTTCAATCTCAAATATTAAATCTTTTCCAGCTAATGGATGATTTGCATCAACAACGATAGATTCGTCTTTTACATCTGCAACCACTAATTGGATTTCTCTTCCTTCTGGAGTACGAGAAACAAGTCCCATTCCTACTTCAGGTTTTATATCTTCTGGAAGTTCATTTTTTGGAATTTCTTGAAGTAATTCTTGTCTTACTTCTCCATAAGCTTCAGAAGATGGAATATTAATAGTCTTTTTTTCGTTAACCGCCATATTTAAAATTCCGTTCTCAAATCCAGGAATTAACTGACCCTCTCCAAGCTTAAATTCTAATGGTTCTCTTTCTAAAGAACTATCAAAAACTTGTCCGTCTACTAATTTTCCTGTGTAATGAACTTTAACTGTGTCGTTTTCCTTTACTTGACTCATATAAAAATTTTAATTGTGTTTGTAAACCGTTACAAACCTTTGTTTTTATTTAAGCCACGAAACTACAGTAAATTAATGGAAAGGCAATAGCAATAATGTTAAGGATTCTATAAAAGGCTAGTTATCAGTTATTTTGATGTGATAAAGTATAAGGAAATTAAGTTTCTTTGTTAATCTTATGTTTATCTAGGCTTAAAATTTCACTTTAACCATAAAACTAGCTAAATTTGCACGTTTAACTATTTACCATAATAATAAGTATGCTTACGATTAAAGAAGAAGATAAAAAGGAGCTCTACGACTATCAAAAAGGGGCCATAGACCAAATTTTTGATCGTATCCAGAATCAAGATAATAATTATCATCTGCTGTATCAATTGCCTACAGGGGGAGGGAAAACTGTAATATTTTCTGAAATTGTACGTCGCTACATTCAAGAATATAACAAAAAGGTTGTTGTGCTTACACATAGAATTGAGTTAAGTAAACAAACCTCAAAAATGCTGCGTGGCTTTAATGTAAAGAATAAAGTAATTAATAGCAAAGTAAAAGAACTTCCAGATCAAGCGGAGTATATGTGCTTTGTAGCCATGGTGGAAACTCTTAAAAATAGACTGAACGATAATAAACTGGAAATAGACGATGTTGGTTTGGTTATTATTGATGAGGCACATTATAATTCTTTCAGAAAATTGCTTTCCTATTTTAAGAATAGTTTTATTCTTGGAGTAACAGCAACACCATTGAGTTCAAATATAAAACTTCCGATGAAGGATAATTATAACGAACTTATAATTGGAGAGGCTATAAAAACGTTAATCCAAAAAGGCTTCTTAGCTAAAGCGGAAACCTATTCTTATGATGTTGGTTTAGGAACGCTTAAAGTGGGTATTAATGGAGATTATACCGTTAAATCTTCCGAAGCTTTGTACTCCAATTTAGAAATGCAAGAAAAGCTTTTATTTGCTTATGAGGAAAAATCTAAAGGGAAGAAAACGCTTATTTTTAATAACGGAATTAACACGTCTTGGTATGTTTATGAAATGTTTAGAGAGGCTGGATATCCTGTTCGTCATTTAGATAATACGCATAGTAATAAAGACAGAAAAGAGATTTTAAAGTGGTTTAAAAATACTCCTGATGCTATTTTAAGTTCGGTGAGTATTCTTACAACTGGATTTGATGAACCTTCTGTAGAAACCATTATTTTAAATAGAGCAACACGTTCTCTAACCTTATATTTCCAGATGATAGGTCGTGGATCAAGAGTTTTAGATGGGAAAGATAAATTTACTGTAATTGATTTAGGAAATAACGTGGCTCGTTTTGGTTTGTGGAGTGAACCAGTAGATTGGCAACATATTTTTAGGTATCCAGATTTTTACTTGGAGAATATTAAAGATGATGAGGAAATTGAAAGCAATTTTGTTTACGAAATGCCAGCTCAACTCCGAAAAAAGTTTGAAAAAACGGATGATGTTTCTTTAAATATTGAAGAAATTTATGATGAAACAATAAAAAAAGGATTGCGTTCAAAAATTATATTGGAGCGTTCTTTAAAACAGCATACAGAAATGTGTGTTGATAATAGTGAAGATGCTTATGAAGCTAGAATGCTTGCAATGGAGCTGAAAGACGATATTGATAGCAGAATTAAACGCTATTCATACTGTATAAGTAAAAGTACTAAAAATTACCGCGATTGGTTGGCGGAAGATTACTTTAGGAAACTTCGAATGAATATTGTGAAAGAATATCAGTCGTAAAACTATAATTGTATATTATTTAATTAGAGGCTATCTAAAAATTAATTCATAGTTGTCAAACTGAGCTTGTCGAACTGAGCTTGTCGAAGTTTTAAACAACTAACACTCAAAAAGTCCTTCAACAAGCTCAGGACGGCATATAGGTTTTAGATAGCCTCTTATTAATTGATTCTTTTTATTAGATAATTGACAAAAAAATTATTTTTTCATACTATCGCTTAGGCTTGTCTCTAAGCTTTTACGATGATAAATATCTCCAAATCCATCTATTATTTTTCCTTTATTATCTACTATTATAATTTTATTTAAGCTTTTTATAACCAAACTTCCTAGAAGTTCGTCAATATTATCAGTTTGGTATTGTTCTAAAGTATCTCCTAATTTAGAAATAGAAGCTAAATTTTGTAACCATTCTGACCGATCTTCGTTAACATTTATTCCTACATAATTATAATTAGGATAATCTTTCTTTAAGCGTTCAATTCGAGTTAAAACATTTGCTTGGTGGTCTCTTTGGTGGTAATTCCAAAAGTAAAAAACAGTATTCTTTTTGTAAGACATGGAGTCTATTGTAACCTTATTGCCTTTAATATCTACTAAATGAATAGGAGGCAGCGTTAGCCCTTTTTGTAAGTTCTGAACGTTTTGATAAAAATTATTTATCTCTTCTTCATGCTGATTTTTACCTGCGTATTTATGGAAGGCGTCCATAAATTCTTCATTATGTGCTCTTGAGTGTCTCCCTAATAGGAAAGAAAAAGCTACATTTCGAGTTAAATTATCTCTTATGGTTTTATTTTTTGTAACAACACTATCAATTAATTGTAGTTTATGAGTACTGTAGTGCAAAGAGCGTTCTATGTAATTTAAATCTCCATTACATTCATTTTTACAATAATTGTATGCAAGGTTGTTAAAATGAATTACTAGGTAATTAAAATATGGTTTGTAATACATTAACAACGTATCGTTATAATCAACTTCTTTTCTAAAGCTGTAAAAGTTAGCTGGTAAATTGGCTATTTTTGTTAAACCGTTTCTTCTTTTATTAATAAATGGATATTCTTCCATATCGGTAAAATATCTATAATTAACAGCGCCTTGTGCAATATGTTTGGCAATTGGAGATAAAGGATCTTTGGTATTAATATCGTTTAAGAGCGTTTCTTTCATGCTTTTAAGCGAATCAATTTTAGTTAAAAATTCTTCAGGAGAGAGTTCACTATACTTATTCACCGCTTTTTCTTCATCTTCATAAATAAGGAACATGTCTATCAAAAAATTATTTTTTTCTGAACCCATTCCAGAATACACCAAAGATTCATCAAAATCTAGGGTATTAAGTCGCATTAATAAGCTATCGCCTTTTTCTAATATAATGTATTGATACTCATTATGATCAAAGTGATAAAGGCCATCTTTAACATTGTCTAATTTGAACGAAAAACGATTACTTTGGTCAATTTTAGAGGAATCTATAACATTATTATCATAGTACAAATAGACATAGTCGGAGTTAGGGTTGACAACCTCTCCGCCAAAATAAGTTTTTGTAGGAGACTCTGAACAACTATAGGTGAGGGCGATAATTAGCGCTAAAAAAGAGTACTTCATATAACGTTTTGATGTTTTTAAGCATCATATGTAACAAATCTATAAAAGCCGAGTATAGTTTAATGTTAACATGAAGTTAAATAAGTGTTTTTAACGTTTACCATTGTACCCTAATTGTGTGTTAATTTTGTTACTTTTGCAGCGCGAATAATTAAAAACAATAGTGAATGTTATCAGTTTCTAATTTATCTGTACAATTTGGAAAGAGAGTTTTGTTTGATGAAGTAAATGTTGCTTTTACTCAAGGAAATTGCTACGGAATTATAGGTGCTAATGGTGCCGGAAAATCAACATTTTTAAAAATATTATCTGGAAAGCAAGATCCCACTAGCGGACATGTTCATTTGGAACCAGGTAAGCGTATGTCTGTTTTAGAACAGGATCACTATGCTTATGACGATACTCCAGTTTTAGAAACTGTGTTAAGCGGAAATAAACCTTTGTTTGCCATAAAAAAAGAAATGGACGAGCTGTATGCCGACTATTCCGATGAAAATGCAGATAGAATAGGGGAGTTGCAAGTTCAGTTTGAAGAAATGGATGGCTGGAATGCCGATAGTAATGCTGCTGCTTTACTGTCTAACTTAGGAATTTCTGAAGATTTACATTATAGTTTAATGTCGGATTTAGATGGGAAACAAAAAGTACGTGTTTTATTAGCACAAGCGTTATTTGGAAATCCAGATGTGCTTATTATGGATGAGCCTACGAACGACTTGGACTTTGAAACCATTTCTTGGCTTGAAAATTTCTTAGCTAATTATGAAAATACGGTAATAGTTGTTTCTCACGACCGTCACTTCTTAGATGCTGTTTGTACAAGTATTGCAGATATAGATTTTGGAAAAGTAAATGTGTACAGTGGAAACTATACTTTCTGGTATGAAAGTAGTCAGCTTGCCGCTAGACAAAGAGCACAACAAAATAAAAAGGCAGAAGATAAGGCTAAAGAATTAAATGAGTTTATTCAACGTTTTAGCGCCAATGTAGCAAAAAGTAAACAAGCTACATCTCGTAAAAAAATGTTAGAAAAATTAAAAGTAGATGAGATAAAACCTTCTAGTAGACGTTATCCTGCTATTATTTTTGAGCGTGAGCGTGAGGCTGGAGACCAGATACTAAATGTGGAAGGATTAACTGCTAGTATTGATGGGGATGTTTTATTTAATGGAGTAGATATTAATTTGGCAAAAGGAGATAAAGTGGCTATTATTTCAAAAGATTCTAGAGCAACTACTGCTTTTTACGAAATTATAAACGACAATCTTAAGCCAGACTCTGGGAAATTCCAATGGGGAATTACAACCACTCAAGCTTATTTACCAGCAGATAACGCTTCCTTTTTTGATAATGATGATACGTTAGTAGATTGGTTACGCCAATATGCAAAAACAGAAGAAGAAAGAGAAGAGGTGTTTGTTCGTGGGTTTTTAGGAAAAATGCTTTTTAGTGGAGAAGAAGCGTTAAAAACAGGGCGTGTATTATCTGGAGGGGAGAAAGTACGTTGTATGTTGAGTAGAATGATGATGATAAGAGGAAATGTGTTAATGCTAGATGAGCCTACAAATCACTTAGACTTAGAGAGTATTACAGCATTTAACAACTCATTAAAGAAGTTCCCTGGAACAATAATGCTAACTTCTCATGACCATGAGTTTACACAAACTATTGCTAACAGAATTATTGAGTTAACACCAAACGGAACAATAGATCGTTATTTATCTTTTGATGATTATATGAGCGATAATTCTATTAAAGAGCAACGTGCTAAAATGTATAAAAGCTAATTAAACTATATAGTTAGCTTTTTTTAGAATATAACAAATCTAAAAGCCTGTCAAAAATTATGTTTTGATAGGCTTTTTTTATTATTTTATAATCATTAGTGCCCGAATAGAAATACAAGACCGTTTCGCTGTAAGAACAAAAGGCAAAAGATAAGAGACAAGAGAAAAAATTAATCTTAACCGTCATAAAATAAGTGGTTTAAAGAAACAATATTATTAAAAATTCTCTTTTTATTCATTTTTATTAATAGCATAGGGTCTATTTTGAAAACCTCATTTGAGCCTTGATATAAGTAGTGTCCAATAAATTCAGTTAACTTTTATCGGACAACAATTGTTTTTAATATGAAATAAAACCCTACAATTTTATTACAGGAGGACTAAGAAAGGAATAGAAAGCATATTTGTAAATTTGTTACAAACAGAATAAAATAGTCTACTAAAAACCCTGTGTGTTTATAGTCGTAGAAGGATTATTCGCAATCTACTTTGATAAGCGCTTGTGTGGTATTAAAATCAAGTTTTGTATTGTCTTTAAAAACAAATTTCCCGTCTTTATCGATAGTTTCTCCATATCCAGGAATAAATTTGTCGCCATCTTTCATAAAAATAACTTCACGAGTAGATGTAGTTCCTTCCGCTTGAAACGTATAATCTGCTTTTAAAATATCGCCATTTAATTTTCCATTAATTGTTCCAAAGCTTTTATCCTTTTCATAAAATTTATAAGCTAAACTTCCAGTAACAACATCTTCAGATTTTTCTATGGATAATTTAATGGAATCTTTTCCTTGAACAAATAAGTAACATTCTGCTGTTGGGACTTGGTCTAGAATGGTTTCTTTGTTTAGTTTCCCAAGTTCTATAATGTTTTCTTCTTTCTCTTTTGGCTTTTCTTTACATGAAAAACTTAATAAAGTTAAAGCAGTTAAACAGAATTTGACGCTATTTTTCATATATGGCATTTATAAATTGATTCAGAAAAATAATAAAAATAGTGGCTGTCTAAAAAGTATTTAAACCCTAAATGTCATCCTGAGCTTGTTGAAGGATTTTTTTGAGAGTTAGTAGTGTAAAACTTCGACAAGCTCAGTTCGACAAGCTCAGTTCGACAAGCTCAGTTCGACAACTACAAATTACTTTTTAGGCAGCCACTTTACAATTTTTTTATGATTAATTGAACGGATTATTTTAATCCACCAACCATATCTTCAGGTTTTACCCATTCGTCAAACTCTTCAGCAGTAAGATAATTTAATGCTAATGCAGCTTCTTTTAAGGTAGTTCCTTCTTCATGCGCTTTATTTGCAATTTCCGCAGCTTTATAATATCCTATTTTAGTATTTAAAGCAGTTACCAGCATTAAAGAATTATTTAAAAGTTCTTTAATACGTTTTGTATTTGGTTCGATTCCGCTAGCACAATGCTCTTCAAAACTAGCACATGCATCTCCAATAAGTCTAGCCGATTGTAATAGGTTTGCCGCCATCATAGGTTTGAAAACATTAAGCTCATAATGACCTTGAGCTCCTCCAACAGTTAAAGCAACATCATTCCCCATTACTTGCGCGCAAACCATTGTTAATGCTTCACATTGTGTAGGATTTACTTTTCCAGGCATAATAGAACTTCCTGGCTCGTTAGCAGGAATATTAATCTCTCCAATTCCACTTCTAGGGCCAGAAGCCATTAATCTAATATCGTTTGCAATTTTATTCAAAGAAACAGCTAACTGCTTTAAAGCTCCATGTGTTTCTACAAAAGCATCATGAGCAGCTAAAGCCTCAAATTTATTGTCGGCCGATTTAAAAGGGTGTTCTGTAAATTTTGCAATAAATTCAGCTACACGTTTTGCATATCCTTTTGGGGCATTTAAACCAGTTCCTACAGCAGTTCCACCTAAGGCAAGTTCAGAAAGATGCTCTAAAGTGTTGTTTAATGCTTTTAAACCGTGGTCTAATTGAGAAACATATCCAGAAAACTCTTGTCCTAATGTAAGTGGTGTAGCATCCATAAGATGCGTTCTTCCAATCTTAACTACATTTTTAAATTCTTCCGATTTCTTTTTTAAAGTATTTCTCAGTTGAGTTACTCCAGGAATGGTATTTTCTACAACCATTTTATAGGCAGCAATATGCATTCCTGTAGGAAAAGTGTCGTTAGAAGATTGTGATTTATTTACATCGTCATTTGGTTGTAAGGTTTTGTCGCCTTCTCCAATTTTGTTACCAGCTAATTGGTGAGCTCGGTTTGCAATAACTTCATTTACATTCATATTACTTTGCGTACCAGAACCAGTTTGCCAAATTACAAGCGGAAATTGATCGTCGTGTTTACCTTCTAAAATTTCATCGCAAGCTTGTGCAATAAGGTCTCTTTTATCAATAGGTAAAACTCCGAGTTCGCAATTGGTATAAGCAGCAGCTTTTTTTAGGTATGCAAACCCATATACTACTTCAAGAGGCATAGAAGCAGGAGCTCCTATTTTAAAATTGTTTCTAGAACGTTCTGTTTGCGCTCCCCATAACTTATCTGAAGGAACTTTTACTTCCCCCATTGTATCTTTTTCTATTCTAAAATCCATAGTTTGAATTAATCTTTTTGTAGTACAAATTTACATTATTATCAATTAAAAAACCGCTTTATTAATGTAGATTAACACCTTTAAAAACAAATGTTATTCTGCTAAAAAATCTAATTTAGCACCATCAACAACATTGTCGAGATACCTTTTTAAGAAAAAGAAATTTGTAGTTTTCTTAACGCCAATTGCTTTTACAAATTTTCCGTAATATTTTTTATCGGTTTTTACTTTTTGAAGATCTGTTTTAATAACTTCTTTGTTTAAATCGTTAATTTGATCTTCTGTATATGTTGTAAGATTATTAGAATATAACTCGAATAAAGCTGCTTTTTCAACAGCAATCTCACCGCTTTCATCCAAATATTTATCAAAAATAGGAGCAAAGGCTTCTTCTTCTGAAGGAGAAAGCTCCAATTCTTCATAGATAAACGATTTAAGTTCAAGGTTAAGATTAGCTTTTATTAAATCTATATAATCTTGACTGTCTTGTGCTTTTGTTACTCCTGCACTTAGGATTAGTAGTAAAAGAATTAATTTTTTCATTGAAATAGTTATTTACTGATTAGTTAATTTCTAAATAGTCGTCGGATTGGTCAAATGCTTCGTCGATTTGGTCATTAATAAACTGTATGTTTCCGCTTTGAGAACCCCTAACAAGTCCGTTAATTCCTGCTCCCCAGACAATATCGATCTGTTGTTCTTCTTCATCTAAAGTATTAGCATCTCCCATTTCAATAAAGATAGTACCTTCTGTCCATTCGTAATAAACAGGATACCATCCTGGATAGAAAGGATCATAATAACCCCACCAATCGTACCATCCATCCCAAATAATATCAATATCTGCATAGGTAGTAGCTAAAGCTTGAGCTGTAATAATTAAGTCTGGAAGATTGTTTTCGTCAATAGTATTTACTTTGGTGTACCCTAATTCTCCCATATTTAAATCTATACTAGAAAGAATAGCGTCATCATAATCTCGTGTAATAGCCGGATTTGAATTTCCATTTCCATCTTGATCTTCAATCCATCGGATATTATCAACAAGATAATAAGTTGTTGGGCTTTCTGTATTCCAGTAATTTTCAGAATGCTGTGTAACAACTCTGTCGTAATCAGAAATGTCATCATCATCATCACTACAGGCTGTTAAAAGTAGCGTAATTGATAAAAAACTAAGGGCTAGTAATTTTTTCATGTTCTTTATTGTTAAGTTAATATTGGAGGGGGATCTATTTCTAGATGTAGGATTTTCTCTTCAAATATAAAATTAATTAAAAGAGTTTTTATTTAAACAGAAATAATTATTTTTTTACTCGATAATCGAGATTTAAATACTCCGAGGCTTAGCTCGAAATCAAAATGCTTACCCAGTTTAAATACCTCATGAGCTTGTCTCGAAGTAGTTTGCTAAAGGGGTTTTATCCCTCATAAAGAAGCGAATACCATAAAAGAAGCTATGAGTTTACTGAAGAACTTTGCATCGAAATGAATTAAATTTGTTTTGTTAGAATACTTTGAGAGCTTGACTGAAGCAATTGATTCTTAATTTTTATTAGAAATAATCATGTTTATTGAGGAATAAATTGAGAAATGTGCTTATCTTTGAGGCGAATTCAGAAAATTTCCGGAAACTATGTTCGAATTTGATCAGTATCTTGGCTTTTTAGCGTTCTTATCTATCCTTACAATAGGATTTTGGTTAATGATTTTTTTATTAACCTTTGTAATTCCTTATTGGTTAGGAGGATCAATCATTGAATTGATAAAAGAGAAAAGAGCAGCTAAAAAAGCAAAGTTAGAAGAATAAAAAAAGAAGCCAATCGGCTTCTTTTTTTGTATACTATTTGTTGATATTTTTTTATCCTTCAAATTCTCCACCTTCATCACCACCATTTCCATCATTACCTCTTTTACCACGTTCTCCACGTTGATTTTTAGGCTGATTGAATCGGTATATAAAAGACACGGTAAATTGGCGTTGTCTCCACTGGAACTCACTGTCGGAAGTAAAAGATAGTTGCCCAGCATCGTTATAAGACTCTGTGTAAGATCTTCTTTTACGAGAGTTTAGCAAGTCGCTTACATTCATAGAAATTGTAGCATTGTCATCTAAAATATCTTTACTTAATGCCATGTCAATAGAAAGCATTCCTTCAGATTTTGTTTGAGAATTTTCTCTTGGACCCATATAGAAACCGTTTGTTTGCCAGTCTATTTTTGAAGGAAGTTTCACTTTAGCACTTAAACGAGAAAACCAACTTGTATTTGAAGCACCATAATCTACTCCTTCATATTCTCCTTCAGTATCAAATTTAAAGAAGTTAAAACTACCGTTAAATTGAAGCCATTCAATAGCACTATACATAACTCCGACTTCTCCACCATACCTTTGGTTTGTAGCCAAGTTAATAGGGATTGTACGGATAATATCAATTCCATCGGAAGTTTGTTGCCCTGTTTCCGTTTGGATTCTCTCAAAAGCATCGGTCTCTCTTTGGTAGTAAACAGAAGAAGTTAATGTTAATTTATCCCATCTTTTTAAATACCCTAAATCAAAAGCATCTGCAAAAGCAGGATTTAAATCAGGATTTCCTTGGAATATATTTGCTCTACTAGATCTAGAAGGAAAAGGATTGATAAACCAACCTCTAGGACGGTTGATACGTCTGTTATATCCTAAAGTAACATTTTCATTGTCTCCCAATTCATAAGTTACATTTACAGTAGGGAAGAGGTTTAAATATTTTTTGTTGAAGTCAGGATCAAAATTAAACCCTAAAGTGTCAATTAACGCTTCGTCGTCTAGTTCCGAGGTTACTTTTCCTTTTAATTGAGTATTCTCTAATCTAAGTCCTAATAAAAATGAAAATTTACCATATTTATTACCATATTGAGAATAGATTGCATTTACATTTTCTTCGTAAGTAAAGAGATTTGAAAGACTATAATTTGTTTCATAGCTATCTGTGTTTGGATTGTAAGTGTCTAAATTATAATCGTTTTCATTTTTTTCGAAACTCCCACGATATCCAGCTTCAAATTGTGCCTCTCCCATAGGTAATACATAATCTGCTTGTACTAAATATTCTGTCTCTTTTTCAGTTTCAAAAACTCTTTCTAAGTTGATAATTTCTTCGGTAGGGAAGAATTGATTTTCAGCAATATTAGTATTAATCTCTTCGTTATCAGTAGAGTACTGAAAATCTGCTGTTAATTTATGCCCTTCATCGTTAAAGTTATTGGTATAGTTTAAAGAAAACTGATAGGTGTTATCATCTTCATTTTCTACCTCTTCTCTTAAGGTTTTACTATCAACAACATCATTTATATATCTTACGGTATTATTTTCGGTGCCATCTCTTTCATCAGAAAAACGAGTAAAAAAGCTACCAGTAATAGAAGATTTTTCAGTTAAGAAATATTCCATTCCTAAATTAACATTAAAACCTTTATTTCTACGGAACATATCTCTGTCTTCAGTAATTCTACTAAATTTAGAGTTGTAATAATAATTGTCAAAATTTGCATTTCCTGGAGGCTCACGGTAAAAATAACCTAAGGTTGTAAATAAATTAAAGTTATTAGTTCTTAAGTTTAAGTTTGTATTTACCTGACTTGTAGATGGGTATCCTGCATTTAAATTTACAGAACCATTAAAACCAAGTGTTTTTTCTTTCTTTAAAACGATATTTAAAATACCAGCAGTACCTTCAGCATCATATCTAGCGGATGGACTCGTAATTACTTCCACTTTCTCAATAGCATCTGCAGGAAGTTGTTTTAGCGCATCTGTAGAGCCAAATCCTGCCATGGCAGAAGGTTTTCCGTTAATTAAGATACGGACATTTTCATTTCCTCTTAAGCTAATAGCACCTTCAACATCTACCGTTACAGAAGGAACGTTTCCTAAAGCGTCGCTTACAGAAGCACCGCTAGTGGTAAGGTCTTTTCCTATATTGTAAACTTTTTTATCCAGTCTAACTTCTACGGTAGTTTTCTCTCCAACTACTTCAACAGCATCCAATTGTGCTACATCTATAGCTAATTTAATAGTACCTAAATCTTTATCGGCAGTAAGATTTTGATTGTTTAATGTATAAGGTCTATAGGAAATGTATTCAAGTCTTATGTTATATTTACCTGCAGGAGCATCTACACTAAAGTTACCATTTTGATCGGTAACTCCACCAGTAACTTGGTTTGGATCGTCCAAACTTTGCAAAACAAGAGTAGCATATTCTAAAGGTTCTGAAGTATCTGCATCAATTGCTTTTCCAGATACGGTAATTTGTCCTCCTCCATTTCTATTTGGATTTTGCGCAAATAAAAAGGTAGTAAATAGGGTTGCTGCAAAAATGCAGAAGTGTCTAAATTTCATAGCATGCGTTTATTAGTAGTAGTTTTTAGTTATTTTCATAACTTTGACGCCAAATTTAGACGATGGTTTAACCCTATTTGGTTAAACTTATCATAAAATTGCCTTAATATTTTCAGGCGGTCTACCTATTACTGCTACGTTGTTTTTTATAACTATCGGGCGTTCAATAAGTTTAGGGTTTTCAATCATAGCCTCGATAATTTCATCATCTGTTAAAATTTTATTTTTAAAATTTTCTTTCCAAATGTTTTCATTTTTACGAACCAAATTGATGGGTTTAATTCCTAAACAATTAATTATTTTTCGAAGTTCTTTTTCTGAAGGAATTTCTTCTAAATATTTTACAACTTCATATTCTTTTCCCGATTCTTCAATTATTTGAAGTCCTTCTCTAGATTTTCTACAACGAGGATTATGATATATTTTAATCATGATTTTTAGAATTTTGAAAATTATATTGCTTCTCACAAAGATGAAGCTAATTCTGCTTTAAAATAAACGTGAATTATTTGATTAATTTATACTTGAATAGTAAAATGTTATTTGCATTAAGTTATTCGTCTTTTTGTCCCATCATCATTAAATAGGCTTTTAGAAATTCATCAATATTTCCATCCATTACGGCATCTACATTTCCTGTTTCATGAGCTGTACGTACATCTTTCACCAATTTATATGGATGCATTACATAATTACGAATTTGAGATCCCCATTCAATTTTCATTTTGGAAGATTCTATTTCATCTCTTGCCGCCTGACGTTTTTTAAGCTCTATTTCATACAATTGCGATTTAAGCATTTGCATGGCTTTTTCTCTATTTTCTAACTGCGAACGTGTTTCTGAGTTGTGGATTATAATTCCAGTTGGATGATGAGTAAGGATGGCTTTTGTCTCTACCTTATTTACATTTTGACCACCAGCGCCGCTAGAACGAGCAAAATCCCATGAAATATCAGCAGGATTAATATCTATTTCAATAGAATCATCCGCAAGTGGGTATACATAAACCGATGCAAATGAGGTGTGCCGTTTTGCATTGCTATCAAAAGGAGAAATACGTACCAATCTATGTACACCATTTTCGCCCTTTAACCAACCAAAAGCAAAATCGCCTTCAAATTCTAATGTAACCGTTTTTATACCTGCAACATCTCCTTCTTGGTGGTTTAGTTCTTTTATTTTATATCCATTTTTTTCTCCCCACATTAAATACATCCGCATAAGCATAGAAGCCCAATCGCAACTTTCTGTTCCTCCAGCCCCAGCAGTAATTTGCAAAACTGCACTCATACTATCTCCTTCTTCAGAAAGCATATTTTTAAATTCCATGCCTTCTATTAGCGACTTAGCTTTTTCGAACTGTGTTACAATATCTTCTTCTGTGGCTTCTCCTTCTTTATAAAATTCAAACAAAACATCAAGCTCGGCTACCAATGTATTTGCTTTATTGTAGTCTTCTACCCATTTTTTTTGAGTACGTAACGCTCTCATTATAGCTTCTGCTTCTTTTGGTTTATCCCAAAAATCTGGAGCAAAAGTCTTTTCTTCTTCATTTTGGATTTCAATAAGTTTCTGTTCAATATTGAGGTATCCTTTTAAATCGGCTGTTCTTTCTGCAAGATTTTTTACCTGATCGGTAGTAATCATAAATCTATATTTTCTTCAAAAGTAAAACACTTTTTTAAATGATTATAAGTTTTTAAAGGATGTATAGTAACTTTACAAAAAAAAATAGTGTTTTTTCATGAATATAAATTTAATAAGCGATACAGTAACTAAACCATCCAAAGAAATGTTGGAGGCAATGATGAATGCTAACGTTGGGGATGATGTTTTTAAAGATGATGCTACGGTGAACGAACTGGAAGCTAAAGTGGCTAAAATGTTTGGTAAAGAAGCAGCGTTATTTTTTCCGAGCGGGACTATGGCTAATCAAACCGCTATAAAAGTCCATACGCAACCCGGAGAACAATTGATAGCTGATAAAGATGCTCATATTTTTAATTATGAAGGGGGAGGCGTTAGTTTTAATAGTGGAGTGTCTTGTAAATTAATTGATGGCGATAATGGTAGGTTTACCGCAAATAATGTAATTGATTCTATAAATCCTCCAGATTTTTATCATAGTCCGCTTACCACATTGGTTTGTCTAGAAAATACAGCAAATAGAGGGGGAGGCGCTTGTTGGGATTTCGAAGAAATTTTAGAGATTAGAAAAGTTTGTGATGAAAATTCTTTGGGATTACATTTGGATGGAGCGCGACTTTGGAATGCTTTGGTGGCAAAAAATGAAACTCCTTTACAATACGGAAAAGTATTCGATTCTATTTCTGTTTGTTTGAGTAAAGGACTAGGATGCCCAATAGGATCTGTGCTAACAGGAAGTAAAGAGTTTATGGATAAAGCATTGAGAGTTCGGAAAGTTTTGGGCGGAGGAATGCGACAAGCAGGGTATTTGGCGGCGGCTGGAATTTATGCATTAGATGCTAACATAGAGAGACTGGCAGAAGACCATAAAAGAGCTAAAGAACTGGCGGAAGTGCTTTCCAAAACATCTTATATTAAAAAAATAGACCCTGTAGAGACTAATATTTTAATTTTCTATTTAAATGATGATATAGATATTGCTGAATTTATGGAAACGCTCCATAAAAAATCAATTTCTATTATTAATATGGGGCAAGGTAAATTACGTATTGTAACACATTTAGATTATACATCTCAAATGCATGAGATTGTTTTAAAAACACTATCAGAATTAGAAGTAAAAAAACGCTAGTGTTTATATTTTAAAGAATAGTAAGCAACCAAGCTTAGTTGAAAAATTTCCCCCAAAATTTTTAACTACGCTTAGATTGGTTGCTCATTATATTATTCCAAAACAATTTTTTGCTGTACTTTTTCTAAGTTGATTTTGGCAAAATTTAATTCAGCAATTAATAGCTCTTTTTTGCTATTTATAAAATCAGAGGAGTTTTTGAATATAGAAGTGTAATAATTAATTCCTTCTAAAAGATTATTGGTAAAATTTTTAATGTACTTCTCTTGTTTTTTGTCCAATACCTTTGGGAGATTTTCAATTTCCTTTTTTAGGTAATCAATGTAAAGATTCAATTCTTTTATGAACATATTCGGACGGTCTTGTCTTGAAATAACATTTGTTTCCCCATAAATATGTTGTGCCATTTCTTCTAATTTTAAAATTTGTGAGAAATAAGCCATATTGGGGCCAGGGCATATAGAAACGCCTTTTCCTTCTTGTTTTGTAGGAAGGTTATTTGCTAAAAGTGCAGAAGTACCCAAGCCTACACAAATACAAGATTTTTCAATAATTCTATTATAAGCTTTTAGATATTCTTCTGATGTTAACTCTTTCTGTTTGAGTTCATTTATTTTAAGATGTTGATATTGTCTTGATGCCGTACAAATACTTTTTTCAGTAAATTCTTTATTTAGAGAAACATATTTTTTAGGACAAGAACTACCTGGTCTTCCTTTTTGGATAAGTTTATCTTTTTCTATGTCTTTGGTGTTGCCTCGTAAATTATTAAAAGGAACTCCCAAAGGAGAGATATTACTTAAATAAAGGTCTTTTTCTGTAGCATTAACCAATTTTTTTAGTGTTGCATTATCTACAGTGGTGGCTTCTGGAACTAGTAAAAAGGGAGAGCCCCATCCAACGGAATCCAATTTATAATAGTTTAACAAAAACTCGTGTTCTTGGTGTGTTCCAACACCTCCTTGCGCAGTAATTTTTATTGGAAGTGGAGAAGCTGGAGCTTGAATTTCCTTAGTATTTAATGCTTTTTTATATATTTCATGAAGTTCGGAGGTTAAAACTTCTTTATTATTTTTAAATGTTTCTAGTATTGGACCTAATAAATAACCTTCGGTAGCAAAGGCATGTCCGCCACAATTTAACCCAGATTCTACTCTAAACTCGGAAACCCAAATTCCTTTTTTTACTAAGAATTTTCCTTGAATTAAAGCCGACCTATAATCGCTTACCTTTAAAACTACTTTTTTCTTGAGTGTATTATTTTCAGGATAAAAATCTTTAAAACTTTCAATATATCCATATAAACGCGGATTCATGCCTGCTGAAAGAATTAAGGATCCGTTTACATTGCTCTCTGCAAAACCTCTTAATGCTGCATGTGCGTCATTATAAATAGTAGGCAATTGAACGTTGTCTTTGTAATTGTCTTTATCAACTTTGGTCATTATATTAACATCAATGCTCCCTTTGTGAATGTTTTTCTGAAGCCAATCTTTTATGTCTCCAAAGCAATTGGTAGAAGAGAGTTTCTTTAAAAACTCTTCTTTTTTAGAAGGAATAATATTGAAATAGCTTTTTAACTCTTCAATCGTTTCAATCGATGTGTTTTTTAATTGCTCAACCTTAGAGTCGATTAAAGTATTCATTAAATCTAAATAGGAAGTAATACGCTTCGCTCTAAAATCGTCTATCTTTTCAGAAATTTCAGTATAAATAAGATTGTATTTTTCGCAATAATGCTTTCTCATTTTTTCAATGAGAACATCATCTACCAAAGAAATAGTAGAGTCTATTCCATAATGCGCAACTTTTAAAGGAGAGTCTATGGTGAAACCTATTCCCATTACTGGAATGTGAAAGGAATGCTGTTTGGGTGTCATATTTTTTGTTTTCAGTTTAAGAGTAAATCCTTGTATTTAGTTTAGAATGGTATCCAACTAGGATGCTCTGCTGTGCAATATTATTTAATTGCAATTATAAAAAATATGACAAATGTCAGTTTTGCAAGATAGGCATGTATCTTTTTATGGAAGAAAAAGGTTTTTTATAAGAAAAATCATTAATGTCCGAGTAAAAATACAAGACCGCTTTGCTATAAGAAAAAAGAACAAAGACTAAATCTTAACTACCACAATATAAGTAGCTTAAAAAGACTACATTTCAAAAATTCCCTTTTTTATTCATTTTTACTAATAGCAAGGGGTCCATTTTTAAAACTCCATTTAAACCTTGATATATGTGGAGTTCAATAAATTCCGTTAACTTTTATCGGGCAACAATAAAGAAAAATGAATTTTAGTTTATACTTTTTATGGCAGCTGAAGGGATATTTTTTTTCATTGTATTTATTCCGTTTTCCATTCCTGCTTCTGAAGAATACACCTGACTTTTACCGATAATTTCTCCATTATTAGTATTTATCACAAAATAAAACTTTCCATCTACATTCGTTTTTCTTTCATATTTATAATGAGTATTATCTTTTATAGCCTCAATAACAGCAAGGGCTTGTTCTTTACTAGCGTAATAATTACTAGTAAATAATAGTTGGTTATTTGGAGTTTTAAACTCAAAAGCGACTAAGGCTTTATTTTTTATCAATAAAATCTTAAACATATAGTAAATAGTTAGTTTTTGTGTCCGAAATTTAATAGTAAGCTTCAAATAGGACAGAAAAATAGGCATTTTTAATGATAATTTAATGAGGATTAATTTGATATTTTATAAAGTTATTCCTAATTTTATGTTAAATACTCTTTCCTTCAAGCACTATATGTTGCTTAATACTAATCACTTAATTAAAAAATCATGAAAAGAATTTTATTTTTATTCTTATTGGCATGTAGTTATGGGGCATTTTCTCAAGACTTGCCAGAGAATCCAGAACCGGGAAAGTGTTATGTTCGTTGTACAACGCCAGATGTTTATGTTAATGAAGATGTACAAATTATGGTAAAACCAGCATATAAGGTTTTAAAAACCTATCCCGCAGAATACAAAACGGTAACAGAAAGAGTTTTGGTAAAAGAAGCTAGTAAAAAACTTACTATTGTTCCTGCAAAATGGGGTACAGAAACAGTTTCTTATGTTTCTAAAGAACCTTCTAATGAGTTAGAAATTGTGCCTGCAACTTTTTCTCCAAGCTCAGAAACTATAGAGATGAAACCTGCATATGCGCAATGGGAATTAGGCGCTCCGGCACCAGATTGTGAATCGTCTAACCCAGACGATTGTAGGTATTGGTGTTATAAAGGATATCCTGCGGAGTATGAAACCTTTCAAAAGGAAGTTTTAGCCGCAGATGCTTCAACAGTTTCTTCTCCAGTTGCAGAAAGGTCTGACAGTTATACTAAAGAAGTAATTGTAGAACCAGCAAGAGTAGAAGAGGTAGAAATTCCTGCTGAATATGATGAAATTACTAAAACTGTATTGGTAAAAGATGCTTATACAGTGGAGGAAACAATACCTGCGGTTTACAATACAGTTTCTCATGAAGTACTTCAAACAAAAGGAGGTTTAACAACATGGAAAGAAGTAGAGTGTACGCTGGTTGAATATAACGCATTACCTATAAATTGGAATTTAGCAAGTTATACATTAACGCCAGAAGCTAAGAGAATTATAGACGAAAACTTAATGCCTGTTTTACAACAGAATCCTGGGGTTAAAGTTGAGTTAGCTTCTCATACAGATTCTAGAGGAACTAAAGAGAGTAACCAAACATTATCTGAAAGAAGAGCACAGGCGGTTGCTAATTACTTAGTAGAAAAAGGAGTTAATAGAAGTTTATTAGTAGCAAACGGTTATGGAGAATCAAAACTTAAAAACAGATGTTCAGACGGAGTATCTTGTACAGAACGTGAGCATGCAGTAAATAGAAGAACAGAATTTAGATTGATAAATAACTAACCAACTTTTTCAATTTAAATCCCTCATAACGGGTTAATTCTCGGTAATTTGAGTCGAAATGAATTACTTTGTTATGTTTGAATCTTTAGGAATAGGTTTCTATGGAACGGATTCAAAAAAAAAGAGCTGTGAAAACAGCTCTTTTTTATGCTTAGCTACTAATTCACAGAGATAAAAATACATTTGTGAATTCGTGGTAAACAAACTTCTGTATTAAATATTGAAGTTTATTGATGCTTTTTTATCATTTTAAAATAATTACGAGGATCTCTAAGTGAATTATACCCTTCAATTTCATCTATTTTTTTTCCTCTAGAATTTAAAAAAACAATTTTAGGAAATACTTTTTGCGAATTATAATCGGAAAGTAATTCTTTATTTTTTTTAAGTTGTTCAGGAGAAATAATATCCACTCTTCTTGGAATGTCTACCTTTACAAGAACATAGTCTTTAGACAGTTCTCTAAATTCATCCGTGTCAAATAAATCTGCTTTTAGCATTTTGCAAGGGCCACACCAATCGCTTCCAGTAAAATACATCATTATATTTTTCTTTTCATGTTTAGCTATACTTTTTGCTTCAGAAAAATCGGTATACCATTCTACATTATTTGTGCTAGAAGTAAGCATAAAAGTAGTTATGAAAAGGGAAATAAAAATCTTCATTTATATTTTTTTAAGTTTTTATTGCAAAGACTAAGCCAAAAACTATTTAAACATATCCATTCCAGGAATATTTGGCATTCCTTCTTTAGCTACAGCTCCTAATTCGGCTTCATTAATTTTAGTAGCTTGTTCAATTGCTTTATTTATATGTAAAACTAAATAATCTTCTAATTGTTCTTTATCCTGCAATAATTCATCTTTTATTTCTAAAGATTTTAACTCACGATTTGCAGTCATTGTTATAGATAAAAGCTTATCGGCACTCTCTTCAGAAACCGTTATTGTATCTAAACGTTTTTTAGTTTCTTCTATTTTTTGTTGGGTTTCTTTTAATTTCCCCATCATTCCCATTAGGTCTCCAAACATAATTTTATATTTTATTTCAACAAAATTACTAAATTAGAAGAATGTATCTAAAATAAATTAATATGAATATCCGTCTTCTCATTCCTTTGCTATGTCTTATTTTTGTGGCTTCCTGTAAAAAGAAAGAAACTAAAAATATGAAAGAGATTACCCCTCCAATTGCAGATAAAAAGTCTGTAACCCTTGAAAAACATGGAGATATAAGAATAGACGATTACTATTGGATGAACGAAAGAGAGAATCCAGAAGTAATTGATTATCTAGAGCGTGAAAATGCTTATTTTGAAAAAATGACCGCACATACCGATGCTTTTGAAGAGGATTTGTTTAAAGAAATGAAGGGGCGTATAAAAGAAGACGATGAGTCGGTACCCTATAAATACAATGGGTATTGGTACATAACCAAGTATGAAGAAGGGAAGGATTATCCTGTTTATATTCGTAAAAAGGATGTTGATGGTGCTGTGGAAGAGGTTATGTTTGACTGTAATGAAATGGCAAAAGATTTTTCTTACTTCAATTTAAGAGGAATTAATATCAGTCCAGATAATAAATTAGCTGTTTTTGGAGTGGATACTTTAAGTAGAAGAAAGTATACTCTTCAAGTTAAAAACTTAGAAACAGGAGAAATACTTCCTTTAAAAATAGAAAATACTACAGGAGGAAGTACTTGGGCAAATGATAATAAAACCTTGTTTTACACTCGAAAAGATGAACAAACTTTAAGGTCTGATAAAGTTTACAGGCATATTTTAGGGCAGAAAAACGCTGAAGATGAGCTGGTTTATAACGAAAAAGACGAAACCTTTAATGCTTTTGTTTACAAAACGAAGTCTAAAAAATATATTGTTTTTGGTTCAGGAAGTACATTAACTTCTGAATATAGCTTTTTGGATGCAGATAACCCAGATGAGGAATTAACCGTTTTTCAACCTAGAATTAGAGGTTTGGAATACAGTATTTCTCATTATAAAGATTCGTTTTACATTATTACCAATGCAGATAAAGCAACCAATTTTAAACTGATGAAAACTTCTGTGGATAAAACCACAAAAGAAAATTGGGAGGAAGTTATTCCGCATAGAGAAGATGTATTATTAGAAGATATCGACATTTTTAAAGATTACTTGGTTGTTAGTGAACGCTCTAATGGGTTAAATAAAATTAAGGTTACCCGTTGGGATGGAACTAATGAATATTACATTCCGTTTGATAATGAAACTTACACAGTATTTCCATCCACCAATTTAGAGTTTGATACAGATACGCTTCGTTATGTGTATAATTCTTTGACAACGCCTTCGAGTACGGTAGATTTTGATATGATTTCTAAGGAAAAAACAGTATTAAAAGAGCAGGAAGTGCTAGGAGGGAAGTTCGATAAAGATAATTATGTCTCTGAGCGTATCTGGGCAAAAGCTGGAGATGGAACTATGATTCCGATTTCCTTAGTTTATAAAAAAGGAATTAAAAAAGACGGTAAAAATCCATTACTATTATATGGATATGGTTCTTATGGGGCTACTATAGATCCGTATTTTTCTACCGTTAGATTATCGTTATTGGACCGTGGATTTATTTATGCTATTGCACATATTCGTGGCGGGGAATATTTAGGAAGAAAATGGTATGAGGATGGAAAACTATTAACAAAGAAAAACACATTTACCGATTTTGTAGATTGTTCTAAATTTTTAATTGAAGAAAATTATACTTCCAATAAGCACTTGTATGCTATGGGAGGTTCTGCAGGGGGACTTCTAATGGGAGCTGTAATTAATAATGCTCCAGAACTTTATAACGGAGTTATTGCAGCAGTTCCTTTTGTAGATGTAGTTACTACTATGTTAGACGAATCCATTCCATTAACAACAGGAGAATATGATGAGTGGGGAAATCCAAACAATAAGGAGTATTACAACTATATAAAAGAGTATTCCCCATATGATAATGTGGAAGAAAAAGTGTATCCAAATTTATTAGTCACAACAGGATTACATGATTCTCAAGTGCAATATTGGGAGCCAGCAAAGTGGGTAGCAAAGTTAAGAAATGTTAAAAAAGGCGATAACCTTTTATTGTTTCATATTAATATGGATGCAGGCCATGGGGGAGCTTCGGGAAGATTTGAAGCCTTAAAAGAGGTTGCAGAAGAGTATGCATTCCTATTAGATTTGGAAGGAATCCGGCAGTAATTAAAAAAAATAATTAAATTTGCATGGTTTGGAGGAATTCAAAACTATTTTGTATCTAACCAAATTGTTTATATGAAACAAAAGATAAATGCTTACGATAATGTTTTAGATTTAATAGGGAATACCCCATTACTAAAGCTTAAAAAAATAACCCAAAATCTTATCGGAAATTTTTACGCTAAAGTAGAAGCTTTCAACCCGGGTCATTCTAGTAAGGATCGTATAGCGCTACACATTATTGAAGAAGCAGAACGTAAAGGAATTTTAAAACCTGGCGACACAATTATTGAAACTACCTCTGGAAATACTGGTTTTAGTATTGCCATGGTTAGTGTAATTAAGGGATACGATTGTATTCTTGCCGTTAGTTCTAAATCTTCTCCCGATAAAATAGATATGTTACGTGCCATGGGCGCAAAAGTATATGTTTGTCCAGCGCATGTAAGTGCAGACGATCCTAGATCTTACTATCAAGTAGCAAGGCGGATGCATGACGAAATGAAAGGTTCTGTTTATATTAATCAATACTTTAATGAACTTAATATAGATGCGCATTACCAATCTACAGGTCCTGAAATTTGGGAGCAAACAGCCGGACAAATAACTCATTTTATAGCTTGTAGTGGAACTGGAGGAACTATTTCTGGAACTGCTAGATTCTTAAAAGAAAAAAATCCTGCTGTAAAAGTAATAGGAGTAGATGCCTACGGTTCTGTACTCAAAAAGTATCACGAAACAAGAGAGTTTGATTCTGATGAAATCTATCCATATAGAATAGAAGGTTTAGGAAAAAATTTGATTCCAACGGCAACAGATTTTGATGTAATAGATAAATTTATCAAAGTTACAGATGAAGAAAGTGCCCATACTGCCCGAGAGATTTCTAAAACTGAAGGTTGCTTTGTAGGTTATACAAGTGGCGCTGTTATGCAAGCCGTGAAACAATTAGCAGAAGAAGGAGAATTTGATGAAAATAGTAATGTAGTTATGATTTTTCCTGACCATGGTTCTAGATATATGAGTAAAATATATAGCGACGATTGGATGAGAGCTCAAGGATTTTTTGATGCTATTAATACAGAAGAAACACAAAAAATAGAATATATAAAATAAAATTATAAGATGTCTAATTTCAATTTGGTTGATAAAGTAGAAAACATCACCAAAAAGGAATTTAAAGAAAGGTATCTTTCAACCAATACACCAGTAATATTTAAAGACTTAGCCAAAAATTGGAGAGCGACTACGAAATGGACTTTTGATTTTTTTAAAGAAAATTACGGAGATTGGGAAATTCCTATGTATGATGATTCTTATCATAACCCAGGGAATGGTTATATGAAACCGGTTTCTCATAAAAAATTTAGAGATTATCTAAATATTATAGAGACAAAGCCTACAAGTTTAAGATTTCATAATTTTCAAATAATGAAACGAGCTCCAGAACTTGCAAAAGATTATGAAACTCCAACCATAATGAATGGCTTTTTAAAGTTTGCTTTAATGTTTTTTGGAGGAAAAGGATCGGCACTTAACCTTCATTATGATATAGATTGTTCTCATGTGTTTTTAACGCATTTTCAAACGCAGAAAAAAGTATATTTATTTCCGCAAGAGCAATCACAATTACTATATAAATTACCATATACCAATCATTCACATTTGGATGTTTTAAATCCAGATTATAATAAATATCCAGCTTATAAATATGCTAAAGGCTTAGAGGCTACAATAGAACATGGAGAAACATTATTTATTCCTAAATTGTGGTGGCATTATGTGTATTATTCTAAAGGAGGCTATTCATTAGCACTTAGAGCTAACAATTCGCTAAAAACTAAAGCAAAAGGTTTGTCTAATTTAGTGCGACTTTTTACAGTAGATAATGGAATGAATTACTTAGCAGGAGAAAAATGGAAACATTACAAAGATCAAAAAGCTGAGGAAAATGCAATAAAGGCGATGCAAGAAATAAAATCAGTATAAAGAAGATTGAGCATCGCAATAAAAAAGTATAAATGAAAAATATATTAATAACAGGAGTTTCTTCTGGGATAGGCTATACAACAGCAAAATTATTTTTAGATAAGGGTTTTTTAGTTTTTGGTAGCGTTAGAAAAAAAGAAGATGCTGCAGCGTTAAAAGAAAAATTAGGAGCAAATTTTCATCCGCTTCTATTTGATGTTATAGATGAAGAGGCTATAAAAAAAGCATCCTTAGAAGTTGAAAACATTTTAGATGGAGCGTCCTTAGATTGCTTAGTAAATAATGCTGGGGTTTCTGTAAACGGACCCTTAGCGTATATTCCTATTGAAGAATTTTCAAGTCAGTTAAACATAAATGTACTTGGTGTTTTACGTGTTACACAGGCTTTTCTTCCTCTTTTAGGTTTTGATAATAATCGTCCTAAAGGAAGAATTATTAATATTAGTAGTGGTTCTGGGAGAGTAACAAGACCCTTTATGGCGCCTTATTCAGCATCTAAATATGCAGTAGAAGCATTATCGGATGGATTTAGAAGAGAATTAAGTGACTTTGGAATAGAGGTAACAGTAATAGAACCAGGACCAATAAAATCTGAAATTTGGAATAAAGCAAAAGCTGATGCAGAAACACAGGTAAATAAATATAAAAATACTCCGTATGAAAAAATTTACGACAATATGGATAAAGCCGTACAAGGAATGGAAGGTATTGCTTTAGAAGCTAGTGAAGTGTCGAATTTAATCTACGGAATATATGAAGGAAAGAAGAACAAGACTCGCTACTTGGTAGCCCCTAAAAAGTGGTTGTTTTGGCTAGCAATTCATGTTTTTCCAGATAAGTTCTTAGATAAGATGTTTAAAAAACAGTTTAAGAAACTTGTAGAAGAAAAGTAAAAAATTTATGATAAGAGTTTAAATTTAGTTACTTTTGCGTGCTGTAAATTTAACGTTTATTTGAACATAAAAGAAACTCCATTTACATGAGAGATTTATTTGATAGGATTATTGAGAACAAAGGGCCATTAGGAAAATGGGCTTCTCAGGCAGAGGGATATTTTGTATTTCCTAAATTGGAAGGGAATATTTCAAACAGAATGAAGTTTAATGGGAAAGAAGTAATTACCTGGAGTATCAATGATTATCTTGGTCTTGCTAATCATCCTGAAGTTTTGAAAGCAGATGCTGAAGCTGCTGCTGAACATGGTGCCGCATACCCAATGGGAGCACGAATGATGAGTGGGCATACAGACCTTCATGAGCAATTACAAAACGAACTTGCTGAGTTTGTAAAAAAGGAATCAACATATTTATTAAACTTTGGTTATCAAGGAATGGTATCTGCCATAGATGCTTTGGTTACTAAAGATGATATTATTGTGTATGATGTAGATTCTCATGCATGTATTATTGACGGGGTTCGTCTGCATATGGGAAAACGTTTTACATATCAACATAACGATATGGAAAGCCTTGAGAAAAACTTAGAGCGTGCTACCAAAATGGCAGAACAAACTGGTGGTGGGATACTTGTTATTTCTGAAGGTGTTTTTGGAATGCGTGGAGAACAAGGACGATTAAAAGAAATAGTTGCCTTAAAAGGGAAATATAATTTTAGATTACTTGTAGATGATGCTCACGGATTTGGAACACTAGGTGCTACTGGAGCTGGTGCAGGTGAGGAGCAAGGGGTGCAAGATCAGATAGATGTTTATTTTGCTACTTTTGCAAAATCAATGGCTAGTATCGGAGCTTTTTTGGCAGGAGATAAACAAGTAATAGATTATTTAAAATATAATTTACGCTCTCAAATGTTTGCAAAATCATTACCTATGATTTTTGTAAAAGGAGCTTTAAAGCGTTTGGATATGTTAAGAACTATGCCAGAACTTAAAGCTAAACTTTGGGAGAATGTAAATGCATTGCAAAACGGATTAAAAAATAGAGGTTTTGATATTGGGACTACAGAAAGTTGTGTAACTCCCGTTTACCTTAACGGAAATATCCCAGAAGCAATGGCACTTGTAAAAGACCTAAGAGAAAATTATAGCATTTTCTGTTCTATAGTTGTATATCCAGTAATTCCTAAAGGATTGATACTTTTACGTATGATTCCTACGGCTACTCATACAATGGAAGATATTGAGGCTACATTAGAAGCGTTTTCTGCAATTAGAGACAGATTAGAAAATGGAACCTACAAAAGGCTCTCTGCTGCAGTAGAAGCAGCTATGGGAGATAAATAAGAATTAGAAGCTTATATAAAACAAAAAATCCGCTGAAAAGCGGATTTTTTGTTTTATATAATTTTAAAATCAATTCCCTTAGGGAAAGCACTAGCTGTAAACTCTAAAAAAATGGTGTTATAAACTCAGGAAGCCTCAGCTATTTTAGGTTTGTATAACCCCTAAATTAAATTGTTTTTCAATAGGAGCATGATTTGCAGCTTCAATTCCCATACTAATCCATTTACGCGTATCGAGCGGATCTATAATGGCATCGGTCCATAAACGTGCTGCAGCGTAATATGGAGATACTTGCTCATCATATTTAGATTTTATTTTATTAAAAAGTTCTTCCTCTTTTTCTTTTGTAATTTCTTCTCCTTTTTTCTTAAGGGAAGCTGTTTCAATTTGCAATAAAACTTTAGCAGCTTGAGAGCCTCCCATAACTGCTAGCTCTGCACTTGGCCATGCAAATATTAATCGCGGGTCATAAGCTTTTCCACACATAGCGTAATTACCAGCTCCGTAAGAGTTTCCTATAACAACAGTAAATTTAGGAACTACCGAGTTGCTAACAGCGTTAACCATTTTAGCGCCGTCTTTTATAATACCACCGTGTTCCGATTTACTTCCTACCATAAAACCAGTAACATCTTGTAGAAATACTAATGGAATTTTTTTCTGATTGCAATTGGATATAAATCTAGTAGCCTTGTCGGCAGAATCAGAGTAAATAACCCCACCAAATTGTAGTTCTCCTTTTTTAGTTTTCACAACTTTTCTTTGGTTGGCCACAATTCCAACAGCCCAACCATCAATACGGGCATAACCAGTAATAATAGTTTTTCCAAAACCTTCTTTGTATTCTTCAAAAGAATTAGCATCTACAATACGAGAAATAATTTCTTTCATATCGTATTGCTCAGTTCTATTTTTTGGAATAATTCCGTAAATATCTTGAGGATTTTCTAGCGGTTTGATAGCTTTATTTCTACTAAATCCAGCCTTGTCATAATCGCCAATCTTATCTATTATATTTCTAATTTTATCAAGCGCATCTTTATCGTCTTTCGCTTTGTAATCTGTAACTCCACTAATTTCGGAATGCGTAGTTGCACCACCTAAAGTTTCGTTATCAATATTTTCTCCAATGGCAGCCTTTACTAAATAGCTCCCTGCTAGAAAAATACTCCCAGTTTTATCTACTATAATAGCCTCGTCGCTCATAATAGGGAGGTAAGCACCTCCAGCTACACAGCTCCCCATAACGGCAGCTATTTGAGTAATTCCCATACTGCTCATTATGGCATTATTTCTAAAAATACGACCAAAATGCTCTTTATCGGGAAAAATTTCGTCTTGCATAGGTAAATAAACTCCAGCGCTATCTACTAAATAAATTATAGGAAGTCTATTTTCAATAGAAATTTCTTGCGCTCTCAAGTTCTTTTTTCCTGTAATTGGGAACCAAGCTCCTGCTTTTACGGTAGCATCATTTGCAACAACAATACATTGTTTATTATTAATATATCCAATCTTAACAACAACACCACCAGAAGGGCATCCACCGTGTTCTTGATACATTCCTTCTCCAGCAAAAGCACCTATTTCAATGCTATTTTTGTCTTTATCAAGTACGTACTCTATACGCTCTCTAGCTGTCATTTTTCCTTGACTATGTAGTTTTTCAATACGTTTTTCTCCTCCGCCCAATGCTACATGTGCTAGTTTTCGTCTTAAATCTGCTACGGAAAGTTTGTTGTGATCTTCGTTTTGATTGAATTTTAAATCCATCTATTGCGCTTGTTTCAAATGTTTTATAGGTTATTTTTAAGTTTCTTCACTTAGAAAATAAAAAAATCAATTAAAAACTCCTATTAATACTGCTAAAATACGAAATCAACCTTTATGTAAATGGCTAATAATTCCTTAAATTGTACGATATTTGTCATCTTTTAAAAAATAACCCCTAAACTTAATAAAAGCAATAAAATGGGAATGAATAAAAATACAGTTTTAGCATGGGCAACATGGATAATGATAATTGTAGGACTTGCATTAATTGCATTGGGAGCGTTTAGATATAATGAGGTTGCAGGCTACGGTTTTGGTGCCGTTGGAATTGGTTTTTTTGCCATTGCATGGGTCTTCAATGCATTAAAAGGAAGAGTTTAATAAGTTAGTAGTTAGAAAGTAAAAAAGTTAAAAGTGAAGGAGTTAAAGAGTTAAAGAGTTTTTTTAATAGTTAGAAATAGCATAATTCTTTTTCAGAAATTTACATTTAACAGTAAAAAGTTAAAATAGAAGGTGTTTAAGAAAAAAATTATTTTTTAGTAGGTAGAAATAACATAATTTTTTTCAACATTCAACACAACATATAGAATTCAACATTCAACATTCAACATTCAAAATTTAAAATAAAACAATATATGTCTGATGATAAAAAAGTGATATTCTCCATGTCGGGGGTGTCAAAAACCTATCAAAGTTCTAATAAACAAGTTTTAAAAGATATCTATTTAAGTTTCTTTTATGGGGCTAAAATTGGTATTCTTGGTTTAAATGGTTCTGGTAAATCTACTTTATTAAAAATTATTGCTGGAGAAGAAAAGAACTTCCAAGGAGATGTTGTTTTTTCTTCAGGATATTCTGTGGGGTATCTGGAGCAAGAACCAAAATTGGATGAGTCTAAAACAGTAATAGAAATTGTTAAGGAAGGGGTTGCGGAAACGGTTGCTATTTTAGATGAATACAATAAAATAAACGATATGTTTGGCTTACCAGAAGTTTATGAAGATGCAGATAAAATGCAAAAACTGATGGATAAGCAAGCAGAACTTCAAGATAAAATTGATGCGAGTAATGCTTGGGAATTAGATACCAAACTTGAGATTGCTATGGATGCTTTGCGTACTCCAGAGCCAGATACGCCAATAAGTGTATTATCTGGAGGAGAACGTAGAAGAGTGGCATTGTGTAGATTACTATTAAAACAACCAGATATTTTACTATTGGATGAGCCAACTAACCACCTAGATGCAGAGTCAGTATTATGGTTAGAGCAACATTTACAACAATATGCAGGAACGGTAATTGCTGTGACGCACGACCGTTATTTCTTGGATAATGTTGCAGGTTGGATTTTAGAGTTGGATAGAGGAGAAGGTATTCCTTGGAAAGGAAATTACTCATCTTGGTTAGACCAAAAGTCAAAACGTTTGGCACAGGAGCAAAAACAAGCTTCTAAGCGTCAAAAAACTTTAGAGCGAGAGTTAGAATGGGTTAGAATGGCTCCTAAAGGAAGACAAGCAAAACAAAAGGCACGTTTAAATAATTATGATAAATTATTGAATGAAGACCAAAGTAAACTAGATGAAAAATTAGAAATTTATATCCCAAATGGACCACGTTTAGGAACTAATGTTATTGAAGCCAAAGGGGTTTCTAAAGCATTTGGAGATAAACTTTTATATGAAGATTTAAACTTTAAACTTCCGCAAGCAGGAATAGTTGGTATTATTGGTCCGAATGGTGCTGGTAAAACAACCATTTTTAAAATGATAATGGGAGAAGAAAAACCAGACAAAGGGTCGTTTGAAGTTGGGGAAACAGCCAAGATAGCATATGTAGATCAATCGCATTCTAATATTGATTCTACTAAATCTATTTATGAGAACTTCTCTGACGGACAAGAATTAGTAATGATGGGAGGAAAGCAAGTAAACTCTCGTGCTTATTTAAGTAGATTTAACTTTGCTGGAAGTGAGCAAAATAAAAAGGTAGAAGCACTCTCTGGAGGAGAACGTAACCGTTTGCATTTGGCAATGACACTAAAAGAAGAAGGAAACGTATTATTACTAGATGAGCCTACAAACGACTTGGATGTAAATACCCTACGTGCTTTAGAAGAAGGGTTGGAGAATTTTGCAGGTTGTGCTGTGGTTATTTCTCACGACCGTTGGTTCTTAGATCGTATTTGTACTCATATTCTTGCATTTGAAGGAAACTCTGAAGTGTATTTCTTTGAAGGTAGTTTTTCTGATTATGAAGAGAATAAACGCAAACGTTTAGGAGCAGATGTAACTCCAAAACGTATTAAATACAAAAAATTGATAAGAGGTTAATTGCAGTAGCCAATTAGTACTGAGATTTTAGTACAAAAAATATAAAACCGAGAAGTTATGTATAACTTCTCGGTTTTTTTAATTCCTTATTTTTTGTTCATAATGTTTATGAACATGTTTGGTAATGGTTTTGTTACTTGCTAATCCGTATGGATTTTTCTTGTAGAAAAGTTAGACACAAAGAACTATAAGATACAGTGTTGGTAGTAGGTTTTTTATTTAATTAGCTCTTGTATTTCTGCCTTTATATTTTTTAGGAATCGATTTATAATAGCCCAAACTATTGAATTATCAATACTGTCATAAGCGTGAATCAATCTATTTCTAAATGCAATAATTTGTTTAGCATTCTCAATTTCCAAATCAGGGTCGATTTTTTTGAGTTGGTTTAAAGCTTCTCCAATAATTGCTAATTGTCTTTCAACTGCACTTTGGGTTTTTAAATCATTTTGATAACTATTGAAATCTGTAATGTCAACTATAAATTTTTCTATTAAGTCGATGGCTAATAAAATATCAAATAGATACTTTCTGCTCTTTTCCGTCATAGATTAAAATTTTTGTTGAATCGATATTCTTTTTTAGGATAGGATTTTTAATAGAAACATAGGTTAATAAATCTACTCTTCTTTGAAAAAAAACTTCAAATTTATCCCAAATGTTCATTAAGTTTTCACCTCGTTCAATTGGATCAACGCTGTCAATTTCAATTAATAAATCTATATCGCTAGAATCCTCATTAAATTGATCGGTAATAGAAGAACCAAAGGCATATAAATTCTTTACATTATGAGCTTTACATAATGAAAGGAATTCCGCCATTTTATATTTAATAGATTCTTTTAAAGTCATAATACTAATATAATGTATTTTTTTGAATCTAGATTTTTTGTCAACTTACGGCAACATGTTTGGATATGGTTTCGTTATGAGAAAATCTATGTGTTTTTCAAGGGAGTAGGTCGTGTGCCTTTTTCTATTTTATAAGTTGGATTATTATACCTAATATTCCAATTATCAAGCACAAAGGAGAAAAGAGTTTTGTATCCAGTTTTCCAAAGTCAGTTTTTCTCACACTTTTAAAAAAACCTACATATTTAAATTCGCCAACTGCTCTTAAAAGGAATATTATTGGGATTATCCAACTCCCATATTTTATAATCCATTCAGGTAAATTGTATTCAATAAGTCCAGACTCAATCATATAAAAAATACCGAAAGCTATTAATCCAATTCCTATTATTGCACTATCAATCTTTTTAGGATTCAGCACTCTTTCTCCATTTTCTTTGGTAGGTAAGGATTCTACATATCCAAATTTTCCTCCAATAACCCAATTTAAATGAATCATTCCAAGGACAATTAGGATTAAGCTTAATAAAATTGATAGAATCATAATTTTAGTATGGTTAAATGTCTTTTTTCTAAAATTTTACAGTTAGAATTTAATATTGAAATTATAATTATTATGCAATATTTTATGGTATTTTGAAGTTTAATTTTTTATATTTTCAGAATAGTTTAGTTTATTGGTAGTTTAGAGAATAGATGGATATAGGCTTATTTCCAATTGGTTAGTTTTTGGATTGTTAGGAGTATAGTTTTTAGTCCATTATCCATTGGAAGCCAAGTGAACTTTCTCCATTAAAATTTCAGCTATTTCGTCTTCACTTTCTCCTTTATACTGTTTGTTGGGTAAGTGAACTTTATAATAATTATAATGTTTTATCATTCAAATACAATTTTCTACTTAATGCTTAACAACTAACTAAACAGTTCTCGGATTTCTTTTTTGATATAACCTAAAGCGGCATTAGATGGCGGTTGTTTGTCGAGAAAATTATTTAAGACCTCTTCTCTTAATTTGTTAGCGCTATCAGCATTCATTCCTGCTTTTCGAATAATTTGTATGGTTGCATTTTTTGAAGCTTTGATAACATTCCAACATTCGTCGGAAATATAAATTTGCTGTGCTAAATTATGATCAAATTCATTTTCAATCGTAGCAATAAGTTGCGCTTCATATAATTCTTTATCAGCATTTTCAGGAGCCACTCTTATGAGTAATTTAGAAGGGTTAATTCGCTCTAAAAACAGTGCCATCCGCTCGTATGCTTGTAAGCGAATGGGAAGGGTGTTTTTATCCATTTCCTTATGGAGTAAAAAACGTCTTCTTCCTTCTTCATTTTTAGTATGGAGGCTAAAAAAATAATAGGCAATTGCTCCAGTAAGTAATGCAGGGAGTATGAAAAATAAAAGTTCGATAATTTTAGATTCGTTCATGGGGATTTTAATTAATAGCGTATTTGTTTATTTTTAAATTTATCCATAGCTGTTTTAGTGGTATAATGTCCACCTAAGTGAGGGCAATTTAATAAACTTTCTGTTCCGTTAAAAGGAACTTCTACTTTATTGTAGCCATATACATTTGCTAGGGGTTGGGTTAAACTTTTATCGCCTAAATTAATATCTACATCTTCCATGGTGAGTTGAGAAGGGTGTTCGTAACCACAAGCATGTGTTATTTCTATCAATTCTTTTTTGAAATTTTTAAAGTAATAACTTACTCTTTCGGCTTTATCTTCAATGTTAATACCTGCTTGTAACCATTTGTTTTGTGTAGCCACACCACTCGGACAGGTATTGTTATGGCAAACTTTGGCTTGAATACATCCAATACTAAGCATAGCCTCTCTGGCAACATTTACCAAATCTGCTCCCATAGCAAATGCCATAGCTGCTTTTGATGGAAATCCTAGTTTACCACTTCCTATAAAAACTATTCTCTCGGTAATTTCTTCATCTTTAAAAACTCGATATAAATCGCTAAAAGAATATACCCACGGTAAAGATACATGGTCGGCAAAACTTGGTGGAGCAGCACCTGTTCCACCTTCACCACCATCAACCGTAATAAAATCGGGGCCTTTTTTGGTGCGTTTCATAATGCTGGCAAGCTCTCGCCATTGGTCTAATTTTCCAATTGCAGCTTTTATACCAACAGGCAGGCCTGTTTCTTCAGCAATCTTTTCTATAAAATCAACCATTTCTTCCACATTTGAAAAGGCAGAATGATTTGGAGGCGATAAAACATCTTTTCCTAAAGGAACATGGCGTATTTCTGCAATCTCTTTTGTTATTTTAGAGGCAGGAAGTACTCCGCCCTTACCAGGTTTTGCTCCTTGAGAAAGCTTTAATTCGATAGCTCTAATCTGAGGATATTCGTTTACCAAGGCTTTTAATTTTTCCATAGAAAAATTTCCTTGATCGTCTCGAACCCCAAAATATCCTGTTCCAATATGGAAAATTACATCAGCTCCCTTTTTGTGGTAAGGGGAGAGTCCGCCTTCTCCTGTGTTATGGTACGCATGGGCTAAATAGCATCCTTTGTTTAAAGATTCTATGGCGCGTGCAGAAAGCGAACCAAAACTCATAGCAGAAACATTAATAATAGATGCTGGTCTGTATGGACGTTTTCTTTTATTGTATTCTCCAATAAGTTTAGCGCAGGGCAAAAAGTAAGGATCGCTTGCATTGGGATGATCCATCTTTATTTTATAAGGCATCATTGCATTATTAATAAAAACGTAATGCGACTCATGGATATTTCTATCGGTACCAAAGCCTTCATAATTATTTTCATTTTTTGCAGAAGCATATATCCATCCCCGTTCAATACGGTTAAAAGGGAGTTCTTCTCTATTATTAGCTACAATATATTGGCGTAATTCTGGACCAATACTTTCTAGTAAATACCTAATATGTCCTACTACGGGGAAGTTATGTGTTATAATGTGTTTTTTATTAAAGAATATATCTCTAATGGCAATAAGACCTAATACGATGAGCACCCATACCCACCAACTAATGTTTGTTAAAAAATCTAATACTATTTGCATATCTATCTTACTCACTATGTGAGGTTTTAATGTTTCAAAGCCTGTTCTGATTTTACTGAAACGCTTTTCGAAATACTTTTTAGAGTTTCCTCCAAATGCCTAGCTGGCTTGCTTAGAGGAAGTAAACTTTAATCCCTCATTGAGGGTTTAATTTGTTTCCTTTGAATACCTCGTAGGCTTGCCTCGAGGTAGTTGATTTGAAGAACTATATAATAACTGATTTGTATTTACATTGAAGTTAATCTAAGTTCTATTCAAATTTTATACAAAATTAATCAATTTTCATTCGCTCTTTAATAGCTTTCATAATAAATAAATTAGCTTCCCATTGATCTGAAACGGGTTGTTGTGTATAGGGTAAGGTTGGCAAATATCCTGCAGGGCCAAACTCGGTAGTAATTTTCATGGTTTCACCACGAGACCATGTTTTTCGGATAATTTCTTCCCAAATATCCATATGTCTGTCTACCGCTTTTTTCCATTCTGGAGCTCTGGGATCGTTTACTTGTGGGCCTTCATAATGTCCTACACGTGCATGAATTAATCGGGTTCTATCTAGAATTTCAGTTAAAAAATCATCTTTTCCTTCTAATAAAGACTCGTGTACCACCATCCAGTGACTAATATCGAGTGTTAGCATAAATTGGTCATCTAAAGATAAATAATGATTAGTTACTGGAACGCTGTAATTCATCCGAGATCGATGTGTTTCATGATAAATGGGAATATGATGCTTCTCACTTAATTGCTTCGCAAGATTGATAAACTTCATATTGTCTTCTACTGAAAAGAAATCATGACCCGTGTGGGAATTTATCATTTCTGCATTAAAACTAACAGCCAATTCGATTAACTCTTCATATAACAATAAAGCTTCATCAATTGGTACATTAGTGTTTACATAGGCCTGCACAATAAGTTTTAAATTAGTGTCCTTTAATGCCTTTTTTAGTTCTTCTTGCTCCACTTTATTGCTTTCTGGTAATCTTGTTTCAATTCCAGCATAGCCATCTTTTTTTGCTTGTTTACAGAATTCTGAGAAATTAGTATCCTTCCCCCATGAGGTTTGATAGAATTCTATGTTATTTTGAGATGTAGCAAAAAGAGGAATTAAGAAAAATAATGCAATTAATAGCATTATTGGTAACTCTCTTTTAGTAGAAGGGGATTTTATCAATCGATTCATTTTTTAAGGATAAAGTTTGTTGGTTACTCTGCTAAATAATCGTTTACTATTTGTGTAAAAGTTTTCACTCCAAGTATAAGTCCACTTTCATCTATATAAAAATCTGGAGTATGATGTGGTGCAGCTTCTGTTGCATTTTTAGGTTTTCCTCCTAAGAAAAAATAAAATCCTGGAACTTTTTCTTGAAAGAAAGAGAAGTCTTCTCCGCCAGTAGTGGCTTTTACTAATTCTACATGGTCTTTTCCTGCTACTTTCTGAAGAGAGGGAAGCATTTGTGTTACAAGTGCTTCATCATTATACGTAATTGCTGTAAAATTTTCAATTTCAATCGAAGCTTCTCCACCATAGGCTTTGGCAATTGCAGGAACCATTTCTTTCATTCTTTTTAGAATAAGAGTACGCATTTCTGGGGCTAACGTTCTAACTGTACCAATCATTTGTGCTGTTTCTGGAATGATATTAAAACGAACTCCACTAGTAATTTTCCCAACAGTAATTACAGCGGCTTCATCTACTAAAGGAGCTTCTCTACTAATAATAGTTTGTAAACCATCCACAATTTTTGCTGAAATAAGAATAGGATCTACACCGCTCCAAGGAGCAGAACCATGGGTTTGTTTTCCTTTAACATCAATAACAAAACGTTCCACAGCGGCCATTGTTCCTCCTGGTTTATACCGAATAGTGCCTACAGGAGTTTCAGAATTTATATGAAGTCCAAAAATAGCATCTACTTTTGGGTTTTCTAATACACCTTCCTTAATCATAAGTTTGGCGCCACCTTCTTCTCCTGGTGGCGGACCTTCTTCTGCTGGTTGGAAGATAAATTTAACAGTCCCAGCAAAGTCATTGTTTTTACTGAGCACTTCAGCAACGCCCATCATAATAGCAATATGGGTATCATGACCGCAAGCGTGCATAACCCCAGTTTCTTCGCCTAAAAAGGTAGCTGTAACAGTAGATTTAAATGGTAAATCGTTACGTTCTGTTACAGGGAGTGCATCTATATCTGCACGTAAAGCAATTACTTTTCCAGGACTAGTGCCCTCCAAAATACCAACAACTCCTGTTTTAGCAACTCCTGTAGTTACTTTTAAACCAAGGCTTTTAAGATGATCGGCTATTTTAGCAGAAGTATTAAATTCACGATTTGATAATTCTGGATTTTCATGAAAATAGTGTCTCCATTCAATAACTTTTTGTTCTACAGAAGCTATGTCTGCATCGAGATTGTTTTGTGAAAATGCGTGAAAACTAACACACAAAAACAGAAATTGTAGCGTATATGTTTTAATCATTAATTTAAGGTTTATGTTATTGAGATGATACTAAATTGTATTGAATAGTAAATATACCTAATTTAATAGTTATGTTTATAAATTTTTATATTTATCCTGAAAAAATAGCTACATATTAGGTAACTTGACCGACTAAATAAATTGCGTTATTTTATATGTTTTAATTATATTTTAGTGCGATAAAATCTACTTATATTGTAGCTTACAATACCTTAAAAATTAAGAATTACATTGGAAAAGTATTTAGCAGAGTTGAATGAAGCGCAACGTGCGCCTGTATTGCATAAAGATGGTGCCCTAATGGTTATTGCTGGAGCGGGTTCTGGAAAGACAAGAGTGTTAACTTATAGAATTGCGTATTTGATGAATCAAGGGGTAGATGCGTTTAATATTCTTTCTTTAACTTTTACGAATAAGGCAGCCCGAGAAATGAAAAAACGGATTGCCAGCATTGTAGGTAACAGTGAAGCTAAAAATTTATGGATGGGAACATTCCATTCGGTTTTTGCTAAAATATTACGTTATGAAGCCGATAAACTAGGGTATCCTAGCAATTTTACTATTTATGATACTCAAGATTCTCAAAGACTTATTAATTCTATTATTAAAGAAATGGGATTGGATAAGGACGTTTATAAATACAAGCAAGTTCAAAATAGAATTTCTTCTTATAAAAATAGCTTAATAACAGTTAAGGCATACTTTAATAATGCTGAGTTGATGGAAGCCGATGCTATGGCAAAAAAACCACGCTTGGGAGAAATATACCAAGCTTATTGTGAGCGTTGTTTTAAAGCGGGAGCAATGGATTTTGATGATTTATTACTGAAAACTAACGAGCTATTAACTCGTTTTCCAGAAGTTTTAGCTAAATATCAAGATCGTTTTAGATATATTTTGGTGGATGAGTACCAAGATACAAACCACTCTCAATATTTAATTGTAAAAGCATTGTCCGACAGGTTTCAGAATATATGCGTAGTTGGAGACGATGCGCAGAGTATTTATGCTTTCCGAGGGGCTAATATTAATAACATTATGAACTTTCAAAAAGATTATGATAATGTTCAAATGTATCGTTTAGAGCAAAATTACCGCTCTACTCGAAATATTGTAAATGCGGCAAATTCAGTTATTGAAAAAAATAAAACGCGACTAGACAAGGTTGTTTGGACTGATAATGACGATGGAAATGCTATAAAAGTACATCGCTCTGTAACCGATGCTGAAGAAGGGCGATTTGTGGCTTCAACTATTTTTGATAACAAAATGCAACTTCAATTAAAAGACGGAGATTTTGCAGTTTTGTATCGAACCAATTCCCAATCTAGAGCCATTGAAGATGCATTGCGTAGAAAGGATATTCCCTATAGAATTTATGGCGGACTCTCATTTTATCAACGGAAAGAGATAAAAGATGTGTTGGCGTATTTGCGACTCATTTTGAACCCGAAAGATGAAGAGGCACTGGTAAGAGTTATTAATTATCCAGCTCGGGGAATAGGACAAACAACAATTCAGAAACTTACGGTAGCAGCAAATCATTATAAGCGTTCTATTTTTGAAGTGATGGAGCATCTCGATAAAATAGATTTAAAAATTAATTCGGGAACGAGAAGAAAGCTTGAGGATTTTATTACTATGATTAAGAGTTTTCAGGTAACAAATCAATCAGCAGATGCTTTTGTGTTAGCAGAGCACGTTACTAAAAAATCTGGGCTTTTACAAGAGTTTAAAAAAGACGGAACTCCAGAAGGGATTGCTCGTATGGAAAATATTGAAGAGCTTCTTAACGGAATTCAAGATTTTGTAGAGGGACAAAAGGAAGTAGCCGATGCTAAAGGGGATTTAGCGGAGTTTATGGAAGATGTTGCTTTGGTAACCGATTTAGATAAAGATACTGGAGATGATGACCGAGTTGCGTTAATGACCATTCACTTGGCAAAAGGATTGGAATTTCCTTATGTATTTATTGTAGGAATGGAGGAAGAGTTATTTCCGTCGGCAATGAGTATGAGCACGCGGAGTGAACTAGAGGAGGAGCGTAGACTTTTTTATGTTGCTCTAACACGAGCAGAAAAACAAGCGTATCTTACGTATACACAAAGTAGGTATAGATGGGGGAAATTAATAGACGCAGAACCGAGTCGTTTTATTGAAGAAATAGAAGATAAATATATAGAGTATTTAACCCCTCCATTAGATGCAAGCTATCGATACAAACCAATGATAGATGCTGATATTTTTGGAGAAGTGGATAAGAGTAAATTCCGACTAAAAAAACCTACAGCAGGAACTCCGCCAACTTCACATAAACCTTCTGAAGAGAAATTGCGAAAACTAAGAAAATTAAAACCCGATTTAGGAGAGCCTGTAGCGCAAGATGGAGGAGACCATAACAGCTTGTCGGTTGGAGATAAGGTATCTCATACCCGATTTGGAAATGGAGTTATTATTAGTATTGAAGGGGTTGGAAATGACAAAAAAGCAGAAATTAGATTTGATACTGGAGGGCTGAAAAAACTATTACTCCGTTTTGCAAAATTGGAAGTAATTGGATAGGGAGATGAGTTTGGAAAGTAGGTAAAGTTGAAGGGGAGTGTTCAGTATTCAGAGAGTAGGGTTTGGGAAAGTTTGTCTTTTAAATCAAAACACCGCTATTAATCAGGATTTGAAAGGCTTAATCCCTCATTGAGGGTTTAATTCCCCAGAGCCTGTACTGAGTTTACCGAAGTGCTCTGCATCGAAATGGGTTTGATTTGTTTCCTTTGAATACCTCGTAGGCTTGCCTCGAGGTAGTTGATATCCAATTAGCAAAGACCTAAATAGAGAGTTTTTATTCTTTTGGTATAAATCTATCGCAAGAAAAGTTGAAAATGATGGAATTGGAATGACAGTAAAAGGATTTAATTTGAATTATGTAAAAGCATTAGAAATACATATTCCCGATTTGGAAACACAAAAAGATGTTGTAAGACTTTGTAGTGGGTTAGTTGAGAGTATAAGTGTAATAGAATCCTACTACCAACAAAAACTCATCAACTTAGAAGACCTCAAAAAATCCATTTTACAAAAAGTGTTTTCGGGTGAGTTGACAATGGATAATGATGAATTAACAATGAATAAGGCATATGCAAAAAATGCATAAATGAATATTGACAACCAAATAGAAATCTATCAAGCCCAAGATGGCTCAACTCAAATTTCGGTACAATTTGAGCAAGATACTGTTTGGCTTACTCAAGCACAAATGGCTGTTCTTTTTGAAACAACACCGCAAAACATAACCATGCATTTAAAAGGTGTTTTCAAAGAGCAAGAGTTAAACGAGACAGCAACTTGTAAGGATTTCTTACAAGTTCGAAAAGAAGGTAAAAGAACCGTAAAGCGTAAGCAACTGCACTATAATTTAGACGCTATAATATCTGTAGGTTATCGTGTAAAATCAGCAAGAGCAACACAGTTTCGTATTTGGGCAAACCAAGTATTAAAAGATTATTTAGTAAAAGGTTATGCCATTAATGAAAAAAGACTAGCTCAAAAAGAACAAGAAATAAGAATGCTTAAAGATGGTATTCATATTTTAACCAGAGTTGCAACTATTGCTATTGAAGAAAAAGATTCAGACAATGTTATTTTGGAAACTTTTGCAAAAGGTTTGAGCCTACTAGATGATTATGACCATGAGCAATTAGATACCAAAGGACTAACCAAAAAAGAAGCCAACTACCCAAGTTTAAAAGACTATCAAGCAATTATAAGTCAAATGCTTACGGAGTTTGATAGTGATGTTTTTGGTAAAGAAAAAGATAAAAGTTTTGAAAGTTCGGTTGCACAAATAGAAAAGGGTTTTGGAGAAGAAGATTTTTACCCAACACTTGAAGAAAAAGCAGCTACTTTATTATATTTGGTAGTTAAAAACCATGCCTTTGTAGACGGTAATAAACGTATAGCAGCCGCTTGTTTTTTGAAATTTTTAGAGCAAAACAAGATGCTTTTTAACAGTAAAAAACAGCCTATAATTAGCAATGATACCTTAGCAAGTATAACTTTGTTTATCGCTTCAAGTAAACCAGAGGAAATGGAAACTGTAAAACGTCTTGTAATTAGTGTATTAAACCGAAACAGATGAATGAAGCACAAACCAAACACGATTTAATAGAACCTGCTTTACGCAAGGCAGGTTGGGATATTGTAGAGGGCAGTCGTTTGCGTTTGGAGTTTCCTATTACTAAAGGTCGTCTTATTGGTCAAAATAGGCGTGCCACAACTTTGTTTGCCGATTATGTTTTGGAATACAAAAACAGACGTATTGGAATTGTAGTAGCCAAAAAAAGAGATGAGTATTATACACAAGGTTTAGGACAAGCCAAAGATTATGCAGAACGGAAGAAAGCCAGCAGGTAACAAAGATGTGTATAAGTAATAGCGGGTTAAGTGTTAGTTTGATAATTAGTATATCAAGAGATAATAAAATGTCACTTAAAATAGAAAGAATATGGCAGAACTAATTCGTATTTATGAAGAAAACCCTAACCCTAAAGAGATTCAAAGGGTAGTGGAGGTGTTACGTAACGGCGGATTGGTAATATATCCTACCGATACCGTTTATGGTTTAGGCTGTGATATTACCAATTCTAAAGCCTTGCAAAAGATAGCGCGTATTAAAGGGGTGAAACTTGAGAAAGCTAACTTTTCTTTTATTTGTGCAGACTTGAGCAATTTATCCGATTATATCCGCCAGATAGACACAGCTACATTTAAAATATTAAAGCGTACGCTACCTGGTCCTTATACATTTATATTGCCAGGAAATAATTCGCTTCCTAAAGATTTTAAGAAAAAGAAAACTGTTGGAATACGTATTCCAGCTAATAATATAGCGAGAACTTTGGTAGAACAATTAGGAAATCCAATAGTGTCAACTTCTATTCGAGACGAAGATGAACTTATAGAATACACCACAGATCCAGAATTGATTCTTGAAAAATGGGATAATTTAGTTGATGTTGTAATTGATGGGGGTTATGGAGATAATGTAGCCTCTACAGTTATAGATTTATCGGGGAGTGAACCTGTAATAGTTCGTGAGGGAAAAGGAGATATTGATGATGTTTTATAACTTAATGAATGATAAATAAAACTATTCTCTTTATAGGTTACGTATGGCCAGAACCTACCTCTTCTGCTGCTGGTAGTAGAATGCTTCAATTGATTCATTTTTTTAAGAATTTAGGCGCGAAGGTTGTTTTTTCATCACCTGCAAAGCAGAGTGTGCATGTTCATAATTTGCTCTCCGAAGGAGTTCAACAAAAAGAAATAGAATTAAATAATACTTCTTTTGACGATTTTCTGAAGGATTTACAGCCAGAAATTGTTGTTTTTGATAGGTATATGATGGAAGAGCAATTTGGTTGGCGTGTAGCTGAACACGCTCCAAATGCTATGCGAATATTGGATACAGAGGATTTGCATTTTTTAAGGAATGAGCGACAGAAATCTTTAAAAGGAAGTGCAGATATTACTAATGACGTATTGCTAAATAGCGAATTAGCAAAGCGCGAATTGGCTAGCATTTACCGTTGTGATGTTTCATTAATTATTTCTGAAGTGGAAATGAAGCTTTTAAAAGAGGTTTTTAAGGTAGATGAAAAGCTACTTTGTTACCTTCCTTTTCTTCTTCCGCAAAAGAAAGAGAATATGTTTTCCTTTCAACAAAAAGAGGATTTTATTTTTATAGGAAACTTTATTCATGCTCCCAATTGGGATGCGGTTTTAGCGTTAAAAGAAACTGTTTGGCCTATTATCCGAAAAGAATTACCAAAAGCAAAATTGCATATTTATGGAGCCTATGCTACCGAAAAGGTTTACAATCTTCATAATGAAAAAGAGAACTTTTTAGTACACGGTTGGGCAGAAAATTCCTTTGAGGTAATCCAAAAAGCACGTATTATGCTTGCTCCATTACGTTTTGGTGCTGGATTAAAAGGGAAACTCCTTGAAGCCATGCAGGCACAAACTCCAAGTGTAACCACCTCTGTAGGGGCAGAGGGAATTAATGGGAATTATAATTGGAACGGATTTATATTTGATAACCCAATGGATTTTGCTCATGCTTCTGTGGCTTTATATTTAGAAGAAGAGCAGTGGCAACAAGCAGTAAAAAATGGGAATAGAATTTTAAATATGCGTTTTGATGCTTCAGTACATAAACTGAATTTTAAAACTACGCTCGATATAATTTCTGAAGATATAAATGCGCATCGAACCAGTAATTTTATAGGTAGTATGCTACTCCAGCAAACTACACAGGCAAGTAAATATTTGTCAAAGTGGATAGAAGAGAAGAATAAAAAGCTGTAAAAGTCATAATTCTTTTCTCATCTAACATATTTTTCAGAAAAGCATAATTCATCCGCTTTAACTTCTAAAAATTTATTATACGCCACGAATACACGAATATATATTGGTTTGCATTTAAAAATTATTTGTGTATTCGTGGCATAACAGACTTTATGTCCATAGAGGTTTAGTAAAATTATGTAAACTATCTAGGATTATTCAAATCTCGATTATCAAGTAAATAAATTCTTTAAATCGTCTGTAAGTCTAATAGGGCGTTTACTGTTTTTATCTATTAAACACCAATTGGTTTTACAGCTTACCAATAACTTATCGGTAGTATTATTGTAAATCTCTACAATCCGTGTTGAGGTAACGCCTTCTGCTTTTTTGATGTATGTTTTTAGGAGAATTTCATCATTTAAAAAAGCTTGTCCTTTATATTCTATATAATGATTAAGAACCATCCAAATATAATTATCCAGCATTTCTGTGGTAGCTTCCGTTTGCCAATGATTCTTTGCAATGTCTTGAATCCATTGAAGGTAACGTACATTGTTCACATGAAATAAGTCATCTAAATCGTCTTCCTTAACCGTAATTATTTCTGTAAACTCTTTCAAATCCTAATTTTAAATTTTAAGTGTTGAATTTTGAATTTTAAATGAAATTATATTTTTTACCTAAAGCCTAAAGCCTATTTCTTTTCTTTAATAGTTACTTCAAACATTTTATCCCAATTTTTACCTGTCACAAAAAACGTTTTAGAAGTAGGGTTGTATGCAATTCCGTTTAAAACATCTAAATCGGCATGTTGTTTTACCTTGTCTTTAAGCCCTCTAAAATCGATAACTCCAATAATAGCTCCCGTTTTAGCATCAATAATCATGGCGCTGTCTTTTAAATAAACGTTGGCATATATTTTTCCGTCTACATATTCCAATTCATTAGCTTTATTAAAAACAGAAGAATTAGTAACTGTTTCAATAAAATCTTCTTCGACTAAAGTATCAGGATTTAAAATCCATATTTTATCACTTCCATCGCTTTTATAGATCTTTTTACCATCGGGAGTATGTGTAAGTCCCCAACCTTCTTTGCTTTGGTTGTAGGTAAAATAATCGAGTTGTTCAAATGTATTTAAATCGTACACAAAGCCTTTGCCAGCTTGCCATGTAAGCATGTACACTTTATTGTTGATAATAGTAATTCCTTCCCCGAAGTAAGAGTTGTCCAAATCAATTTTATTTAATATATCTCCAGTTTTATAATCTACTTTTCGAAGCGAAGAAATCCCTTTTCTACCAGTACTTTCATATAAAGTATCGTTATAAAATTCTAAACCTTGAGTATATGCTTTTATGTCGTGAGGATAGGTGTTTATAATTTCGTAGGTATAAACTTTTGGAGCTTGAGAAGCTAGAACAGTAATATTTTCTGACACCGTAGCCGTTTCCCCTTCGAAATATACAGTAGCTTCTAGTTTTTGAATACCTAATTTATCGGCATTCAATTTAAAAGAATTGTTTGTTACGTTGATTCTTTTTCCGTGTAATTGATACGAAATAGAGTCAATTTCTTTATTTTTTTTATTCTCCAATTGGATTTTTAAGACATTTCCTTGCTGAATTTTCTTAGAATCTGAACTTATTTTTAATGAAAATAACTTTTTTTCAGAAGAATTATTCGAGTTGCATCCACCAATAGAAACAACTAAAAAGCTGATGATTAAAAACTTATAGAAATACATGGGCTATTATTAATTTTTAGGCAAGTTATTTAATAAAATTAAGATTGTAAAATTATTGCGTAAAGATAAAAAGTTTGTAAATTTGCACCCGGCAAGTCCTACACGACTAGCTCCTGTAGAATCCCCCAGGACGGGAACGTAGCAAGGGTATATGGTTGAGCGGTGCGATGTAGGTAGCTTGCCTTTTTTTATGCCATAAATTTAACTTTTCTATATTGGCATTCTTCTTTTTAAAGTTTCCCTAATTGTTCTCTGGAATATTAAATAAATTATAACTTTGTATAGCATATTTGTTTTTTAGGCTAAAAAGACAAAATAGAGCAGTATCTTTACTTAATAATTAATGTAAAACTAGAATATAAATAAGCTATGAAATTTTTTATAGACACAGCAAATCTAGAGCAAATTGCGGAAGCTGAAGCTTTAGGAGTTTTAGATGGAGTTACAACAAACCCATCTTTAATGGCAAAAGAAGGAATAACAGGAAGAGAGAATATTTTAAAACATTACGTAGACATTTGTAATATTGTTGAGGGTGATGTTTCTGCTGAAGTTATTGCAACAGATTATGACAATATCATAAAAGAAGGAGAAGAATTAGCTGCTCTACACGAGCAAATAATTGTTAAAGTACCAATGATTAAAGATGGTGTAAAGGCAATTAAATATTTTTCTGACAAAGGAATAAAAACAAATTGTACGCTTGTATTTTCAGTAGGACAAGCGCTTTTAGCGGCTAAAGCTGGAGCAACTTACGTTTCTCCATTTATTGGAAGATTGGATGATATCTCTACAGATGGATTAGGACTTATTTCTGATATCCGTTTAATTTATGATAACTACGGCTTTGAAACAGAGATTCTTGCTGCTTCTGTACGCCATACAATGCATGTTATTGATTGTGCTAAATTAGGTGCAGATGTAATGACAGGCCCTCTTTCTGCAATTACAGGATTATTAAACCACCCACTTACAGATATCGGTTTAGAGAAATTCTTGGCAGATTACAATAAAGGAAATAAATAGAATTTAGAAATATTTTAGATACAAAAAGAGCCGCTTATAGACGGCTCTTTTTTATTATATGGTAATCAATTATTATTATTATTGCGGTTGTTGTTTGTAAACTCTTTTTATAACGGTATTATTGTCTTTATCATGGATTTCAACAATGAAATTCTCATCTCCATCAAAATATCCAATCCCTTTACCATTACTTGTCTCAACAATATATTTATTGTTTGTTGATTGATACGTAGTGGCATTTAAATCCTTATTTGAAGAATTGATAGTAAATCCATTTTCAGTAGGAAGAAAATCGCATTTAGCGTCTTCACATACAAAATTAGTTTTCTTGTCAAGAATAATTTTACTATCTCCTTCAATAACCGTTTCCTGTTTAGTTACTTTAACAGGAGATGTAGTAAGATCCTGATTAATTTTATTTCTATCAGAAGCATCCAACTGAACATCTTGCTCTTGAGTAACTTGAACTTGTTCTTTTAATTCTTGTTCTCCTTTATTTGTTTTAATCTTGGTAGTTTTAGTAACTGTTTCTTCTAAAACATTTTTATTTTGCGAAAACGCAAAGGTAGATGTCAAAATAATTGCAGATAATACGATTAAATTTTTCATGTCTTTTTCTGTTTTGATTATACTTTAATATACGCATTTAGCAGCGTGTTAGATGTTAATGGCTTGCCAAGGAGTTGTAAGGATATGTTAATGCTTCAGGTCTAAGATTCTTTTCTGACAGTTTGTCATTTTTAATGTAATGGCACAAAGATTGACTTTTACAACACGAATCGAAAATAGAATTTCAAACACTATAAAAACATAAACATGAGTAAGATTATTGGAATTGACTTAGGTACAACCAACTCTTGTGTTTCCGTAATGGAAGGAAACGAACCTGTTGTAATACCTAATGCTGAAGGAAAAAGAACTACACCTTCTGTGATTGCTTTTGTTGAAGGCGGAGAAATTAAAGTAGGGGATCCTGCAAAACGTCAAGCAGTAACCAATCCAAATAAAACGATTTATTCTATTAAACGTTTTATGGGGAACAAGTTCTCTGAATCTCAAAAAGAAGTAGGAAGAGTACCTTATAAAGTAACAAAAGGAGATAACGATACACCAAGAGTAGATATTGATGGTCGTTTATATACCCCACAAGAATTATCGGCTATGATTCTTCAAAAAATGAAGAAAACTGCTGAGGATTACTTAGGGCAAGATGTAACGCAAGCAGTTATTACTGTGCCTGCATACTTTAACGATTCTCAACGTCAGGCTACAAAAGAAGCTGGAGAGATTGCAGGATTAAAAGTAGATAGAATTATAAATGAGCCTACTGCAGCTGCATTGGCTTATGGATTAGATAAAAAAGGAGAAGACCAAAAAATTGTAGTATTCGATTTTGGTGGAGGAACACATGATGTATCTATCCTAGAATTAGGAGATGGCGTTTTTGAAGTACTTGCTACCGATGGAGATACACACTTAGGAGGGGATGATGTAGATGAAAAAATTATCGATTGGTTAGCTGAAGAGTTTAAAGCTGAAGAAGATATCGATTTAAGAAAAGACTCTATTGCACTTCAACGTTTAAAAGAAGCTGCTGAGAAAGCTAAAATTGAATTGTCTTCTGCAAACCAAACAGAAATCAATTTACCATATGTAACAGCTACAGCAAGCGGACCTAAACACTTAGTTAAAACGCTTACTAAATCTAAATTTGAACAATTAATTGCAGATTTAGTAGAACGTACAATTAAGCCTTGCGAAAAAGCATTAAAAAGTGCAGGTCTTTCTAAAAGCGACATCGACGAGGTTATATTAGTAGGTGGTTCTACAAGAATTCCTGCAGTTCAAGAGGCTGTAGAGAAATTCTTTGGAAAAAAACCTTCTAAAGGAGTTAATCCAGATGAAGTTGTAGCCGTAGGTGCTGCTATTCAAGGGGGAGTATTAACTGGAGATGTAAAAGATGTATTATTATTAGACGTTACACCACTTTCTTTAGGAATTGAAACTATGGGAGGAGTAATGACTAAATTAATTGAAGCGAATACAACAATTCCTTCTAAAAAATCTCAAGTATTCTCTACTGCGGCAGACAATCAGCCATCTGTAGAAATTCACGTTATACAAGGAGAGCGACCAATGGCTGCGGATAACAAAACTATCGGACGTTTTCACCTTGATGGAATTCCACCAGCACAAAGAGGAGTACCTCAAATTGAAGTTACTTTTGATATTGACGCTAACGGAATTATCAATGTTTCTGCAAAAGATAAAGGAACAAATAAAGAGCAGAACATCCGTATTGAAGCTTCTTCTGGATTAACAGATGAAGAAATCCAAAAGATGAAGCAAGAAGCAGAAGCAAATGCCGATGCTGATAAAAAAGCGAAAGAGAAAGTAGATAAGCTTAACGAAGCAGATGGAATGATTTTCCAAACTGAAAAGCAATTGAAAGAGTTTGGAGATAAACTTTCTGCTGATAAAAAGCAACCTATTGAAGATGCTTTAGAAGAATTGAAAAAAGCTTATGAAACTAAAGAAGTTGATACCATTCAACCAGCTTTAGATAAAATCAACGAAGCTTGGAAAGTTGCTTCTGAAGAAATGTATAAAGCACAAGCAGAGGCGCAGCAAAATGGCGCTCCAACTGGAGATGCTCAAGGAGGAGATGCAAACGCAGAAGGCGGTGCAAAAGAAGGAGACGATGTGCAGGATGTAGACTTTGAAGAAGTTAAGTAATACACTTACATTATACTATTAAAAAACCCAAAACGAAAGTTTTGGGTTTTTTTTTAAACGTTAATCAAATTTCTTACTATTTTAAATTTTTATAAATTTCTAAACATATAAAAATAATAAGACCAGAGATAGCTGAGTATACTCCAATTGAAACTAATAATCCATCCACTATATCTGTTATTTAATCTAGAACTAAAAATATAGTATATTGAGTTTAATTATGTTAATTGGAATACATGTAATTCGTGTAATTTTTTTCTAGTTCATTCTTAAGATTAATCTTTCTTCAAGAATGTTTTTTCTTTCGTAAAAGAAAAAAACCAACTTCTTTAATTAACCATATTGCTAAACCTAAAGCTGCAGCTAACTTACCTATTTGTACTAAAAACGATTCTGTATCCATTATCTTTTATTTTATCATTGCAATTATATGATGATAGATACGTATAATGGTTGCTTAAAAGGATAAGCTTTTAAATAACTTTAACATTTGTAGATTCTTATTATTTTTTATTGCTGTCCGATAAAAGTTAACAGAATTTATGGAACTCCACTTATATCAAGGTTTAAATGAGGTTTATAAGGCTCCCTGGCTATTAATAAAAATGAATAAAAAGAGGGTTTTAGTAAAGTTTTTTCTTCAAGCTGCTTATTTTATGATAGTTAAGATTTAGTCTTTGTTTTTACAGCGAAGCGTCCTTGTATTTTACTCGGACATTAGTGATTATTTTTTTAAAATGGTAAGGCACAGCCTAATAGTCCAATAATCAATAGCTTCTTCAAAATACTCATAATATGTTTTCAATTGATCTGGATCGTTTAGCGTTATTTTAGCTTGTTTAACAGCTTCTAGGTCGTTTTCATTAATAAATTGCATTAAATTAATGTCTTTTCCGTCTTCGTGTAATTTGGAAATATGGGAATATATGGTAGTAAGGCTTAGTTTTCTTTGTCCTGCAATTTCTTCGATAGAAAGACCATCTTTATAGAGTTGGTATGTTTCTAGATATGTTTTTCCTTTTTTCCGACCTTTTTTCTGTTCTTTTTCCTTGTTGAATTTTATAATTTCTTTAATGAATTGATATCCGTAGTTCTCCATTTTACGTCTACCAACACCATTTATTTGCATAAAATCTTCATCGGTTAGAGGGCGTTCAGCTTCAATTTCTTTCAGAGTGGCATCGTTAAAAATAAGATAAGCAGGGATATCTTCTTCCTTAGAAATGGAGAGGCGTAATTTGCGTAACCGCTCAAATAGCGTGTCTTTTGTTTTTTCTTGTTTTGTATTTGCAGCTTTCTCGGTTACTAGTGTATCCTGTGGTTTTGTGAGTGCTACCTTTTTATTATTAAAGAGGACTTCTTTGGCTTGTGGTGTTAACTTTAATGTGTTTTTCTGATGAAAAGCAATTTCTAAATATCCAAGATTTACCATTTGGATGATGTAATGCTGCCAATCTCTCCACGAAATATCATTGGCAATACCGTATGTTTTTAAGTTTTGATAACCGTTTTCTAATACCTGTTGATTATGAGATCCTCTTAGAACATCTATAACAAGTCCGATGTTTTCATTTTCTTTTAATCTTGCTACACAAGAAAGTGCTTTTTGGGCAGTAATAGTTCCATCAAAAAATTGAGGCGGGTTTTTACAGACGTCACAATTACCGCAATCTTTTTCAATGAACTCTCCAAAATAACTCAACAATATTTTTCTTCTACAAGAAAGTGCATCGGCATATTGTTTCATTCGTTCTAGCTTTGCCAATTGTACTTCACTATTTCCTGCACCTTCAGCAAATTTTTGCAACTGTACTACATCAGCATAACTATGAAAAAGTAACGTATAAGATGGGAGTCCATCTCTACCAGCACGACCAATTTCTTGATAGTAACCTTCTATATTTTTAGGTAAATTATAATGAATTACCCAGCGTACATTGGACTTATCTATTCCCATTCCAAAAGCTACGGTAGCACAAACAATTTGGGTTTTATCATTTATAAAATCTTCCTGAACTTTTGAGCGGCCATCATGATTAACTCCAGCATGATATGCTTCTGCATTATAACCTGCTTGTTGCAATTTTTCAGCAATACTTTCTGTAGTTTTTCTACTTAAGCAATAAACAATACCACTTTCATTTGGACGCTTATTTAGAAACTGAATTATTTGTTTGATTCTATCTGTACCCGGTCGTACTTCTAAACTCAAATTTTTACGGTCAAAAGAAGCTACAAACTTTTTAGCGTTGGAAATATTTAATTGGTTAGCAATATCTTCTCTCGTAGCTTTATCTGCAGTAGCAGTAAGTGCAATAAGAGGAGTATTAGGAAACCTGTTTTTTAAAAAACCAAGTTGTGTATATGCGGGTCTGAAATCGTGTCCCCAAGAGGAAATACAATGCGCTTCATCTACAGCAATAAGACTAATTTTTGTAGAACTAAAAATATTTTCCAAATACGAAAGACTCTCGGGCGCAACATACAGAAGTTTTACTTTTTTGGCTTCTATATCGTTAAAAATAACTTCTTGCTCTGCTGTAGATTGACTACTATTTAAAAAGCAAGCAGGAATTCCGTTTACATTTAACCCATCCACTTGATCTTTCATTAAAGCGATAAGAGGAGAAATAACAATAGTTAAACCATCTTGTAGTAATGCAGGTAATTGATAGCAAATAGACTTACCTCCACCAGTTGGCATAATAACCAAGCAATCATCTCCATTTAAAATGGTATCAATAATTTCTCTTTGTAGCGGTCTAAACGAATCGTACCCAAAATATTCTTTAAGGGTATTTAATATGGTAGTTTCTTCAATCATAATTTGCAAAGAAACAGAATACTAATCACTGTTGAAATCTAATTGGATGTTTTTTGATAAGAAATAATAATAAGAAGTGGATAAGTAAGATTCTACTTTGCTTTTTTGTAGTAATCCCATTCTTCTTTAAGAATTCCGTAGCAGCATGTATTCCTTTTAAAACCATTAAGTAGGTATACATTTTTCCTTAACAGTCCTTCAAATTTAGCGCCTAATTTTTCAACGGCTCTTCTAGAACGAATATTACGTTCGTCAATTCTAAATTCTACTTTTTCAAATTCCATTTTATAAAAAGCATAATCCAGCATTAAATGTTTCATAACCGTATTAAGTCCGTTTCCATGAAAATCTCTTCCTATCCATGTAGAACCTATATGAAGCACTTTATTATTCCAGTCGATATTCATATAACGAGTAGTTCCTGCATAGCGCTCGGTTCTTTTATCATATATAATAAAGGGAACCGCCAAATTTTTTTCTGCATGATCAAGAGCCGTTTTCACATAATCGGTTAGCGCTTGTAATGTGGATATATTTGAAGGCGAGTATTGTACCAAATCTTTTTCAGAAGCTATTGCATATAAATTCTTGAAATTGTCGAGAGACAAAGGCATCAGTTTTACAATTTCGTTTTCAAGGGTCGGGATATTCATCGCGGTTGTTGTATTTTTACACTTCAAAAGTAGCGTTATGAATCTTGATAAAGAAAAAATATTAGCAAATATACGTGAGCGTTGTAAAAATACGCTTATGGAAACCCTTGAAATTGAATATACCGAAATAGGAGAAGATTATTTAATTGCTAAAATGCCAGTTACGTCAAAAGTACATCAACCAGATGGAGTACTGCATGGAGGAGCAATGGTGGCTTTAGCAGAAAGTGTTGGAAGTGCAGCGTCTTATTTGTTTTTAAATACCGAAGACTTTTTTATCCGTGGAATAGAAATTTCTGCAAATCATTTAAAAAGTATTAAAGAAGGCTGGGTTTTTGCAAAAGCTACTTTTATCCATAAGGGAAGAACTACTCAATTATGGGAAATTAAAATTACAGATTCAGAAAAAAATCTTATTTCTATTTGTAAACTAACAACAATTGCATTACCAAAATCTAAATAGTTAATGAAAGTCTCTTCGGAATCTTTTTATAATAAAGTTTTAGAACACTTCAATACAAAACTTCCTTTTGTAATTTATAACAAGCCTAATTCTAATAGAATAAGTGGGTTATTGCAAAAAAACGATGATGTTTATAATACTGTTAATTATAAAGAATCAGGATTTGTTTTTGCCCCATTTGATGTAGAGAAGGAAGCTATTTTAATTCCTTTAAATCATTCTGAAAGTATAGAATGTTATAAAGAAGTTACTTCTAAAAATGTTTTTTCAATAAAAAATATAAGTTATCCTTCAGAAAAAGAAAACCATATTCATTTAGTTGAAAAAACAATTAATGAGATTAAAAACTCGGAGATTAAAAAGATTGTTATTTCGAGAAAAAAAGAAGTATTAATAGAGGATTTTGATTTTGTTTCAATCTTTAAAAAGCTAGTCTATAAATACCCACAGGCTTTTTGTTATGTATGGTATCATCCAAAAGTTGGTCTTTGGGTAGGAGCTACTCCCGAAACTTTATTAACATTAAACAATAAAGAATTTGAAACCATGGCTTTGGCAGGAACTCAAAAATATGAGGGTTCAATCAATGTTTTATGGGGAGAAAAAGAGAAGGAAGAGCAAGCTTTGGTAACTTCATCAATTATAGAAAATATAAAACCTATTGCTTCTGCTATAGATGTTTCTGAAGTACAGACAGTAAAAGCAGGAAGTTTACTTCATTTAAAAACAGCTATTAAAGGGCAGATAGAAAATGCATCAATTAAAGATTTTGTTTCTAGTTTGCATCCTACGCCTGCTGTATGTGGTTTGCCAATGAAAGCAGCTAAAGATTTCATTATAAAAAACGAAGGTTATAACAGAGAATTTTACACTGGTTTTTTGGGAGCGTTGAATTTTGAAAATGAGAAAACCGAACTTTTTGTTAATTTACGCTGTATGCAATATGTGGAAAACAAAAAGCTTGCTTTGTATGTAGGTGGCGGAATTACAAAAGATTCTAACGCTACGTTAGAGTGGGACGAAACCGAGAATAAAACAAAAACTATGTTAGATGTACTTACAAAATAAAACAGGGAATTTTTAGTAAACTATTTTGAAGCAAGCCCATTAGGTGTTAGAATGAAAAACAAAAAAACATTTTGAAGCAATCCTTTAGGAGAGCTTAGGACACGCTTTAGAACATTAAAATCTCGATTATCGATTAAAAAACAGACTAATTTGAGTACTTTTGTGTAGTTAGAAATCACACTATTTATTATTTAATGAAGTATTCCAACATCCCCTTAGCACAAACTGTTACAGCTTTGTGTAAAGCCAAAGGAATTGAACATATTATAATTTCTCCAGGGAGCAGAAATGCACCTTTAACTATAAGTTTTACAGAAGATAATTACTTTAACACCTATAGCGTTGTAGATGAGCGAAGTGCAGCTTTTTTTGCACTTGGAATTGCACAGCAATTAAAAAAACCTACCGCTTTAGTATGTACTTCTGGCTCGGCATTATTGAATTATTACCCTGCCATTGCTGAAGCTTTTTATAGCGATATTCCGTTAGTAATACTTTCTGCCGATAGACCTTCCTACCGTATAGATATTGGAGATGGGCAAACTATTAGACAAGACAATGTATATGCGAGGCATATTTTATACTCGGCAAATTTAAAACAAGACATACGTGGGGAAGATTTAAAAGTTTTAGGCGATGGTAAGAATCCTTCTAAACTGGATAAATTAATTAATCCGATTGCGTTGCAACAAGGAGTTCAAGAGTTTAATGAAAAAGAAATTAATACTGCCTTAAATACATCTTTTGAAGAAAATGGTCCCGTACATATTAATATTCCTTTTGAAGAACCACTTTACTCAAAAGTAGATGAGCAATTTGTTTCTCCTAAGAATATTCCATTTCAGAATACAGAAAAATCGTATTCTAAAGAAACCTTACAAGCTTTTGTAGATATTTGGAATGGCGCAGCCCGTAAAATGATTTTAGTAGGAGTGAACCCTCCAAACACCTTAGATACAGAGATATTAGAATTATTAGCTACGGATGAATCTGTGGTGGTTTTTACAGAGACAACTTCGAATTTAAATCATTCAAATTTCTTTTCGAATATCGATAAAATTATTGCACCGATTGAGAAATTAGAAGATGCAGATAGTTATTTTAAGAAGTTACAACCCGATGTATTGTTAACTTTTGGAGGGATGGTAATCTCAAAAAAAATAAAAGCATTTTTAAGAAAGTATCAACCAAAGCATCATTGGCATATAGATTCCAAAAAGGCATACGATACTTTTTACTGTTTAAATCAACATTTTAAAACTACTCCAAACAAATTTTTGAAAGTTTTTTCTGAAGGAATAAAAATACAGAAAAGCGATTTTCAGCCTTATTGGTTGTCGGTTAAAGCCAATAGAAGCAAGTTGCACAAAGAATATGTGGTTCAGATTCCGTTTTCAGATTTTAAGGCTTACGAGCGGATTTTAAAAACTATTCCAGAAAATTATCAATTGCAATTAAGTAATAGTTCTACAATTAGGTATGCACAATTATTTCAGCTAAACGAATCTTTAAAGGTTTTCTGCAATAGAGGTACCAGTGGTATTGATGGAAGTACGAGCACTGCTGTTGGGGCTTCTGTAGTTTCAGAAAACCCAGTAGTTTTTATTACAGGAGATTTGAGCTTTTTTTACGATTCTAATGCGCTTTGGAATAATTATATCAATAGTAAGTTTAGAATAATTGTTATAAATAATGGAGGAGGAGGCATCTTTAGAATCCTTCCTGGAGACAAAGATTCTAAGAATTTTGATGACTATTTTGAGACTACACACCAGCTTAACGCAAGAGGGATTTGTAGTACGTATGGAATTAATTATCAGTCGGTAGATTCAGAAGAAACATTAGTAGAAGCATTACAAGAATTTTATAAAAGTAGCGCTAATCCATCATTACTAGAAGTATTTACGCCAAGAAAAATTAATGATGAAATTTTACTCAATTATTTTAGTTTTTTGAATAAAAATTAATAATTTTAAGACAACTTATTTAATTTAAAAAAATAATCATGAGTAAAAGAGACGAATTAATTGAAAAATACGAAGCAGATCTAAAAGATAAATGTGGGGTAACAGCAGATAAAGATTTACTTACAAAAGTAGTTATCGGTTTAGGTCCTTCAGTGTATAATGCAGATGCTTCAATGGTATCGGGAACCGATCAAAAGGAACTAGAAACTATTAAAAACAATTTTTTAATTAAGAAACTTGGTCTTTCTGCTTCGGAAGATTTAGATGGTGCTATTGATTCCGTGATAGAAAAATACGGAAGATCTAATCGTAATAAATACAGAGCAGTAGTTTATTATTTATTGGTTAAGCACTTCAAAAAAGAATCAGCATATTAGATTATAAATAAATTTTATATACAAAAGGTATCATTTTTGATGCCTTTTTTTATGTGTTCTTTTTTGAAAGGTACAGTATATTTTATGCTAATACCATTTTCCAATTCAATTTACTGAAATAAAATGTGCTTTTCCTTTTATTTCAAGATAAAAAGAGTCCGTAGCCAAGGCTAGGCTTTATTTTCTGATTTATATAAATAAAAAAATCATCATTTTATTTTACGGTAAATTCAATCAATAACTGGTATAATATTTAAATTGTTCAAATTAAATAACTTCCTTTGCAGAAGTTATAGAAATTTTAAAGTTAGATGATACAAATAGGCGAATACAATACACTAGAAATATTAAGAGAAACATCTGTTGGACTTTTTTTGGGGGATGAAGAAGGGAACGATATTTTATTACCCAATAAATATGTGCCTCAGGAATATGAAATTGGCGACACGCTAGCTGTATTTTGTTATTTAGACCATGAAGAAAGACCTATTGCAACTACCCTAATTCCTAAAATAACCCGTAATAAATTTGCGTTGCTAAAAGCTATAGAAGTAAATAAAATTGGTGCTTTTTTAGACTGGGGGTTAGAGAAACATTTATTTGTTCCTTATAAAGAACAAGCGCGCCCAATGGAAGAAGGAAAACGATATTTGGTGTATGCTTTTTTAGATGATGAATCTAATAGGATGGTAGCATCTAGTAAAACCAATCAATATATTAATAATGAAGAATTATCGGTTGAGCTTTATGAAGAAGTAGCGCTCATAGTTTCCCGTTTTACCGAGTTAGGGGTAGAGGTTATTATCAACGAAAAGCATAAAGGTTTAGTTTATAATGATGAAATATATAACGATTTAAAACTGGGTCAAAACCTCAAAGGATATATAAAGAAAATAAGACCAGATAATAAAATAGATGTTAGTTTACAGCCTATTGGTTATAAAAATATAGAGCCTTCTTCTCAAAAAGTGTTGGATGCTTTAAGTAAAAATAATGGCTTTTTAGGGCTTCATGATAAAAGTGATCCTGAGGATGTAAAAGCAATACTAGGAATGAGTAAAAAAAGCTTCAAAAAGGCAATTGGTTCTTTATACAAAGATAAACGCATTCTTATTCAGGAAGACGGAATTAAGCTTATTTAGTTTCCTTTCATCTTAAATAAAAAATCAATTCTTATTAACGTAGTTAAGTTTTAAATGAAATTAAGAGATAAAAAACCAGCATTAATTTTAATAGATGTTCAAAATGCTTTTTTAGACGACGAATATTGGGGAGGAAATAGAAATAATAAAGATGCTGAGCTTATTTGTGGTAAAATTTTAAGTAAATGGCGGGAGTTAGAGTTGCCAATTTTTCACATTAGACACAGTTCTACAAATCCAGAATCTAAATTAAATGTAAACAATGAAGGATTTCAGTTTAATAAAAATGTTACGCCGTTAACAGGAGAACCTGTAATAACAAAAAACGTAAATAGCGCCTTTATAGGAACTAATTTAAAAAAAGAATTGGAAGTTTTGGGTGTAAATACTTTGGTTATTGTTGGAATTACTACCAACCACTGTGTTTCTACTACTACTCGAATGGCAGGAAATTTCGGATTTGAAACTTATCTAATTTCTGACGCTACAGCAGCCTTTGATAGGGTGGGAATAAATGGAGAGAAATATGATGCAGAGATCATCCATTTAACAACCCTTGCTAATTTAAATGATGAATTTGCAACGGTTTTGAGTTATAAACAATTGATGGATAAAGTATAATAACCTTTGCATAATTTTGTTTTTTCATAAATTCTGTTAAGTTAGTTCAGTGGTTTAGAACTTATTTAACCGATTTTAGATTTAAAAATAGCCTATGGGAGCTATAAAAAACCTTTAAAATAATTTAATATTAAAAAGTATATCTTTTACTTTTGAAAAAAATAAAATTAGAATGAGTTCACCACAGTGGAAAACTGCCAAGGAATTTGAAGATATAACTTATAAAAAAGCAAATGGTGTTGCACGTATTGCTTTTAACCGTCCGAATGTTAGAAATGCATTCCGACCAAAAACAACAAGTGAGTTGTATCAAGCATTTTATGATGCACAAGAAGATACAAGTATAGGTGTAGTCTTACTTTCTGCTGAAGGACCCTCAACAAAAGATGGAGTGTATTCTTTCTGTAGCGGTGGCGACCAAAAGGCTAGAGGAGAGCAAGGATATGTGGGAGAAGATGGAATGCACCGACTTAATATTTTAGAAGTACAACGATTAATTCGTTTTATGCCTAAAGTGGTAATAGCAGTTGTTCCAGGATGGGCTGTTGGTGGCGGACATAGTTTGCATGTTGTTTGTGATATGACACTAGCAAGTAAAGAACACGCTATTTTTAAGCAAACAGATGCCGATGTTACCAGCTTTGATGGCGGATACGGATCTGCGTATTTAGCTAAAATGGTGGGACAGAAAAAAGCGAGAGAGATATTTTTCTTAGGAAGAAATTATTCAGCCCAAGAAGCTTTTGAAATGGGAATGGTAAATGCAGTTATTCCACACGAAGAATTAGAAGCGACCGCCTATCAATGGGCGCAAGAAATATTAGAAAAATCGCCAACTTCTATTAAAATGTTGAAATTTGCAATGAATTTAACAGACGATGGAATGGTTGGACAACAAGTTTTTGCAGGGGAAGCTACTAGATTGGCTTATATGACGGAAGAAGCCAAAGAAGGTAGAAATGCGTTTTTAGAAAAGAGAAAACCTAATTTTAAAGATATAAAATGGATTCCTTAGCAAGAGCATAAATGTTTAATTAAAAACAAACAATCGAATATGCCTTACATAGACGAAAATCATTTAGTTAACTTGCATAAGACAATCGAGTCTAAAGAAATAACAGAAGCGCGACTTTTAGAGGAGTTACGCAAAAATAGAGCAGAGAAGGAGAGACTTTATCGTGCCAAAAATATGTTTAAGTGGAGTTCAATATCACTCGGATTACTTCTATTATTTGGTGTAGTTTTGTATATAGCGAAACCTTCTTTATATGTTAGTGATGAATTTCTTCAATCAGAAAATAAGTTATTAATCAATGAAAGCGAATTAAGCGAGTATCAGCAGCAAATTTCATCTTTAGAAACTACTTTGAATAATCTTCCTTCACCTTCAGCATTAGATACTTTAGATTACCGAGATTTAAACTCTGAAGTAATTTATGCTGTTCAAGTAGCTGCATTAGAAAACAAAGACCTCTCTTTATATTCTAAGGAATTAAGAAATATTAGTCAGTATAAAGACAAAGATTTTAACAAGTATTCTTTAGGTAATTTTACTTCTTTAGAAGATGCAAAAATATTTAGAAAGGAATTAATAGCACTTGGATTTCAGGATGCATTTGTAGCTTCTTATCAAAATGGCAAGCGCTTAAAAATAGAAGAAGCCTTATAAAAATATACATGACAAAAGCTAAAACTCTACTATCGGCAGCCCGATTACGTACGTTGCCTTTATCTCTTTCTGGAATTATTGTTGGTTCTGCAATTGCTTTCTCAGAAGGATTTTTTAATTATACTATTTTAATTTTTGCTTTAATAACAACTGTTGGCTTGCAAGTATTATCAAACTTTGCAAACGACTATGGAGACGGTGTAAAAGGTACCGATAATTTAGAAAGAGTAGGGCCGATGAGGGCAATTCAGAGTGGTATTATTTCTGATAAAGAAATGTTACGAGCTATGATTGTAACCACAATACTTACTTTGTTTTCTGCAATAACCCTTATATATTTATCTTTTAGAGGAGATAATCTTTCTTATTCCTTTTTCTTCTTTTTCCTCGGAATAGCTGCGGTTATAGCAGCAATAAAATATACTGTTGGAAAGTCTGCTTATGGTTATAATGGTTTGGGAGATGTTTTTGTTTTTATCTTTTTTGGATTGGTAAGCGTTTTAGGATCTTATTTTTTATATACTAAAGAGTTACATTTTGAAGTATTATTACCTGCTATTAGTATAGGATTTTTAAGTGTTGGGGTGCTTAATCTCAATAATATGAGAGATATTAACAGTGATAAAAAATCCAATAAAAATACTCTTGTAGTAAAAATAGGCTTAGAAAGAGCGAAAAAATATCATTTTGTACTGCTAATTACCGCAATGATTACCGGACTATTATATGTAGGATTAAATTATACATCGCCTATTAATTTACTTTTTTTAATATCCTATATACCAATTAGTTTACACTTAAAACGTGTTTTTCTTAATAAAGCCTCTGTAACATTAGATCCAGAATTAAAGAAACTAGCCTTGAGTACTTTCCTATTTGCTATATTGTTTTTGCTTAGTTATAATATTTTTTTGTAGTTTTAAACTGATTTTTAACAGCAAAAAATTTTGGACCAACTTATTAAAATTCTTATCGTTGAGGATAATGTTATTATTGCGGACGATATGCAATCCATGCTTGAAGATATTGGCTATAATATAGTAGCGAATGTTGTGGATTACGAAGGAGCAGCAAATGCGCTAGCTACTTTAGATATCGATTTAGCTTTAGTAGATATTGTCTTAGCATCAAAAAAAACAGGAATAGATTTAGGAAGACACATTCGAGAAAATTATAACATTCCTTTTATTTTTGTAACCTCTAACTCCGACAAAGCAACTGTAGAAAATGCTAAAAGTGTAAAGCCTAATGGGTATCTTGTAAAACCATTTGAACAGCAAGATCTATTTACTTCTATAGAAATAGCCCTTTCAAACTTTAATAATGACACGGTGTCTTTAGCAAAAGAAACCACTGAAGAAGCAGATGGAAAGCTTGTTTCTAATTCGGTGTTGCGTAATTCTATTTTTGTAAAAAAGAACCAACATTATTACAGAATCCCTTTTGATGAGATTCAGTATGTAAAAGCGGATAATGTGTATTTAGAGGTTTATACTGAAGATAAAACATTTTTAGTAAGATCTGCTTTAAAAGATTATTTAGAGAAATTACCTTCAAAACAGTTTTATAGAGCTCATAAATCTTATATAGTTAACATTGATCAGATTGAAGCTATTAATACAAAAGACATTTTAATAAATGGAAAAAATATTCCTATCTCTAAAGAATTTAGAGAGTTTATTCTTTCTAACATGAATTCGTAAACATATTCTTACAACATAAAAAAGAGGTTTAGCAATATAAAAAGAGGTATTTACAACATTAATTTGTGGGAGTTTAATTAGAGGTATATATTTGGATTGTAATTAATTTAGATTGATGAGCCCCAAATATTAATTTAAATTAATATCCCCCAAGACTATGTAATATCTATTGTTATAACAACCAATTAATGATAGTATTTTAAAAGAGTTCTAAATCGTTTTAGGACTCTTTTTTTTAGTATTAGTTTCTCCATAAACAATATAATTTAGCTTATACAACACTTAGGTTTGTTTACACAACAAAATTTGGGTGTTTCTAATTTTAACTTATAAGTTAGTACTGTTGATAATAAAAATATTGGTTTGTTACCAAGAGAATTTTTCATGATTATTATAAAGAGTTTTAAGTAGCTACTTAAAACTCTTTTTTTTATAACAATGTTATTTATACTACAAAATATTATTTTAACATAGTAAATATTTACTTTTTTGGATTATAAGAGTAAGTTTACTCTGTTGTTTGCAAACATTAAAACTAAAAAAAATGAATAAAAAAAATCTTTTATTTCTTATCTCTCTATTTACAATTTCACACGTCCTATTTTCACAATCTATCGAAATTGATAATGAAATTTTTAAATTCCAAATTGATAAAAACTTCAAAATATCTGATAATGAAAGTAATAAAATAAAAATTGTGAAATTTGAAAGTGTTGATAAGATCGAAATAGCACAAGAAATAACACTAATTGAGTCTGGAATTAATCCAAAGGATCAGAATATAAAAGACATTTCAGATATATCAAGTTTAGAACAATTCTTTATGGTAAGTGAAGATTTTGTTAAAGAAAATGATATAGACGGAATAACTAAGATTAACAATATCGATGTATTTTTTTCTCTAAGTTTAATAAAATCATTCAAAGATTATAATAAAACTGAACTCAAAGGCTACGAATTTACTGCAAAATATTATTTTTTCGTTAAAGAAAAGATTTATTTATTATTATATCAATCCAAATTGATTAATCCAGGAGGATATGATCTTAACAAAAAGGAAATTTATACACTTATGGAAAAAAGAAATAATCTCGGATATTTAAATGAAATTTTACAAACATTAGAGTTAAAATAACGTTTGCCAACACCAGTAACCGTTGCCCACAATGTAAACCATTCATTCACGGAAAATGCGATAAAAGCGAAAAAAGAAAATTGTTTCTTCTGAATATAAAATATAAACGAATACTAAATTCAAAATCTGATAGTAGACAAATCTTTGACAAAATTGAAAAAGAGTTGATTCGATTGAGAATTGACAAAATCCATCGTTCTGATTTGAAAATTGAATTTGAAAATTCCTTTTTTAACGGACAAGGAAGATGGCATTTAATGGCTCCTGTAGATAAAGGATATTTAAAATTAGATAGTAATCTGAAAAAAATTGAATACTCTTTTTCTGTAGTCAGAACGTTTTATATTACTTCTGTAATGGCTTTGTTTTTCGGATTAATATCTCAGAGTTATTGGATTGGAATAATTTTCTTTTCCTGGCTCTTTGGAATGAATTGGGTAATAACGCTAATAAGACAAAATCGATTTTGCGAATAAATTAAAAAGAATGCTTGATAAAAAAACGAACGCACAACACCAGTAACCATTGCACAAGCCATTAATTCTATAAAAAAAGATAGTTTTAAGCCCTTTTAAGAGCTTTTATTTTACGATCTAATTAAGTTGTACGTTAAAATTAGGGAACTTAAAACAGCATAAAAGATGTTTTTGAAGGGCTTTTAAAAAAGAAGATGAGCCTTTTAAGCTTCCCACTCCACTTTTAGCATGTTTTTGGATGAACTTTAAATACTTTTTAAGGTTGTAGGCAATGGCAGAGAGCTGCATACACTTATTGGCTTGTTTAATGCCAATGGTATTGACTTTTCTAGGTCCCATAAATTGCGTTCATATTCTTTGCGGTAAGCGGTAATATTGATCCGCTTTTCATGACTCTTACCAATACATTGCTGTTTTATCGGGCATGTCTTGCAATCGTAAAGTACACGACTCCTTCAATCTTTAAATTATGCTTTAAAATAAGAAAATATAAATCCGGTTCTGTGTTAATTCGAAAATACAGCCACTTTTTACTACATCATCATTTTACCACATAAAACCATTCTTATACAACAAATATTTATTTTTAAGTATAATAAATAGTAAGTTTATCCCGCTGTTAAGATGTTAATTATATAGTAATATTGTTTGGTGAGTTATTATTATATATCATTATTAAAAGCCTAAATATAATGTTTAGGCTTTTTTATAGTTTATAGGAAAAAAAATCAATAAAAAGTTGGGGCTTAAATTTAAAAATAGCGTTTTTTCACTTCTATTGCTACTGCTTTTGTCGGGATTATTTTCTTTTGGGCAAAACAATAGCACGTCTCAAGAGGACCCTCTAAACAATTTCATCAAAATAAATTCTGTCCAAGAACGCTTTGATTATTTTTTTAAAGAAACGGATCATTATAGAGAAAGTTCTGCTTATAAGTGGATAGATTCTGTAAATGAGGCTATTGATGTAGCAGAAAAAAATAGCGATTCTACCGCAGTTTTTAAGTATAAAACAATGCTGATGAAATTGTATTACGATATTGGTAATTACGACAGAAGTGCGTTGATAGGAGAATTGCTATATACCGAAGAAAAAAAGCTTGATAAACACATAAAAGTAGAAATCCTAAAAACCCTCGATGTAGTTTATAGAGAACTTCAAATTTATGATAAACAACTAGAAACTAGACGAGCCTTAAAAGGTTTAGGGGAGAATATTGTATTGTATGATGTTTATGCAGAATTAGGTTTATACAGGCAGGCTATGATGGAATATATTATAGCAAATCAAAGTAAGCTTGAAAGTTCTGGCAACAAATTATATGAGGCAGAATATTACAATGTTTTAGGGTCTTATTTGTTAAAAGATGGATCTATTTATACCGCATATAAAAACATCCAAACCGCTAGAGATCGGATTAATAAATTCTTAATTGTTAATAGAAATTTATCTGTAAAAGAATTTAATGAAGCTATTTATTTAAAAGGAAAAATAGACAGTAATTTAGGGAAATGTAAAATGTTTCAGAATAAATTTGAAGAAGCTATTCCGTATTTGGAAGCTGGAATTTCTTCAAGTAAAATTCATGATAAAGGAAAGTACTCCAAAACAATTGTAAATTTATGGGAAGCCTTAGCGGAGTGTTATTTAGAAATAGGTAATTTAGAAATTGCTCATAAGTATCTGGATAGTATTGTTTTAGATCAGAAAATAGTAAAATCTAATATTGTAAACTACAATAGATTACGTGCTAATTTTTATTTAAAAGATAGCAACCCAGACTCTGCTTCTTTATTTTTTAAAGAGTATGTTAAACTAAAAGATTCTCTGGATTATAGCAGTAGAAAAAAGCAACTTTTGAGTTTGTTAGTTCAGTTTGATTTGAATAACCAAAAGGAAACTATAGAGAAGCAACGTCTTAATTTAGAAAAAAATAAAACTGAAATTTTAGAAAGGGAGAAAACAATTTATTTAAGTGTGTCTGCACTTATATTATGTTTTATATCTGTATTAGGACTTATAATAGCGTACGCTAGAAGTATTAAAAATAAGCGACTCATAGAGAATCAAAAGAAAATTATAGAAAACTCTTTAATAGAAAAGGATTCCCTGCTTAAAGAAATTCATCATCGTGTTAAAAACAACCTTCAAGTGGTTTCTAGTTTGTTGAGTATTCAAACCAAAAACACTAAAAGTAAAGCCGCTATAAATGCCTTGGAAGAAGGTAAGAGTCGCGTAAAAGCAATGGCTCTTATTCATCAGAAATTATATCAAAACGAGGATCTTTCGGTTATTAAAATGCAAGAGTATATAGAATCTCTTGCTGCCAGTATACAATCGGTTTACAAAAAGAATGGTTATAAAATTAATCTTCATATCAATGCGGTACAAACCGAATTGGATGTGGATAGAGCAATTCCTATTGGACTGATTTTAAATGAATTAATATCGAATTCTTTTAAATACGCTTTTCAAAATGATAAAAATGGAAATATTTATATCAATCTTTTAAAAGAGAACTCTCAAATTCATTTTGAATATAAAGATGATGGAATGGGACTTCCAGAAAATTTTGATGTAAAAGCGTCTGGTTCAATGGGGATGAACCTTATAAGTAGATTAACCAATCAACTTCGTTCTTCTTTAAATATAGATACCGAAGGTGTAGGTGTTCGTTTTTGGTTTAATTTCAATTAATTTTCTTTAATTTTAGAAGCTGAAAAAGAGTTATAATTTCTTAATTACTTTTTTGAGAACTTTTAAAATTTAGAATTATGAAAATTACATTTTACGGGCATGCCGCTTTGGGGATTCAAGTAGAAGATGTACATGTATTAGTAGACCCATTCATTTCTGGAAACGAAAAAGCTTCGCATATTGATATAGAAGCCATAAAAGCCGATTATATTTTAGTAACTCATGCGCATCAAGACCATACATTAGATGTGGAAAGAATAGCTAAACGTACAGGTGCAATTGTAATTTCAAATGCAGAAATAGCTGGACATTTTGCTAAAATGGATATAGAAACACATCCTATGAACCACGGCGGAAGCTGGGATTTTGAGTTTGGTCTAGTAAAGTATGTAAATGCAACACACTCTTCTTCGTTTGCAGATGGTTCTTATGGTGGGCAGCCAGGAGGGTTTGTTATTGAAGGAGAACATAAAAATATCTATATAGCTGGAGATACTGGACTTACTATGGATATGAAACTTATTCCGCTTTTTACAAAATTAGATTTAGCAATTTTACCAATTGGAGATAACTTTACAATGGGAATAGAAGAGGCTATCTATGCATCAAACTTTGTAGAATGTGATAAGGTTTTAGGCTACCATTTTGATACTTTTGGTTATATTGAAATAGACCATGAGAATGCAAAAAAGCAATTTTATAATGCAGGAAAAGACTTGATGCTTCTTGAAATAGGTGAAAGTATAGAGTTATAAATGAAAGTATCTTACAAAAAGTATATTTTAGAATTTAAACGTCCTAGTAGAACTTCAAGAGGCGTGCTTACAACCAAAGAAACTTGGTTTATAATTATAGAAGATGGTACTAAGTTTGGTATTGGAGAATGTGGAATTCTTCGCTCATTAAGTATTGATGATCGATCAGATTATGAAGAGAAGCTGAAATGGGTTTGCGAGCATATCCATTTAGGAAAAGACAAACTCTGGGAGTTGCTTATAGAGTTTCCTTCAATTCAATTTGGAGTGGAACAAGCATTTTTATCTTTTGAAAGTAAAAATTCTTTTGAATTATTTCCTTCGGATTTTTCTAAAGGAAAAGCTTCAATCCCTATAAATGGATTAATTTGGATGGGAGAAGAGGCCTTCATGAAAGAGCAGATTAAAGATAAAATAGAAGCAGGCTTTGATTGCATTAAAATGAAAATTGGAGCCATAGATTTTGATGCAGAATTTGAGCTTTTAAAAGCTATCCGAAGAAACTTTTCAGCAAAAGAAATAGAATTACGAGTAGATGCCAATGGTGCGTTTTCTACTCATGAAGCTAAAAATAAACTAGAAAGATTAGCATCTTTAGACTTGCATTCCATAGAACAGCCTATAAAACAAGGGAATTGGCATGAAATGGCTAAGCTTTGTAAGCATACAGAATTGCCAATTGCTTTGGATGAAGAATTAATAGGGGTATTTTCTGTAACAAAAAAGAGAGAATTACTACAAACAGTACAGCCACAATACATTATTTTAAAGCCAAGTTTGGTTGGAGGGTTTAAAGGTTCTCAAGAATGGATTTCGCTATGCCAGGAGTTAAATATTGGTTGGTGGGTTACAAGCGCTTTAGAGAGTAATATCGGTTTAAATGCCATAGCACAATGGACAGCAACATTACAAAATAAAATGCCTCAAGGTTTGGGTACTGGAAGTTTATATACCAATAATATTGAGAGCGCCTTGGAAGTAAAGAATGGGGCTTTACATTATAACATAAATAAGAACTGGGATATGAGTCTTTTAAAATCTATTTGATTTTTAAATGCTCATTAATAAATTTAGAAACCAACCGATATAATAGTTAAGGGCATTACAGTTGTCCATTGAAAAATAATAAATAGTAACGGATGAAGTATATAGAACAAGTATTTAAATATAAACACGAATTTTGGAGGTATTTATTAGGCTCTATAGTTATAATTTTTGTTAGTCAGATTATGCAAATTCCATTTGTATTAGCGGTACTTTACAAAGAAGGGGTTAGCGTATTAGAATCTGGAGACGGTTATAAGTTATTAAGTGTTTTAGAACCCAATTTAAATTTGTTTTTATTAATGCTCCCATTTGCTGTTTGTCTTCCCTTGTTATTTTTATGGGTTAAAAAGTTTCATGAGCAGTCAATCATATCTTTAACTACAGCAAGAAAAAAGATAGATTGGAAGCGCGTAAAATTTTCTTTTTTATTATGGGCAGGAATTACAGCTGTTTTGGTAATAATAGACATTCAATTAGCTCCAGAAAATTATGAGTACAATTTTAAACTAGTTCCATTTGTAATTTTATTTTTGATAGGAATTATTATGATTCCAATTCAAACCAGTTTGGAGGAATATATTTTTAGAGGGTATTTGATGCAAGGTTTTGGAGCTTTGTTTTTAAATAAATGGGCACCACTTTTATTAACTTCTTTTATTTTTGGTGGTTTGCATGCCTTTAATCCTGAAGTAGCTAAATTAGGATATGAGATTATGGTATATTATATTGGAACAGGATTGTTTTTAGGAATTTTAACTTTAATGGACGATGGAATGGAGCTAAGTCTCGGATTTCATGCAGCAAATAATCTAATTACTGCTTTGCTGGTTACTGCAGATTGGACAGCGTTTAGAACACATTCTATATACAAGGATGTTTCTAATCCAGAATTAGGATGGGATATTTATATACCTGTTTTAGTGGTGTTCCCAACTTTACTTTTTATATTTTCTAAAGTTTATAAATGGTCGGATTGGAAAGAAAAATTAACAGGAAAAATTACAGCACCTATGGTTGTTGAAAAAATATCCGAAACAAATCCGCTTTAAACTTTTTTATCAACTAAAACCGTTTTAATTTTATTGCTGAATAATGATTAATAACATCAGCAATGGAAAATACACCTTCTTTTGATAAAGTACATTTAAGATTTAAACTTAACGGAACTTATTTTGACCGGGAAGATCTAAAGGAAGTAGCTTATAGCTTTGTAAAAGAAGGAGAGCCTTATGAGCAATCTATAGGCGATTTTTTAATGGACTGGCTCAACAATAAAGACCATTTATACGTTCGTACTTCTGGTTCTACGGGGACGCCAAAACATATCAGAATTCAAAAACAGTTTATGGTGAATTCTGCCATAGCTTCTGGAGATTTTTTTAATATCTCTGTAGGAGATTCAGCTTTGCATTGTCTACCTGCGGAATATATTGCCGGAAAGATGATGCTTGTTAGAGCTATGATTCTCGGTTTAGAAATAGACCTCGTAGCGCCAACATTACATCCGTTAATTGAGAAGGAATATGATTTTTCTGCAATGATTCCTTTACAGGTGTATAATTCTCTTGACAAATTAAACAATATAAAACAACTTATTGTTGGTGGTGCAGCTGTAAAAAAGGAACTTATTGAAAGCGTTCAGAATAAAGACACTTTGGTGTATGAGACCTATGGAATGACAGAGACTGTTACGCATATAGCAGCCAAGCAAATTAATAATTTTAGGTCTGCTGAAGCTATGGAGAACGCACATTTTAAAGTACTTCCAAATGTGAAGGTTACCTTAGATAAGCGTAATTGTTTGGTAATTGATGCTCCTTATATTGCTGAAGAAACTATTGTAACCAATGATATTGTAGCGTTAATTAGCGCAGATGAATTTGATTGGAAAGGACGCTACGATAATATTATAAACTCTGGTGGGGTAAAACTTATTCCTGAACAGATTGAAAAGAAACTTGCTCCCATAATTCAACAACGGTTTTTTGTATACGGAATTGAAGATGCCGAACTAGGAGAAAAATTAATAATGGTTGTAGAAGGGAAAGAAGATTCTAAATTGGAAACAGAAATAAAGAAAGTGGGGGATTTAGAGAAATTTGAACATCCTAAATCTATTTACTTTTTAGATAAGTTTTTAGAGACTGAAAACGGGAAAGTAATTAGAGAACCCAGCGTATATAAGGCTCTAGGAGCTTAAAAACAGGTTTTTAGAATTGATTTCTATAAAAGAGTCATTGTTATTGCCTTAATCCCTCATAGAGGGTCTAATTCCCCAGAGCCTGTACTGAGTTTGCCGAAGTACTCTGCGTCGAAATGAGTTAAATTTGTTTCCTTTAACTACCTCGCGGGCTTGCCCCGAGGTAGTTGATTTTTTTAATTATTATCAAGGCAATAACAATGACCAATAAAATTGCTACAATATTTTTTTATACGTACGCCATTTCTTTATAAGTTGCGGATTGTAATCTTTCCAAAGCGCTTGTACTTGATTATTTGTTTCTAATTCAGGATTTGTTTCTACAATTTTAATCCCTTTATTTACAAAAACCTCATTTACTTTATGGAAAATTATAGCTGTTAACCCTTTTCTCATATATTCTGGAGCAACACCAATTAAAAGCATGGTGGCTTTGTCGTTCTTTTTTTGAGCTTTTAAAAGATGATAAAATCCAAAAGGGAAAAGCTTACCATTTGCTTTTTGTAAAGCTTTAGAAAAAGAGGGCATAATAACAGAAAAAGCGACTAAATTATTATTTTCATCGGCAATTAGGTTTACATAATCTGGATCTAAAAACTTGAGATACTTGTTTTTATAATGTTCAATTTGATATGGTTTTATAGGAACAAAAGACTCTAAATCTTTGTGAGATCTATTCATTAAGTCAAAAATAGCTTCCGCATGAGGCAGTAAAGATTTGGTAGTGGGAATATCAATAAGTTTCAAATTGTATTTTTGCATGATTAAATTTGAAAACTTAGCTAGTTTTTCATAAATCTTATCAGGAGTAATAATCTCATACTCTTTCCAATCAACTTCTTTAGAAAAACCTACTTTTTCCATCAATTCAGGATAATAAGCATAGTTATAATTGGTAGTCATACTCCCAATTCTATCAAAGCCTTCAATAAGCATTCCTGCTTTGTCCATATTAGAAAACCCTGCTGGACCCTCACAATATTCTAAATTATTTTCCTTTCCAATAGCAAAAACCCTATTGAATAAGGCTTCTGTAACTTCTGGATCTTCAATAGCATCAAACCATCCGAAACGCAATTTATTTTTTCCTAAATTGTTTACTTCATTCCAATTAATAATGGCACAAACACGACCAACAATTTTATTGTTTTTATAAGCTAATAAAAACCAAGCTCTCGCATCTTTGAATGCAGGATTTTGATCTTTATCAAAATTATTAAGCTCTTCTTTTATAATTGGAGGAACCCAATTTTTAGATTTTTTATAAAGTGAAAAAGGAAATTTTACAAACTGTTCTAATTCCTTTTTAGTAGTAACTTCTTTTACTTCAATCATAAATTACTCATTAGTGTCAATTTCCTCGAAAGGATTATTCTTTTTACGTTTTTTCTTAGCTTCTTTGATAAATTCTTTGTCTTCGTCCGAAAGATTATCTATTTGTTTTGGTTTATCACTATGGTTATCAATTCGGTATGATACACCTATAGAACCAAAAAATCGAGATGGAGTGTCTTTTATATTAATTCCTAAAGAGGCATCTACTTGTAAGTTTTTACTGAATAGTCTAGCAGTACCTCCTCTAAAAATTCCATCCCCATAGGCATCACTTTTATATCCTTGGTGCTCCACAAAGATAGAATATCTATGGTCTGGAAGGGCATGGGTTAAGGTGATTATATAATTAAACAAAGGATCGTCTGAAGTAAATTTGTCATAAATAAAATTCATAACCAATACCCAATTTGCTGTAAAATGGTTTTGGGTAGCTATCATTACTTTAGGACTAATTTGCGGATCTTCTGGATAGAATGGATTATCTCCAAAATTAAAATTTGCACCAGCATAAACTGCAACCGCAGGGATTAAATCTCTCCATTGTACATGGTGATTTGCTTTCCAGCTATATAAATTTGGTTTATTTTTTTCTGCATCTTTATAGGGGTCGTATACTAAATATTTAAATCCAAGAGTGTTTTTAGTAAAATTGCTACGCGTATAATCAACAGACGGAGAAGTAGAGAAATCGGTTAAATTTTCTTTCATAAAAGTTCCATCCAATATAACTTCCAATTGTTCAAACAAAAAGCCATAGCGAATAGCGTAATCCATACCATATCTGTTGGCTTCTGTTTCCAATAGTGTATGTTCTTGTCTTTCATAATATAAGCCACCTTCACCCTGAATAACATTTTTACCAACAGCAAAGGCACTATAGGAGGCTCCTGGGCGATTGGAATTAATTACTTCTGTATATTGAGCTTGAATTTGTTGGGCTGATAAAAATAAAATAGCAATAAAAAGGCAAAGTTTGTTCATATCAAAATTTGGTTTGTTCTCTGTTTTTAAAATATTGTTGTCCGATAAAAATTAATGGAATTTATCGGCTTCCACTTATATTAAGGTTTAAATGATATCCTCAAAATAGACCCCCTGCTATTAATAAAAATGAATAAAAAGAGGATTTTCAATAATGTTGTTTCTTTAAACTGCATATTTTATGATAGTTAAGATTTAGTCTTTGTTCTTTTTTCTTATAGCGAAGCGGTCTTGTATTTTTACTCGGACATTAATGTTTTTAAAAGAGTATTACTTATAACGAAAATAAATTTTTTAAGGTAAAAATGGGATGTAAATATCGTGAAAATTATATCTTTTTCCTCAAGGATTTTACATCCATCATTTAATAGAACTGTTTTTTTACTGATTTTATTATTTTTTTAAGGATTTATATCCTGTTTTACGCTCAATGTATTGTATTTTTGAAAGTATTTTCAAAGTGAAATTCAATGCAATTATTAAGAACAATTTTAATTATACTTCTTGTTTGGTACGGGTTCAAAATACTTTCACGTTTATTTGGACCTTATCTAATAAAATACGCATCTAAAAAGATGGAGAAGAAGTTTAGTCAGCAATTTGGACAACAGCAAAATCAACGTCGTCAAGAAACAAATTACAAAGAAGGAGAAACAGTAATAGATAAAAAACCTACTAATTCTGATAAAAATTCTTCAGAAAAAGTTGGAGAATACATCGAATATGAAGAAATTGACTAACTAAATTTAATTTTAATGACTAACCAATTAAAAAAAATACTACCACATTTTGTGGTATTTTTAGTTTTTATACTTACCTCCTTAATTTATTTTTCTCCTGTATTGCAAGGAAAGAAAATTTTCCAGAGTGATATTGTTCAGTATATCGGAATGTCTAAAGAACGCAACGATTTTAAAGACAAAACAGGGGAGGAGTCTTATTGGACAAATAGTGCTTTTGGAGGAATGCCAACGTATCAATTAGGAGCTAATTATCCTCATAATTATATAAAAAAATTAGATAAAACGATTCATTTTTTACCTCGTCCTGCAGATTATTTATTCCTTTATTTTATTGGTTTTTACATACTTCTGTTGGTGTTAAAAGTAGATTGGAAATTGGCAGGTATTGGAGCCTTGGCTTTTGGATTTTCTACTTACTTAATTATAATTCTCGGGGTTGGTCATAATGCAAAAGCACATGCTATTGGTTATTTTCCATTTGTTTTAGCAGGAATATTATTGGCATTTAAAAAACGATATATAGCAGGTTTTTTAGTAACCGCATTTGCAATGGCTTTAGAAATAAACGCCAACCACTTCCAAATGACATATTATTTAATGTTATTAGTATTGGTTTTTGGAATTGTATATTTAATAGATGCCTTTAAAAAGAAAGAACTTCCTCATTTCTTTAAAACTGTTGGCATTCTTGTTGTTGCTGTAGTTTTGGCTATTGCAACCAATGCAACGAACCTTTTGGCTACTCAGGAATATGCAAAGTGGAGTACAAGAGGGAAAAGCGATTTAACTATCAATCCCGATGGTTCTCCTAAGGTAAATACAAGTGGATTAGATAAAGAATATATAACAAGTTATAGCTACGGTATTTTTGAATCTTTAAATCTGTTTGTACCACGACTCCTTGGTGGGGGAAATGATGAAGATTTAGGAAAAGATTCTAATAGTTATGAATATTTAGTAAAGCAAGGAGTTCCGCCTGCTCAAGCTCAAGATTTTGTAAAAAATCAGGCAGCACATATGATGTATTGGGGAGATCAGCCTGGTACAGCGGGTCCTGCTTATGTAGGAGCTGTTGTTTTCTTTTTATTTCTGATGAGTTTATTCTTGCTGAAAGGAAATTTAAAATGGTGGCTTATAGCGGGCTCCATTTTATCTCTTATTCTCTCATGGGGACATAATTTTAGCATCTTAACAAATGCTATGATTGATTATTTTCCTTTATATGATAAATTCAGAGCAATAACTTCTATACAGGTGCTTTTAGAATTGTGCTTTCCAGTCTTAGCCATTCTTAGTTTGAAAGAGTTGCTTAGTAATAATGTAGATAATACCCAGAAATTGAATGCTTTGAAATGGTCGTCGGTTATTGCAGGAGGAACGGTTGTTTTATTATTTTTATTAAAAGGTACTTTCGATTTTTCGCATGCAAATGATGCTTATTACCGACAACAATTTGACCAGATGGGATTAAATCAATTGATGGGAAGTATTAAACAAGATCGAATGGCTCTCTATACAAAAGACCTCTTTAGAACTCTTGTTTTAGTAGCTATTTCTGCTGGGGTTATTTGGATGTTTATCAAACAGAAATTAAAATTAAATTATGCTATTCTTGCTTTTGGACTTTTGTTTTTAGTAGATTTAGTAGGGATTGACAAACAATATGTAAACAACGAAGACTTTGTTTCTGCTAGAGTTTTAGACAAGCCCTTTCAAACTTCAGAAGTTGATAAACAAATTTTAGAAGACACAGGTTATTATCGAGTTTTTAATACCCAAGAAAGTATAAATGGGGCTAGTACTTCTTTCTATCATAAATCGTTAGGAGGTTATCATGCTGCTAAGCCAAAGCGTTTACAGGATTTGTTTGAATATCAAATAGCAAATAACAATGTATCGGTTTTAAACATGCTTAATGTAAAGTATATAATTAGACCTAATGATAAGGGACAGTTATATCCAGCAAATAATCCGTATGCAAATGGTCCTGCGTGGTTTGTAAATCAATTAAAAGCAGTAGAAAATGCAGATGCAGAAATGAAAGGGCTTGCTGATTTGGATGTTAAAACTACAGCTCTTTTTGATAAAAGTAAATTTAATAATATAGCAGAAAATACTTTTACTGTAGACAGTGCTGCTACTATTGATTTAACAGATTATCAGCCTAATATGTTAACTTATAAAAGTTCAAACCCTAATAAAGGAATAGCTGTTTTTTCTGAAATGTATTATCCGCACGGTTGGAGAGTTTCTGTAGATGGACAATTTGTTGAAGAGTTTCGGGTAAATTATGCATTGAGAGCGTTAGAACTACCTGCTGGTAATCATACCATTGTATTTGAATTCGATCCTCAGGTTGTTAAAACGGGCAGTACTATTAGTCTAGCAAGTAATGTTTTATTGTTTTTGTTGCTATTAGGAGGTGTTTTTTATCAGTATAAGAATCGCACATCAAAAGAAAATTAATTTGTATTGATGAAACCCTCATAGAAGGATTAATTTTTAGCTTAATCATCTAAAATCAATTAATAAACTACCTCGAGCCAAGTCTATGAGGTATTCAAAGGAAATAATTTAATCCATTTAGACGTAGAGCCCTTCGGTTAACTCAGGACAGGCTTTCGGAAATAAAACCCTTAATGAGGTATTTAAATTGAATATATTCGTGTGAAAAAAGTTTTAATCATATGTTATTATTGGCCTCCTGCTGGAGGGCCAGGAGTGCAACGTTGGTTGAACTTTGTAAAATTTTTGCCTGAATTTGGTATAGAACCTGTTGTTTATATTCCTGAAAATCCGGATTATCCAATGGAAGATGCTTCTTTTTTAGCAGAAGTTCCAAAGGAGGTAACAATACTAAAGCAGCCTATTTTTGAGCCTTATAAGTTTGCTTCAATTTTTTCAGGAAAAAAGACAAAACAGATTAGTAAGGGGATTATTTCTAATAAAAAACAATCGTTTACAGAAAAGGTTTTACTTTGGATTCGTGGAAATTTTTTCATTCCAGATGCACGTGTTTTTTGGGTAAAACCCTCGGTAAACTACTTAAAAAAATATTTAGAAAAAGAGGATATAACAACCATTATAACTACTGGGCCACCACATAGTGTACATTTAATAGGAATGAAGCTTAAAAAGCAATTAGACCTAAAATGGATAGCCGATTTTAGAGATCCTTGGACAAATATTGGATATCATTCTGCTTTAAAACTCACTAAAAATTCGCAACAAAAACATAAAAAATTAGAGCATGAGGTGCTCAATTCAGCCGACCTTATTGTAACTACCAGTTATACTACTAAAGTTGAGTTTGAAACTATTAGTTCTAAGCCTATTGAAGTTATTACAAATGGTTTTATAACTCCCGAAATTAAAAAAAGTAAGATAGATAAAAAGTTTACGGTATCTCATATAGGGTCTTTGTTGTCTGGCAGAAATCCAAAAGTTTTATGGAGTGTAATAGGGGAGTTGTTAGAGGAAAATTCAGATTTTAAAAAGGATTTTCAATTGCAATTAGCTGGAGCAGTAAGTAAAGAGGTTTTGGAGTCCATAGAAGCTTATAATATTGATGAGAATCTTTCGATTTTAGGATATGTAGCACATCAAAAAGCAATAGAATTGCAAAGGGCTACTCAGGTTTTACTTTTAATAGAGATTGATGCAGAAAAAACGAGAGGGATTATTCCTGGAAAATTGTTTGAGTACATGGCAGCTACCCGACCTATTATAGCTCTGGGTCCAAAACAATGGGATGTTGCTCGTATTCTAGAAGAAACTAATGCAGGAGTGTACTTTGATTATACGGAGAAAGAAAAACTAAAAGAAACATTACTTTCGTTCTATAAAGCTTATAAAAATGATAATTTGTATGTAAATTCGGTTGACATAGATAAATATCATCGGAAATCGCTTACTAAGCATTTAGCAAGTATCATTTAAGAATATGGGAATTGTATTTAACCAAACATTTAAAAACACTGTAGTTACCTACATCGGGTTTGGTATTGGTGCCATAAGCACCCTTTTTCTTTATACTAATTTCCTTACAGATGCTTATTATGGATTGGTAGCTTACTTGCTTTCCGCTGCAAATATAGTAATGCCTATTCTTGCTTTTGGAGTACAAAACACATTAATTAAATTTTATACTTCCTACAAAAATGAGCAGGAGCAAAATGCCTTTACAGGTTTTATGTTTTTGCTCCCACTAGTAATAATTATTCCTGTAGGAATTATTGGATTGTTATGTTATCATTGGATTGTAGAATATTTATCGACTACAAATGAAATAGTAGAACCCTATGTTTGGACTATTTTTGTATTAGCTTTTTCAATGGCTTATTTTGAGGTTTTTTATGCCTGGGCAAAAGTACATATGAAAAGTGTTTATGGAAATTTTTTGAAAGAAGTTTACCATAGATTAGTAGTTATGGTACTTCTTTTTTTAGTGTATTTTGAGATTCTTACTATTCCAATGTTTATCTATTCTTTAATTGGAGTTTATTTTAGTAGAATGTTTTTAATGTTAATTAGCGCTTTTATAATTAAAAAACCTCATTTTGTATTTAGCTTACCAACTAATTATATAAATGTTTTAAAATATTCGTTTTTAATAATCCTAACAGGTTCTATTGCCGCAGTTTTATTGGATATAGATAAGGTAATGCTCGGGCAGTTTAAGGATATTGAAAATATTGCTTATTATAATGTGGCGGTGTTTATAGCTATTGTAATTGCAGTTCCTGCAAGGGCAATGCATCAAATTACTTATCCAATTACAAGTAAACTCTTAAATACTAAAAACTTTAAAGAGCTGGATGTGCTTTATAAAAAGAGTTCGATAAACCTTTTTATTGTTGGCGGATTTATTTTTTTACTGATTATTTTAAATATAAACGAATTATATAAATTATTGCCAGTACAATACAGTGGAGGAGTAACGGTTGTTTTTCTGATCTCTTTGGCCAAGTTATTTGATAATTTAATAGGGAATAATAATGCTATTATTTTTAACTCCGATTATTACCGAATGGTATTGTTTTTTGGAGTTCTATTAGCTGTTCTAACAGTAATATTAAACGTTATTTTTATTCCTATTTTTGGAATAAATGGAGCTGCGTTTGCTACTTTTTTAGCATTTACACTCTACAATTCTATTAAATTGTATTTTGTTAAAGCAAAACTTCATTTACAGCCTTTTACAAAAAATACCCTTAAAACTTTTTTACTGATTGTTACTTTGTTAGGAGCCTTTTATTATTGGGATTTTAACTTTAATCCGATAGTTAATATTGTTTTAAAGTCTACTTTGATAGGAGTTGTGTTTGTTTTTTTCTTATATAAATTAAAGCTTTCCGAAGATATAAATTTACTTATTGATAAAAACATAAGTCGATTTTATTAATCACTCATAAAGTGTTTATCTCACGATTTTTTTCTGAATTTATTGAAGGGTATTTCTGTATTGAAATGAGCGAAAACTATTTCGTTTTAAAAACTTATCTCATAATAGTTAATTCAATATCTATAAAAATGAAAAATCCGTAAACATTGCTGCTTACGGATCTTTCCTATTAACGAACTAAATTTTATAAATTTCTACTACTACTTCTACTAGAAGAAGATCGTGTTGCAGATGTAGATCTTGAGGGAGTAGCTCTTGTAGCCTTTACATTACTAGATCTAGAACTCCTACTTGAAGTTGAGTAATTGTTATTTTTAGAACTTCTACTATTACTACTACTTGATCTATTATTAGTAGAGGTTCTAGTAGCTGGACTGGTAGTGCTTCTTGTACTTTTAGTACTAGTCTTTACAGATCTACTAGGAGATTTTGTATAACTATTAGAACTTCTTGTAGCGTTACTACTTCTGCTAGTACTCGTTGGAGTTGTTCTGTTTGAAGTAGTTGTAGCTCTATTTGAATTAGAATTCCGTGTTGCAGAATAACTAGTTCTTGTATTAGAAGTAGTTCTATTAGCGCTACTTCTATTACTTTCATAAGCTAAACTTCTACTACGTACATTTCTTGTAACCTGCGCATCGCTTCTTTTGCTTACACGTCTATCATTTTGATAAATATTTCTTCTTGAGTTGTTTTCTTTATAATGATAGTTTCTTCCAACACTTGCATACGAACGTCTGCTGTTATTTTTATACGGTTTGTAATATGTATATCTAACTGGGCTATAATACCTTCTATATGGTTGATAGTAAACCATGCAATATGAAGGACGTGGTCTTACAAAATATCTGTGGTAAGGTCTGTAAACATAAGCTCTATTATATACATTAATATAACCCGATGAATGTGTATAAACGCCATTTCCGTTATAGTAAATATTTAATCCACCAATTCTGTTAACATAGTTTCCTCTGTATAAAACATCTACCATTCCAATTCTTGTTACTCTTCCGTAGAAATCATAGTAAATAGGAGTGTTTTCTACTTGAATTACAGCACCATAATCATCATATTGAACATAGGCATCATATCGGTATCCAGAATTGAAAGTTATGCTTACATTTCCAGTATTTATACTTGCTCCAAAGTATTGAGGATTATCAATATAGAAGTCAAATTCTCCATCTGGATAAACAGAAAATGTTACTCCGTTTTCAGTAAAGATGAATGAGTTGTTATATCCAAAACTTGATGTTGTTTTTGATGTATCTGAATTAGCAAAGCTTGTACTTGTACCAAGAAAGACAGAAATAAAAATAAATAATAGCTTTTTCATAATTTCTAGGTTTTTTAATTAAACAAAAATCATTTTTAAATGACTCTCGCATATTAGAAATCAAACTGCGTGCCAAAAAATGCTTTGTATTTTATGATAGGATTTAAATTATTGAATATCAACATTTTAAAGATTAATTTTATTTTATTTTTATAGTTGCTTTATATTTCCGCCACAGATTCACGGATTTATTTATTTTTCAATTACGGATAGACAGGAGATAAAAAAATATTCGTGTATTCGTGGCAAATAGGCTTTCATAGAAAATAAAAAAGCTATAAAAAAAGAACACCTCACCATTTGATTTAACAAATTTAGGTGCGGTGTTCTCAACTAACCAACCAAAAAAAAATTCAACTATGAAATTTATAGTGTTTATTTCAAACAGCGTGCCAAAATATATGGCTCAACTATTTTAACTAATTATTTGCTTTTAAATCCCTTATTGAGGGTTTTGTTCTCGAGAGCCTGTCTTGAGTTTACCAAAGGACTCTAAGTCGAAATGGATTAAATTATTTTCTTTTAATATCTCGTAGGCTTGCCTTGAGGTAGTTGATTAATTACTTGAGTTAAAATACAATCCCGCTTCGCTATAAGAAAAAAGAACAAAGACTAAACTTTAACTATCATAAAAAGAGTAGTTTAAAAAAAACTAAAAACCCTCTTTTTTCATTTTTATTAATAGCAAGGGGCTATTTTGAAAACCTCATTTTGAACCTTGATATAAGTGAAATCCAATAAATCCCGTTAACTTTTATCGGACAACAATACTTTTAAATATAAAGTTATTATTATATTTCTAAGCTATATCTACTAGGTCTCTTTTAAAAGGAATTTCTTACAATGGTGGAAGTTAAGCTTGTGTTAATCTAAATAATTACCTTTTTCATAAAGCAAACCAGGCCCGTCGCATGCCCACCAATTACTTCGTATTTGAGAGTTATCTAAAAAATATAGGTATTCTTCTCTTGCATTGGAACAAGAGCCTATAATAGAACTTTCTTCATTATAATAAAGGTTGAGTCCGCGTTCCTCTTCTGTTGCTTTAAGCTTGTAGGTGCCAGATATTTTTATGGTAGTATTATTACCTTCATCAAATCTAGTTTTTGTAAAGGTACTGTCTTGATTAAAGGTATATGTTTCTTGCCATTCCATATCGTTTTTTGTGGTGGTAGAATTTGGAATGTTTCCACTCATTTCAATTAAATACCAATTTCCCGTTATATCAATAGAAGTAGGGGTGTTATTTAAATCGGTAACATTATCATCACTATTACAAGAAATAAAAATTAAAAGGAATACTAAAGGCAAAGAAATAGTTTTCATCAATATATTTTTAAATGAATATCATTCCTAAGATGTTAAAAATGGTATATGGTTGCTTTTGGCTAGAGTTTTTCTTTTAGATACTGTCCAGTAAAGCTTTCTTTTATTTTACTAATTTCTTCGGGGGTTCCTTCAGCAATTAAATTTCCACCTTTTTCTCCGCCTAATGGTCCGAGGTCAATAATATAATCGGCACATTTAATTAAATCTAAATTGTGCTCCACAACAATAATTGAATGTCCAATTTCTAATAATGCATCAAAAGATTTAAGGAGTTTTTTAATATCGTGAAAATGTAGCCCTGTTGTGGGTTCATCAAAAATAAAGAGGGTTTTATTTTTTGTTTGTCCTTTTACTAAAAAGGAAGCCAATTTGATACGCTGGGCTTCACCTCCAGAAAGGGTAGAAGAGGATTGCCCTAAAGTAACATACCCCAAACCAACATCTTGTAAGGGTTTAAGTTTTGAAACTATTTTAGATTGGTTGTGTTCATTAAAAAAAGCAACGGCATCATCAATGGTCATAGTTAAAATATCATCGATATTTTTATCGTTGAATTTTACTTCTAAAATTTCTTTTTTGAAACGTTTACCATGGCAAGTTTCGCATTCTAAATGTACGTCTGCCATAAATTGCATTTCTATAGTAACTTCTCCTTCTCCTTTACAAGTTTCGCAGCGTCCTCCGTCTACATTAAACGAAAAGTGTTTAGGTTGATACCCGCGTAATTTTGATAATTTCTCTTTTGAAAATAAACTCCTAATATCGTCATACGCCTTAATATAAGTAACTGGGTTTGATCTTGACGAACGTCCAATAGGATTTTGATCTACAAATTCTACGGAAGTAAGAGAGCTGTATTTTCCTTCAATACCAGAAAACTGACCTATTTTTTCGCCATACCCTCCAGTAGCTTTTAATATTGCTGGATACAATATTTTCTTTACCAAGGTACTTTTACCACTACCCGAGACTCCTGTAACTACCGTAAGTGTATTTAGTGGAAATGTAGCATCAATGTTTTTTAAATTGTTTTCTCGAGCACCTTTTATGGCAATATAATTTTTGCTTTTACGTCTGTTCTTAGGTACAGCAATTTCGTCCTTTCCGTTTAAATATTTAGCAGTAAGTGTATTTGCTTTTAAGAGTTGTTTGTAAGAACCTGTAGCCACTACATTCCCTCCTAAGGTTCCAGCTTCTGGACCAATATCTATAATTTCATCGGCAGCTTTCATTATATCTTCATCATGCTCAACTACAATAACTGTGTTTCCTAAATCTCGAAGCGATTGTAGAACTCCAATTAATTTTTCGGTATCTTTTGGATGTAATCCAATACTTGGCTCATCTAAAATATACATGGAGCCCACCAAACTACTTCCTAATGAGGTTGCTAAATTAATACGTTGAGACTCTCCGCCAGAGAGAGAATTAGATTTTCTATTTAGCGTTAAATAATCCAATCCAACATTACTCAAAAATTGGAGTCGACTATTAATCTCTTTCAATAAACGATTGGAGATTGCATTGTCGTTTTCGTTTAGTTTTAAATCTTCAAAATAGGCTTGAAGTTTGTCTAGAGGCATTTCTACAAGATCTGTAATGGTTTTATCACCAACTTTTACATAATTTGCCTCTTCTCTTAGTCTTTTGCCTTTACAAAGCGAACATTTTGTTTTTCCTCGATAACGAGAAAGCATCACTCTATTCTGAATTTTATAGCTTTTTTCTTCTAATTCAGTAAAAAAAGCAGTCAATCCAGTAAAATATTTATTTCCTTCCCAAACTAATTCTTTTTGTTTATCGGTTAATTCAAACCAAGGTTTATGGATAGGAAAATCAAATTTATAGGCATTATTTACAAGTTGATCTCGGTACCAACTCATGCTGTCTCCACGCCATGCAAAAATGGCGTTATCATAAATAGATAAACCTGTATTGGGAATGATTAAATCTTCATCCAAGCCAATTACATCCCCGTATCCTTCACAACTTGGACACGCGCCGTATGGATTATTAAAACTGAATAAATGTACGTTTGGTTCTAAAAACTGAATACCATCTAGCTCAAATTTATTACTAAAATGCATTTGTTTATCAGCAGATAAATCTTCAATAATACACTCTCCTTTTCCTTCAAAAAATGCGGAATCTACTGCATCTGCCAAACGGTTATAAAAATCTTCATCATCTTTAACAATAATACGGTCTACTACTAAAAAGAAATCGTTCTCAATTTCTGTTTCGATTTCTTCAATTCGTAAAACTTCATTTTTATATTTTATTCTAGCGTATCCCTGCTGAGCAAGGATTTCTAAAGTTTTAAGTACATTTCGATCCTCAGGAATATGAACAGGAGCTAGTAATAAAAGCTTACTTCGTTCTTCAAATGTTTTTACATAATTAATAACATCTGTAACTGTATTTTTTTTGACTTCGTTACCAGAAATAGGGGAGTAAGTTTTGCCAATACGGGCATACAGGAGTTTTAAATAATCATAGATTTCTGTAGTTGTACCAACGGTAGACCGTGGATTTGTAGAGTTTACTTTCTGCTCAATAGCAATGGCAGGAGCAATTCCTTTTATATAATCAACCTTAGGTTTATTTAATCGCCCTAAAAACTGTCTTGCATAAGAAGATAAACTTTCAACATAACGACGTTGTCCCTCGGCATAAAGTGTATCAAAGGCTAAAGATGATTTCCCACTACCTGAAAGTCCAGTTAAAACCACTAATTTATTTCGTGGAATAACTACATTTATATCTTTAAGATTGTGGAGTTTAGCTCCTTTTATAATGATGTTTTCTTTCGGGTTTACCGTATTAATATCTACCATAGCAATAAAACAAACCACAAAGATAAGAATCTAAAATGAGCTTTTGTAAGTGATGTTATAAGAAGATTTATGAAGTAAGAATAAATTGTTAATCTCTTTGATTATGAGAAGTCTACTTAATTTTAAACGATTAGCGAAACGCACTTTTTGTTGAGATATTGTAACGTATCAGTAGAAATAATTAGAGAATTTGCAGAGAAATTTGTTTTTTAATTAAGAATTATATTATATTTGATTCCGAATCAACTTAAAAAATAGACGCCTATATCATAAAATTACTTTAAAACTAATGTATTAACACAGCGTTGCCAAGTAGGCAACACTCACATTTATTAAAAAGTAATTGTATGGAGAAAACTCTTCAAGACTCTGCTTTAGTAGCACAGTATATAAAAGGCGATGAAAAATCACTCGAAATATTAATTAATAGGCATTCTCAACGTATTTATAGCTTTATTTTTTCTAAAGTTTATGATAAAGACGTTACTGAGGATATTTTTCAGGATACCTTTATTAAGGTTATAAAAACATTAAAAAGAGGGAATTATAATGAAGAAGGAAAGTTTTTACCTTGGGTGATGCGAATTTCTCATAACCTTGTTATAGATTATTTCAGAAAAAATTCAAGAATGCCAAAATTTGAAGGGAGTGAAGACTTTAATATATTTTCCGTTCTTGGAGATCCAGCCCTTAATGCAGAGAAGCAAATAATAAAAGATCAAGTAGAAACAGATGTCAAAAAATTGATAGATGAACTTCCAGAAGATCAAAAGGAGGTTTTGTATATGAGATTATATAAAGACATGAGTTTTAAAGAAATTGCAGAACAAACAAATGTAAGTATAAATACAGCTTTGGGTAGAATGCGTTATGCTATCATAAATTTGAGAAAGATGGTAGAAAAAAATAATATTGTTTTAACTAATTAACACAATATAAAGAGAGTAGCTCCGTTATTTTATTATTAATAACAAAATTTGGGGCATGCAAAAACTTTACTCTTATCAAAAATCAAAATCAGAGCCATTAAAACCCAAAGAATCGACTATTGAATTTTTACTTAGTTATTCTAAGGCTTTAAGTGTTATGAAGTATAAAAAGTTAGCGTTTGATACTATATTAAACTAAACTTTTTCTAAAAAGACCTGTTGTAAATCAACGGGTCTTTTTTGTTTTGGAAGCTTCATATTCTTTAATTACAGATTTTCTACCAATTGTTTTAGTGATGATGTCTTTATCGAGATTCCACCCACGAGCTGGTGAATATTCACGAGCGTAATAAATAATTTGTAGATGAAGTTTATTCCATAATTCTTTTTTGAATAAACGCTTGGCATCTTTTTCAGTCTGAACTACATTCTTACCATTAGACAACCCCCAACGATACATTAATCTATGGATATGAGTGTCTACAGGAAATGAAGGAATTCCAAAGGCTTGAGACATTACCACACTAGCTGTTTTATGTCCTACTGCTGGCAAAGCCTCTAGCGCTTCCATATCTGCAGGAACTTCTCCATTATATTTATCTATTAAAATTTGTGATAAGCCATGGATTCCTTTTGCTTTCATTGGAGAAAGTCCAACAGGCTTTATAATCTCTCTAATTTCGTCTACAGTAAGTTTTACCATTTGATACGGATTAATGGCTCTGTCAAATAACAGTGGAGTAATTTGGTTTACTCTAGCATCTGTACTTTGCGCAGACATTAAAACGGCTATTAATAATGTATAAGGATCTGTATGGTCTAAGGGAATTGGAACGGTTGGATAAATACTTTCTAAAGTATCTACAACAAAATCAACCTTTTCTGCTTTGGTCATTTTTATGTAATTTTAAACAAAAATAGTAGAACAAAGTTCAAATAAAAAAAATGTTTATGAATACACTTAAAGTAGGAGATAAAGTACCAGATTTTACGGTGCAAGATCAAGATGGAAATGAGGTTTCTTTAGCTGATTATAAAGGAAAAAAATTAATTGTTTTTTTCTACCCAAAAGCTTCTACCCCTGGTTGTACTGCTGAAGCTTGCAATTTACGCGATAATTACAAAGAACTCCAAGCAGAAGGTTATAGTTTGCTAGGAGTAAGCGCAGATTCTCAAAAAAGACAAACAAATTTTAAAAATAAATATGAATTTCCTTTTCCTCTTTTAGCTGATGAAGAAAAAGTTGTTATTAATGCTTTTGGCGTTTGGGGACTTAAAAAGTTTATGGGAAAAGAGTATGACGGAATTCATAGAAAAACTTTTATTATTGATGAGAATGGAGTAGTAACCCGCGTTATAGATAAGGTAAAAACAAAAGACCATGCTTCTCAAATACTTGATTCGTAAGCAAGAACGAAGAATTAAGGATCAAGTATCTATACCCTAAATGTTAAACTGAGCTTGCCGAATTTATTATTTAAAACTTCGACAAGCTCAGCTTGATAACTAAAAATTACATTTTAGAAGACCTCTTTTTATAGGTAAAACACAAAATTATTTTTGTTTCTCCTCAATTTCTTTTTTGGATTTGTAATCAAACAATCCTTTTTCTTTGATAAGTTCTGCAATACCTTTAGGGAGCATATGTTCCCATCCTTCTTCTCCTTCGGCAATACTTTTAAGAACTTCTCTTGAGAAAATATCTAAAATAGAATCGTCGTAATCAAAAATATCAACAACTTTTCCGTTGTATTTAAAGAATTTATAAAGCTCTTTCATACGTGGATGTACTTTTAGGTTGTTGCTGGTAGTTGTTAAACCAGTTTCTTGATCGATCATAGGGTAGAGGTATACTTTTAAATCTTTGTAGAAGAGTTTACCAAAAGCCTCCAAAATTCCACCACTTAAATGTCGGTAGTATTTTTCGTCAAAAATATCCACTAAATTATTAACTCCCATAGTAAGAGCCATACGCTCTTTAGTATATTCAGAGAAATACTCTACAAGTTTATAATATTCCTGGAAGTTTGAAATCATTACTGTCTGACCTAAAGAGCAAAGTAAACGCGCTCTATCCATAAAGTCTTCTTCATCAATTTCTCCTTCAGCACGTAAGTTAGAAAGTGTAATTTCAAAAACCACAACGGTATTATCAATATCCACTTTGTTTTCCCTAATAAATATGTCGTACGATTTTTTGTACATGTCCATATTTACCATGGTAACAGGTCTAAAGCTACCACGCAGTGCTAAAATATTTTTTTTGTATAGAATAGATGCTGGTAGAATGTTGTTTCCGTCAGGACCAAACATTACAGCATCGGTCATATTATTTTTAACAAGTTGTAAGCTCATTAAACGATTATCTACTTCTTCAAATCGTGGACCAGAAAAATTGATAGTATCAATTTCTATTGTATCATTATCGATATGATCGTATAGATATTTTAGTAATTTTTTTGGTTTATGATGCTTGTAAAAGGCTCCATATATAAGGTTCACACCAACAATCCCTAATGTTTCTTGTTGTAAACGAGCTTCGGTTTGCTTAAAACGAATGTGAAGCGCAATTTCATTATAATCTTCATTAGGATCTAATTGAAAACGAATTCCAAGCCAACCATGTCCTTTAAATTTCTTAGCAAAATCTATAGTAGCTACCGTATTTGCGTAGGAAAAAAATATTTTGTTTGGATTATCATCTCTTGGGATACGCTCTTCCATTAGGCGCATTTCATGAGACAGCATTTTCTTTAAGCGAGCTTCGGTTACATACCTACCGTCATCTTCTATTCCGTAGATAGCATCACTAAAACTTTTGTCGTAAGCACTCATGGCTTTTGCAATTGTTCCAGAAGCACCTCCAGCTCTAAAAAAATGCCTTACAGTTTCTTGTCCAGCTCCAATTTCAGCAAATGTTCCGTAAATATCCTCATTCAGATTTATTCGTAACGCTTTGGATTTTAGCGATGGAACATTCTCAAAGTTCTTATCCCCTTTTAAAACTAATGTCATTGCAGTTTTTTATTTACCGCAAAGTTAAAAAGATTCATGAAGCTATTCAGAATATAAATGATAAATTTGATAAAAAATTAGTGTTTTGAAGATTACCTTCCTCGGTACAGGAACATCACAAGGAATTCCAATTATAGGGAGTGATGACCCTGTTTCTAAAAGTAAAAACCCTAAAGACAAGCGTTTAAGGGTTTCTGTTATGATAGAATGGGACTCCAACTGCTATATTATTGATTGTGGACCAGATTTTAGACAGCAAATGTTAGCGCATGATGTTAAAAAAATTGATGGGATTTTATTTACACATGAACATGCAGACCATATTATGGGACTTGACGATATTCGTCCTTTCTTTTTTAGACAAGGAGATATTCCTATTTATGCCCATCCAAGAGTATTGAAATCTTTAAAAATTAAATTTGATTATATTTTTACTACGGAAGATCGATATCCTGGAGCTCCGGCGGTAAGAGAAAATATAATTGAAAATAACAAGCCTATTAGATTAGAAAATTTAAATGTTATTCCAATTAATGCTTTTCATAATAGATTACAAGTTTTTGGATTTAGATTTGATAAATTTGCATACCTCACAGATGTTAAAAGTATCGATACAGAAGAAATTGAAAAATTAAAAGGAGTAGAGGTGTTGGTAGTAAATGCATTGCGTAAAGAAAAACATCATTCGCATTTTAATCTAGAAGAAGCTTTAGAATTTATAGCCCAAGTGGCTCCTAAAAAAGCATATCTTACTCATATTAGTCCGATGTTAGGCTTTCATGAGGAAGCGCAAGCAGAATTGCCGCCAAATGTTTACATTGCTTATGATAACCTAATTATTGAACTATAAAATTAAATACCCCACTTTATGAGACGTAATATTTTTATGTATCTTTTCTTCTTTGCTGTACTTTATATTGTATACCAGTATGTAAGTGCGAAGAAGTATTTTGAAGTTGAAACTGTTAAGATAGAAAACTTAAAAGAAGAAAATTCAAAGCTTGAGGATTCAATAAAAAATCTATCTTTAGATAAACTAGATTTACAATATTTTTCTTTGGAGAATAATGATGATGCTTTGGCATATTATGATGATTTAAAACTTGAAAGACCATCTAGATACATTGCCGATAAGTTGTTAGAAACAAATGAGCAGAAAGGTAACAACCCATTAGTTCCATATGATGGAATGTCTGGGGCTCCAATGAAAATTAATAAGATTAAAGTGTTAAATCATAAATGGATTATTGCCGATTTTTCTGACGGAAAGTACTGGGGTGAACTGTTTATAAAATACGAACTTAAAGAAGATATGGGCGTAGATTTTACTTTATTAGATCATTTATTATATACTAGAAGTTAATATATTATGATAGTTTGGATATCGTTTATTGTTCTGATTGTAATTTTCCTAGCCTTAGATTTAGGAGTTTTCAATAAAAATCCACATGAAATTACTAATAAAGAAGCAAGTGTGTGGACTGCTATATGGGTAAGTACAGCATTACTTTTTTCTTTAGTAGTATTTTTTATATTTAAGCATGATTGGGTAGATAATGTAGATAATCTTACTCCTACAAGCGCTTTAATGAAATATATTACAGGATATTTAATAGAGTTATCCTTGAGTGTAGATAATATATTTGTTATTGCAGTTATATTTACTTCTTTTAAAATACCAAAAATATATCAACACAGAGTATTGTTTTGGGGGATTATTGGAGCGATTGTTTTTAGAGCTTTAATGATATTATTCGGAGTATTTTTAATCAAGAAATTTGATTGGATAATCTATGTGTTTGGTGTATTTTTAATTTATACTGCTATAAAATTAGCGATAGAAAAAGAGGATGATGCTTATGACCCAAGAAACTCTTTTGTTTATAAAACCATCAGAAAAATTATTCCTGTAACAACCCACATGAATAGTGAGCATTTTTTTATAAGAAAAAAGCATCTGCTTGTAGCTACCCCATTATTTATTGCGCTTATTATTATAGAATTTACAGATATTCTTTTTGCATTAGATAGTATACCAGCAATTTTAGCCATAACTTCAGACCCTTTTTTGGTGTTTAGTTCCAATATCATGGCAATTTTAGGTTTACGGTCTATGTATTTCTTTTTAGCAAATATGTTGGAGCGTTTTGGGTACTTAAAATATAGTTTGGTTGTTATTTTAAGTTTTGTAGGGGTTAAAATGATCTTATCTCATCATGTGGAAATTCCAGAATGGCTATCTCTTACAGTAATTGGAGCTTCATTAGGAGCTGGAATTTGGTTTTCATTACACAAAGAAAAAAAGGAAAAGATTTAATCTGTCATAGAGGGTTTTATTACCTAGAGCTTGTCCTGTCTTGAGTTTACCAAAGGGCTCTGCCTCGAAATAAGTTAAGTTTATATTTTTTGAATACTTCGTGGGCTTGCCCCGAGGTAATTGATTTTAAGATTTAATCTTTGTAAGAGGTTTTTTCTTAATCATTCCCCCTTTGGTATCCTTAACCGAATTCATAATAATAAATGCTTTTTTGTCAATCTTATCAATTTCAGTTTTAAGAGTAGACATTTCCAATCGTGTTATAACTGTATATACAATATCAATATTATTTAGTGGAGAATTGTCCACAGAAAAACCTCTTTGACCTTTGTAAATAGTGCAGCCTCTTCCCATTTTATGGATAATAGTTTTACGTACCTCCTCATGCTTTTCTGAAATAATGGTAACGCCAATAAACTCCTCAATACCATCAATAACAAAATCTACTGTTTTAGAGGCAGAGAAATAGGTAAGAATAGCGTACAAAGCAATTTCTGTAGATAAAATATAGGCAGCCGTCATAAAAATAAATACATTAAAAAGCATAATAACATTTCCTACGGTTAAACTAGATTTCCTACTAATGTAAATAGCTAGAACTTCTGTACCGTCAATAATGGCACCTCCACGGATTGCCATTCCGATTCCGAGTCCCAAAAAGAAACCACCAAAAGCTGCTATTAGGATTTTATCATCAGTAATGGTAGGAAAAGGAATATAATGAACAGCAAATGCAAGTAGTAAAATTCCAACAGCACTATTAATTGCAAATCTTTTACTAATAGCAATATAGGCTAGAATTACAAAAGGTAAGTTAAGGGTAAAAATTAATATAGAAAGCGGTAGTTCTGTTAGCTCTCTTACTATTAAGGAAATCCCCGTTACCCCTCCGTCAATAAATGAACTTGGTAACAAAAAGCCTTTAAGTCCAAAAGAGGCAGATAAAACTCCTATTAAAAGATAAATAATATCATGAATTTCATGAGTAATTTCAACCTCTAAGTCGTTTACCTGTTTTCTAAAACTCTGCTCACTTTGATAATCTGTATGTGCTGTTTTTCGATATTTCTTTCGAACGGTATCAACAACTATTTTTCTAAAAAATGTATTCATGCAATTTGAAATTTACTCGATAATTGAGATTTAATGTTTAGAGGCAGTCTCCATGAATAAAGATATATATTTTGAGTAACTCCCAATTTATTTTTCATCTAAAATCTTATATAAAATAATTTTTAACAGCTATTTTCTGATTTGAGGCTCTCCAGATGATTAAGATTCTACAGTAAATAAAATAGCAAATGAGATTAAAGCATTATATAGATGAATTTTTGGGGTTTATTTAATTATATTTGCACTCGAAAATTTCAAAATACAACGCATGAAAGCTGGAATAGTAGGATTACCTAATGTAGGAAAATCAACTTTGTTTAATTGTTTATCTAATGCAAAAGCACAGAGTGCTAATTTCCCATTCTGTACTATAGAACCAAATTTAGGAGTAGTAAACGTTCCTGATAATAGATTACAGAAATTAGAGTCTTTAGTAGACCCAGAGCGTGTATTGCCTGCAACAGTTGAAATTGTAGATATTGCAGGATTGGTTAAAGGAGCTAGTAAAGGAGAAGGTTTAGGAAATCAGTTTTTAGGAAACATTAGAGAGTGTAATGCTATTATTCATGTGCTTCGTTGTTTTGAAGACGATAATATTGTTCATGTAGATGGAAATGTAAATCCTATTCGAGATAAAGAAACAATCGATATTGAACTTCAGCTTAAAGACCTTGAAACTGTAGATAAACGTTTAGAAAAAGTAAAAAGAGCTGCAAAAACTGGAGATAAAGATGCAAAGACGGAAGAGGCTTTGTTACTTCGTTTTAAAACAGCCTTAGAGAGTGGGATTTCTGCTCGTGCAGTAGAAGTTACTGAGGAAGAAGAAGATTTTATGAAAGGATTCCAGCTGCTTACTGCAAAGCCAATTCTATATGTATGTAATGTGGATGAAGCTGCTGCTAAAGATGGAAATGCTTTGGTGGAAAAAGTAAAAGAAGCTGTTAAAGAAGAAAATGCTGAAATTATTGTTTTGGCTGTTGGAATTGAAGCAGATATTGCAGAGTTAGAAGACTTTGAAGAGCGACAAATGTTTTTAGCAGATATAGGTTTGGAAGAGCCTGGTGCTTCAAAACTAATTCGTGCTGCCTATAAATTATTGAATTTGCAAACGTATTTTACTGCAGGAGTTAAAGAAGTTAGAGCTTGGACAATTCCTGTAGGTGCTACTGCGCCTCAGGCTGCTGGCGTTATTCATACCGATTTTGAAAAAGGATTTATTCGAGCGGAAGTGATTGCATATAATGATTATGTAAATTATGGAAGTGAAGGGAAAGTAAAAGAAGCAGGAAAAATGAGAGTAGAAGGGAAGGAATATATTGTTAAAGATGGAGATGTAATGCATTTCCGTTTTAATGTATAATTTCTTAGCTGAATAATATTTTAAATGGCTGTCTAGTCTAAAAAGTAATTAAACTCTAAATGTCATCCTGAGCTTGTCGAAGGATTTTTTGAATGTTAGTTGTTTAAAACTTCGACAAGCTCAGTTTGATAGCTGGTTGAGCTCAGTTTGACAACCATGAATTCCTTTTCAGATAGTCTTTTTTTTGTTCTTTCTTATACAAATACTGTTGCCATCCAAACTTGAATTTCTTATATTTTGTTTTAGATTTGTGATTGGAGAATTAGATAAATAATTGATTTGAATGTTTGTAATTAGTAAACGAAATAGCGGACTCTATAAATTTGTATTTACCAATCGAAAAGGAAAAACTATTTTTACTAGTATTAGTTGCAAGAGAAAAACGGATTGTGAAAAAATGATAAAAGGAATCCGAGAGAACATCCAGTTTTTTACATTCAGAAAAAAAAGTACGCCTTCGGGGAAGCATTATTTTAGACTTTCTTCTGGCGGGTTGGTAATTGCTACAAGTCGTAAATACTCTACTAAATTAATGCTAGAAAAGGGAATTAATGAAATATTGAAATATGTTCCTGAGGCAGAATTTTTAGATTTTTCTGAAGACGAACCTATTTTTGCTGATGCTGAGGAAGTATTTGGGAACTAACTCTCTTCCTTAATAACAGCTTTAACCTTGTCTATTATATTTTGTTTATCGGCTTTGTAATCAAACCATAAAATTGAATCGTCTTTTCTTAGCCATGTGAGTTGGCGTTTGGCAAATCTACGTGTGTTTTTCTTGATTTCTGAAACAGCAAAATCGAGAGAGTAGCTTCCATCAAAATATTCGAAAAGCTCTCTGTAGCCAACCGTTTGTAAAGCATTTAAGTGTTTATAAGGGAATACAGTTTTTGCTTCTTCTAGTAATCCATTTTCCATCATAAGGTCAACCCGTAGATTTATCCGATTGTAAATAATTTCACGATCGGCAGTCAATCCAACTTTAATGGTTTTAAATGAGCGCTTATTTTTTCCTTGATTAAGAAAAGAAGAATAGGGTTTCCCAGTTCCGATACAAATCTCTAAAGCTCTAATAATTCGATGCGGATTGTTTATATCGATGTTTTTATAGTGAACTGGATCTAATTTTTCTAATTGTTGTTGAAGTGTCTCTATTCCATTTTCTTCTAATGTAGCATTTAATTGTTCTCTAATTTCAGGACTTACATTTGGGAAATTATCTAGCCCTTCAATAACTGCATTGTTATATAGTCCACTTCCGCCAGCCATGATTACTAGATCATGTTTCTGGTAAAGTTGTTCTAAGAGCGCAATAGCATCTCTTTCAAAATCGCCAACCGAATATGCTTCGGTAATACTTTTATGTTGAATAAAATGGTGTTTTGCTTGCGCTAATTCTTCAGGTTCTGGTACAGCAGTTCCTATGGTTGTTTCTTTAAAAAATTGTCGAGAATCCGAAGAAATAATTTCAGTAGCAAATTCATTAGCTAATTTTATAGCTAAGGCAGTTTTTCCAATTGCAGTTGGACCAACAACGGTTATGAGGTATTTAGTGTTCATTTAAATAATTTCCGCAATTATAACAAAATATAGCATTGTCTTTATGGTTATCGGCATTACAATGTGGGCATACTTGGGTATTGGTGTGGATTATTTTTTGATTTTCATTTTTCTTATTTTCTTCGGGACTACTACCTCCTTGTTTAGCAAATTCTACAGTAACAATTCCTGTAGGAACGGCAATAATACCATAACCAAGAATCATAATTATAGTAGCTATTATTTGTCCAACAGGGGTAACAGGAGCAATATCTCCATAACCTACTGTTGTGAGGGTAACTATAGTCCAATATATACTTCTGGGAATACTTGTAAAACCAGCTTCTTCCCCTTCAATTAGATACATTATAGTGCCCATTATTACGGAAAGAATTAATACAGTGTAAATAAAAACAGCAATTTTGGCTCTGCTAGACTTTATAGCTTCTTTTAATTGGGAAGCTTCTCCCATAAAACGAACTAATTTCAATATTCTAAATACTCTCAATAAGCGTAAAGCTCTAACGGCAAGAAAAACTTGAGAGCCTGCAAAAAAGAAAGAGAGGTATAGCGGAATAGTGGATAGTAAGTCTACAATTCCGTAGAAGCTAAAAATGTATTTTGTAGGCTTCTTTATTGAAATAATTCTTGCAATGTATTCTATGGTAAAAAAGATGGTGATTACCCATTCAGCAGTAAAAAGATAGTTGTGATATTTGTCATCTATAGTTTTTACACTCTCTAGCATTACCAATATAATGCTGATAATAATGATGATAAATAAAATAATATCAAACCATTTCCCCATGGGTGTATCTGCTTCATAAATAATTTCATGAAGACGATGTTTCCATTTCGAGATATTTTTCTTTTTAGTTTTCAATTATAATGATACAATTTTAGGCGATTTCTTTTTTCTGAGATATGATTGTATTATATGTTTAGCATCTGTTGTGTTTTCCATCGGGGTAATGATAGACTCTAAAATAGCTATATTATTAATTTGATGATTTAATTCATAGAATCCAAAGCCTTTAAATTCCCCGTTTTGAATTAAAATAACACTACGTTCATTAATGTTACGCCCTCTATCTGAAATGATAAAACTAGTATCTTGAAAACCATATTTGTAGATGGCTTTTCGTACTCTTTTATTATAAATGCTCGGAGGTTCCTCATTTGTACAGGCTCCAAAACATTTTTCAATAGTATAATTATAACAATTCTTTTTAGCTTCAGATAAACCGTTTAATTTATTGCACAATGTAAACTCTTCATCAATAGCATGGAGTACATTATAAGCCTGCTGGTAGCTAGAAAAAGTAGTGATGTATTGCTTCCTATTATCTGCTTTTCCAATTTTTAGAGTAAGATAACCTTCTTTGCTTTCTTTAGAATATAGTGCATGCGAAAAGAGCTTTTTATTTTTTACGTTATAAATAGGAGTGCTCTTTTTTACTTCTGAATTTTCCTTTAAAAGCGCTATTAATTCATTACCAGTTTCTTCATAAGTTACCGCTTTTACCTCTTTTTGAAGTCGCTTATTCTTTTTTGAAGAAGATGCAAATAGTTGATTTACTCGTTTTTGGATATTACTACTTTTTGATAAAAAAATAACCTCTCCTTCGGTGTTGTGTACGTAAAAAACGCCTACCGAAGTAGGAAGTTGCTCAACAATATCTATTAATTTAGGATTGAGCTGACCTATATTTTCTGCACGGATGTTACTCTGAACTATTTTTTTTGAAGTGTCTTTGGCCAACAACATTTTAAAGAGTTTTACTGTAGCCTGTGCATCTCCATTAGCACGATGGCGATCGCTTACCGGTATTCCAAGAGATCTAACAAGTTTTCCTAAGCTATAAGAAGGTTGGTCTGGAATTAGTTCTTTTGCTAATTCTACAGTGCAAACAGATTTTCGCTGGTAATCGTATCCTAGTCGTCTAAACTCTGTTTGTAATATTCTGTAGTCAAATTGTGCATTATGAGCAACAAGTGTTGCTCCATCGGTAATTTCTACAATACGTTTGGCTACCTCATGAAATTTTGGTGCTGTAGCTAACATATTATTATTAATTCCAGTTAGTTTTACTACAAATGGCTGAATTTCCTTCTCAGGATTAACCAAACTAATAAATTGATCTACAACTTTATGGCCATCAAATTTATATATAGCAATCTCGGTAATTCCTTCTTCGTTGTATTTTCCACCTGTGGTTTCTATATCGAGTATTGCGTACATTCTTTTGTATTGTAATGTGTTAGTTGAAAGTATTAAATCATAATCTTTGCAGGATACAACTTACAACTCTTGTTTTATATTATTACTAATCTTATCTAACTATAATTTCTTGCTCCAAAAATACTACTTCCAATTCTAACCATATTACTTCCAGATTTAATAGCAATTTTATAATCGCCACTCATTCCCATAGATAAAACTTGCAAGTCAATTTTTTCTGTTGTTGGATTGCTTTCTTTTAGTAAATTAAAAAGGGATGCTAGGGTAGAAAACTCTTCTTTTATTTGTGCTTCATTCTCAGTAAAAGTAGCCATTCCCATGAGTCCGATTACTTTTACATTTTCCATTTGCCTAAATTCTTCAGAAGAAATAAGGCTTTTAATTTCCGTCTCATCCATTCCAAATTTAGTGCTTTCCTTGGCAATATGCATTTGGAGTAAACAGGAGATAATGCGGTCATTTTTTTTAGCTTGTTTATTTATTTCTTTTAATAACTTCAAGCTATCTACTCCATGAATTAGGTTTACAAAAGGCGCCATATACTTTACTTTATTTCTTTGTACATGCCCAATCATATGCCATTCAATGTCTTTTGGCAAAGCTTCCCATTTATCGGTCATTTCCTGAATTTTATTTTCACCAAACACTCGCTGTCCAGCTTCATAGGCTTCTAAAATAGCTTCGTTTGGCTTAGTTTTGGAAACAGCAACCAGTGTAACATTTTTAGGAAGTTCTTTTTTTATATGTGTTAAATTCTCTTGAACAGACATTTTATATTTTCTAATTATTCTCACAAAGTGAGTGTTTCTATTTAATCTTTGAAACATCCATGTTTCAATACAAAATCTTTAATAATGAATTAATTCTCTTGAGACAAGCCCAAAAGGGTGTTTTAAGTGAAACACATTTAACTCATTTCAACTCAGTGCCCTTATAAATCAGGGTAGGTTTTAGAGAATTAAACCCTCTGTGAAGGATTAAAACTCATAAATAGTGAGTCCGCTTTTTAATTTAGGTTCAATATAGGTTGTTTTAGGCGGCATTTTTAATCCATCATCTGCTATTTGCTTCATTTGTGAAACTTTTACAGGATATAAGCTAAATCCTACTTTAAATTTACCATTATCAATTGAATCTTTCATTTTGATAGTGTTATATTTTCCGTAACCATATTCAATTCTACTGTCGTTTCTAAGATCCTCAATACCTAAAATAGGTTTTAAAATTGTGACGAACAAAATTTGAGTATCCAGCTCGCTTAAAGAATTAGTAAAAGGGTAATTTTTTCTTAAATATAGAGAATAGAATTCGCCTTCTAAATACATTCCAAAGTGATGAATTTTAGAAGGTTTATACAAATCGGCACCCCGATTCTCAATTCTAAAATATTCATCTAAATGAATTAAAAATTCCTCTTTACTCAACCCGTTTAAATCTTTAACCATTCTATTGAATTCGTAAATTTTTAAATTCGACTCTGGAATTAAATAGCTCATAAAATAATTATAAGGTTCTTCTCCAGTGTGTTTAGGATTTTTCTGCTGAAGTTCTTCAGCGAGAAGATTTGAAGATGCCGAACGATGATGACCATCGGCAATATATACACAATCTAATTCTTTAAAAACTTGTTGAATTTCTGAAACTATATTACCATCATCCACTTTCCATAAATAATGAATTGCTTTGTCGGTTGTTGCAAATTCATATTCTGGATTTTGAACTGTTATAGATTTTATAATTTCATCAATCCTATTATTGTCGGGGTAGGTTAGGAGTACAGGTTCGGCATTGAACCCCACTGTTTTTAAATATTCCTTAAATAGCTTTTCTCGGGTTTGTAAAGTGGCTTCGTGTTTTTTAATATTATTTTTTCGGTAATCGTCAATACTAGCCCCCGCAAAAATACCACAGAAAGTGCTTTTTCGAGTTTTAATTTTATAAATATAAAAAGCAGGATTCTTGTCTTTTAAAAATATATCTTCTTCTATAAATTCTAAATAGCGATTTTTAACTAGAGAAAAACGTCTTTCTCCAGAAATATCATGATGGAATTTATATCCCGGATTTATAATATGTAAAAACGAAAAAGGATTGTAGGAAAGCGTAGTGTTTAACTCGTCTACAGGGTAGTCCTCATAAGAGCGGGAAACTACCAATCCAACTTTATCTTTGGTTGGACGTACTGCTGTAAACGGAATTATTTTTACCATTCTTTATATTATATTGAAATTACTAATCTGTTTATTTCTGAAACTGTTTTGAAATATTCTCTACTTTTTTGCTCACTAAGTAAGATTTTAATACCTTCAAATTTGTGTTGAAATGTTTTCATCGTTTCCTTCTAATTTCTAGCAGATTTAACCTTAGGTTGTTGATTCTCTGTATAATCATAAAAACCTTCGCCAGATTTTACTCCTAACTTTCCTGCTGTAACCATATTTACTAATAGTGGACAAGGAGCGTATTTTGGGTTTTTAAATCCATCATACATAACATTTAAAATAGATAAACATACGTCTAACCCTATAAAATCTGCTAATTGTAACGGTCCCATTGGATGTGCCATTCCAAGCTTCATAACGGTATCTATTTCATAAACTCCGGCAACACCATTATAAAGAGTCTCAATAGCTTCATTTATCATGGGCATTAAAATGCGGTTGGCAACAAACCCGGGATAATCGTTTACTTCCACAGGAACTTTCCCTATAGCTTTAGATAGTTTTAGAATACTATTTAAAACCTCTTCACTCGTATTGTAGCCTTTTATTATCTCTACCAATTTCATAATAGGTACCGGATTCATAAAGTGCATTCCAATAACACGGGCAGGATTAGTAACAGCAGTAGCAATTTTAGTAATGGAAATAGAGGAAGTATTGGTTGCTAAAATGGTTTCAGAAGCACAAAAATCATTTAAATCTTTAAAAATTTTAAGCTTTAACTCTTCATTTTCTGTAGCAGCTTCAACAACTAAATCAGCTCCTTTAACTCCATTCTTTAGGTTGGTATGTGTAGAGATATTCTCTAATGTGTTTTTTTTATCTACTTCTGATATTTTTTCTTTTGCCAGCATTCTATCAAGATTTTTCTCAATAGTATTTAGGCCCTTAACAAGGGAAACTTCAGAAATATCAATCAAATTAACTTTGTAACCGCTTTGGGCAAAGGTATGAGCAATTCCATTCCCCATGGTTCCTGCTCCAATTACGGCTATATTTTTTATGTCGGTCATTTGAAAAAAAGTTTAAAAAGTATAAAAGTTGAAAGTATAAAAGTTGAAGGTTGAAACTTTGTGTTATTCGCCTTCAACCAGCGCAACAATTTCCATTGCAACTTTTAGTGCGGCTGTTCCATGTTCTAAACTCACTGCAGTTTCTGTGTTATTATTTATAGCATCTGCAAACGATTCTAATTCATCTAAAATAGCGTTATTTTGAGTTACTTTAGGGTTCTCAAAATAGATTTGCTTTTTGTCACCTTCAGCATTTTGTAATACTAATGCGTATTCATCAGGTTTTTTAGGAGCGTCTTTCATTTTAACAACCTCTACTTGTTTCTCCAAAAAATCTACTGATATATATGCGTCACGTTGAAAAAACCTAGATTTACGCATGTTTTTTAACGAAATTCTGCTTGCTGTAAGATTAGCAACACATCCATTTTCGAATTCAATTCTTGCATTGGCTATGTCTGGAGACTTGCTTATGACAGAAACGCCACTTGCATTTATTTTTTTTACGGGCGACTTAACAACGCTCAAAATGATATCAATATCATGAATCATTAAATCGAGTACCACAGGCACATCGGTACCTCGTGGATTGAACTCTGCCAAACGATGTGTTTCTATAAACATAGGATTTTCTACCTTTTCTTTTACAGAAATAAAAGCAGGGTTGAAACGCTCCACATGACCTACCTGACCTTTTACATTGTTTTGTTTGGCCAAATCAATTAGCTCTTCGGCTTCTTTTACTGTTTTGGTAATAGGTTTTTCTAAGAAAACATGCCTTCCCTTTTTTATGGCTTTTAAAGCACATTCATAATGAGAAAGGGTGGGAGTTACTATGTCTACTACATCTACCGCATCTATTAAATCGTTAATAGAAGCAAAATATTTATATCCAAACTCTTTTACTATTTTCTTAGCATTTTTCTCGTCTGGGTCATAAAAACCTACGAGTTCATATTTATCAGATTGATTGATAAGTCTTAAATGAATTTTTCCAAGGTGACCAGCACCTAGAACACCTGCTTTAAGCATACGTTATGTTTTTAAACAAAAATAAGATTATTGCTGCATTCTTTCAACCATATCTATCTTTTTTATAAATGAATAAAAAGGAACCTTTAGGCTATGAGAATGAAAATCTAAAATACGCATTATTATTTTATTTGAGGTGTTGTTTTGATGTTGATAACTTCTTAGTACTTTAATTCTCTCATAAACAAGGATGTAATTTTTTATGCTTTTCTTGAGGGAGAAAATTCATTTAAAAATTTATAGTTTTGCACTGCTAAAACTCTAAGCTTGAAAGATACCTATAGACACCAAGGAATGCGAAATAAACTGGCGGAAACCCTACAAAAAAAAGGAATTTCTGACCGGAGAGTTATCAATGCGGTAAAGAAAATTCCTAGACATTTGTTTATGGATAGTAGTTTTGAAGACCATGCGTATCAAGACAAGGCTTTTCCGATAGCTGCAAGCCAAACAATTTCTCAGCCATATACAGTTGCTTTTCAAACAGAATTATTAGAGATAAAACGAGGGGCAAAAATTCTAGAAATTGGGACAGGAAGTGGGTATCAAACAGCTATGCTTTTAGAATTGGGAGCTGCGGTATATACAATAGAAAGACAAAAAGAGTTATTTAAAAAAACGAATCTCTTTTTACCAAAATTAGGATATAAGCCTAAGCGTATGATTTTTGGTGATGGGTATAAGGGTTTAGCTGCAGAAGCTCCTTTTGACGGAATAATAGTAACAGCTGGAGCACCTTTTGTACCAAAACCTTTAATGGCGCAATTAAAGGTGGGAGGAAAACTTGTTATTCCAGTTGGAGACGAAGTGCAAATAATGACGCTCTTTACTCGTAAATCTCCAAAAGAATTTGAAAAGTACGAATTTGGGGAGTTTAGATTTGTTCCATTATTAGAAGATAAAAATTAAAAACTTTATGTTAGACAGATTATTTTTAAAGAAACTTACAAAAAAAGGAATTTGGGCATATTGGATTATCCAATTGGTGCTAGATGTAATATTGGGAATTGTGCTTTTTGGGGTGTTGAATTACACATTGGATCAAGATAACCCAGGGAGAAACATCCTAATTGTAGGTGTTATTATAAGCTCCTTAATCTCAGGAGGAATTTGTTTGATATTTTGGAAAAAGCCTAAAGAGTTGGCAGAAGCTAATGGTTCTGTTAATTCAGAAGACTAATTAATTGTAAGCCTTTTTGACCCTATCTAGGTTTCGTTTGTTGTCTCGGTCTTTAATGGTTTCTCGCTTATCATAAAGTTTTTTACCTTTTGCTAAAGCTATTTGCATTTTAGCAAGACCTTTATCATTAACGAATAATCGTAAAGGAACGATGGTGTTTCCAGATACTTTTACCGCTTTATGCCACTTTTTTAGTTCTCGTTTATTAAGTAATAATTTACGAGCGCTTTTTGGTTGGTGGTTAAAATGTGTAGCGTGTGTATATTCTTCAACCGTCATATTAATTACAAAGAGTTCTCCTTTTTCGTTGAACTCACAAAAACTTTCAGCAATAGAAGCCCTGCTTTGACGAATCGATTTTATTTCAGTACCCGATAAAACAATACCAGCAATGTACTTGTCTAAAATCTCATATTCAAAACGAGCCTTTTTATTCTTTATGTTAACATTATTCTGCATAAGCGTCAAAAATAAGAACAATTATTGAATCGCAATATTTAATTCTTCTATTTTAAGATGGATTTATAAAGTAAGTCGTTTTTTTGTGTAATCAAAACAATATATTTGCGTCTTATTGAACTCGTTTATACTTTTTGTTTTAACCGAAAATAAACTGAAATTTATTTAGATGAGATGCTTTTTGAAAGGCATAGCATGGCTGCGTATAAGAAAAGTAGTTAGATATAAGTAAATTTCAGTCATTTTTTAGGAATTAAAAAAGGTATAAACGAGTTCATTTATAAAAAAATACAAGGATTAAAATGAATGTAAAACACTTTTCTTTAATTATTTTTATTACAGTTTTATGTGTTGCTTGCGCACAAAAAGAAGATGCTGCTAGTATTATTAATAAGACCATTCAAGCTTCTGGCATGAAGAATTTAAATAAGAAGCATGTTTCTTTTGATTTTAGAGATAAAAAATATGAATCCTATCATGATAACGGAAAATTTGAATTAAAAAGAATTATTCAGGATTCGGTTACTACCACAGATATTATTACTAATACCGGCTTTACTAGACTTATTAACGGAAAGGAAGTGGTGTTGGCAGATTCAACTAAAAACAAGTATAAAAACAGTGTAAACTCGGTGCATTACTTTGCGTATTTGCCTAATGGTTTGGATGGGCAAGCTGTTAATAAAAAATTGTTAGGAGAAGCGACTATTAAAGGGGTGTCTTACTTTAAAATTAAAGTGTGGTTTGATCAAGAAGGTGGCGGAGAAGACTTTGAAGATGTTTTTATATATTGGGTGAATAAAGAAACTTTTAAGACAGATTACCTAGCGTACGAGTACCATGTAAACGAAGGAGGAATGCGTTTCCGAGAGGCTTATAATAGGAGAGTCATTAAAGGAATCGACTTTGTGGATTACAATAATTATAAGCCAGTTTCTAAAGCTTCTAAATTGATTGAGTTAGACAGTCTTTTTGATGCTGGTAAATTAGAATTATTATCTAAAATAGAATTAGAGAACGTAACGGTTAAGGAGTAGTTTTATTAGGGTTCTGTAATTTTAGTTATTGTTGTCCGATAAAAGCAGACTGCGTTTATTGCATTCCACATACATCAAGGGTTAATAGAGGTTTTTAAAATAGCCCCCCCCTAATAAAAATGAATAAAAAAAGGAGTTTAGTATTGTTGTTTCTTTAAGCTACTCGTTTTGTAATAGCTAAGATTTAGTTTTTGTTCTTTTCTCTTACAGCGAAGCGGTCTTGTATTTTTACTCGGACATTAATGAGTTTTAATTATAAATTTAAGAGGCTGTCTTTTTAATTAATAGACAAAAGATTTACCGACACAACTTTTTGGTTAACTAGAGTTACAATATATAGGTTTCCATTATTAGTGTCTTCAATATCTTCATACCTATCTTCTTTTAAGAGCTTGTTTACTAATTTTGGAACCGTGTTGCTGTGCCCTACTACTAACACATTTTTATATCCTTTTTTGAATATTTCTAAGGTGTTTAAGTTTTCAGGCTCATATTTTAAGATGTCCAAATTATTGTTGTATGCTGTGGGAGAGGCTGTTTCTATTGTCCTAGTGTATTCTGTAGAGTATATGGCGTCAAAGGGTATGTTTTTTAAAACTTCACTCCATTTTTTTGCTCTAACCAAGCCTTTTTCTGTTAGTTCAGGATTCTTTTCATCTGGATTTTCTCTATTCTTTTCTGCATGCCTTATTAAGTAAAAAGTAGTAGTGGTGTTTTTAGTTTCGGGAGTGGAAGGGTTGCAGCTCCATAAAGCAATACTTAATAGTAACAGAAAAAAAGGTTTCATGTAGATAATATTTAGTGGTATTTAATTCTTCTTTCAAAAATAGCGTATTGCGCTTATTAAGCAATAAAAAACTTCTAGATATCCATTCTTATCTAATTTTCGACTTTAAATAGCTGTAAATAAGGGTTTTTTTGTGGGATCATTCTTTTTTTTATCACAATTCTTGCTTTAGTAGACTTAAAAAAATGTGCATTTCATCGAAAATATAGGTTTTTAAACGATTATTATTTTTTGTTTAATATATTTGATATATGCAAAATTGATAAAAAAGATAAGTTTTTGATTGAATTTGCATAAAAAAGGATTTTAGGAAATACCCAAATGTTTTAAAATCGACTACTTATGAAAAAAATAACTACTACAATCGCAATTATTTTTTTGCTGTTTACTTTAAACAGCTATGGTCAGAAAATCAATGCTCCTCAATTAGCTTTTGAATACGCTTGTTTAAATGATGCATTTAATACATTTGAAGCTACTTTTAGTTTCAATGAAAAACCTTTTGCTTCAGATAATAAGTTTTATATTGAATTGTCTGATAAAAATGGTTCGTTTTCAAATCCTACAATTCTAAAGACTGTAGAAGGAGAGAATTTTTCTTTTGAATTCAAAGAATCTTTTTCTCTTCCTGATGAAGTTTATGGCGAAGGCTATAAATTACGGTTAAGAGCAACGTCTCCAGCAATTGTTGGGGAAGCAACTCCAGCTTTTGATGCTTTCTTTGTTCCAAACGAAAACTTAATCTTAAACGATTATAAAGATATTAGTCTTTGTAGTACTTCTGGAGCTACAATTAAATTAAATAAAGATATTGCTAAGGAGTATATATGGTATAAAAATGGAGAGATTTTAAAAGTGTCTTCAGATAATTTTCTTACAGTTTCTGAGCCTGGTGAATATTACGCAGAGCCTTACTATGGAAATTGTACAGGGAGTTTGTATTCAAATTTAGTGATTGTAGGGAAAGGGGAGAATTTTGAAGTAGCTATTTTGGGAAATAAAAGCGTAGAGCCTTGTTCTAATTCTCCAATAGTTTTAGAAGCTTCTATTGACAATGAAAATTATATTTATACTTGGTATAAAAATGAAGAGAAAATAGGTGAGTTGCCAGCCTATACACCAAAAATAGAATTAAATAATGAAGCAGAAAATTTTGGTTCTTATAGAGTAGAAGTAACAAATGAGGGAGGGTGTACTTCTTCTTCAAGTGAGGTTAGTATTTTACAAAATAAATCAACAATAGTAGAAGTTACATCTCCTTTAAACGCAGTGATTATTGGTGATAATACGGCAACCTTATCTATTAAAACAAATAATAAGGGGGCAGAAATTTTATGGTATAAAGATGGACAACCATTAAAAAACAGCTATAATAACGCCACATTAATTGTAGATAAAGAAGGGGAGTATTATGCAGAAGTTTCTTCTGGTAATGATTGTGAAGGGAATATTAAGTCGCCTAGTTTTAAAATTTTCGAGCCAATTTCTTTTGCTGCGGAAATTAAACCAACCAGTGCTTATGATGCATGTATAACAACTGCTAGCAATCTTGCTATTACAAGTTTAAAAGGAACCTTGAATAACGGGGATGAGATTACTATTCAGCAAGATTTTTTCCATAACTTCAATCTAAAGTGGTTAAAAGATGGTGCTTATTTAAAAACTACAAACACTTCTTTTCCAGTTACATATAAAGATAATGGAGTTTATAAATTAGAAGTTACTTATAAAGGTAAAACTTTCGAATCTAATGCTCAGGAAATAATTTTAGGTTTACCAGATGTTACTTTAAATACAGAAAAAGAGATTACATGTAGTGAACCACAAGGAATTATATCGGCTACAAAAATTGAAGGCGCTACTTATAACTGGTATAATAACGAAAACTTGGTTGCTTCAGGATTAGAGAATACACTTACAACAACTCATGTAGGGGATTTTAAAGTAGAAGTTAGTTTTGGAGGGTGTGCAATTACTTCAAAATCTATATCCTTAAATAGAAATACAGAAGACTTAGTAGAGGTTTATCCAGGGGAAAAAATTACAATTTCTCCAGATAGAATAGTAGAGGCAAATGCTACTGGAGGAGAAAGTTATGAATGGATTGATGCTGAGGGAAATATCTTAAGTAAAACAGCAACATTTTCTATTGCAGAAGAAGGAATTTATACTTTGTATGCTAAAATTGGCGAATGTGTTATTGAGAAAACTGTAGAGGTTATTTCTAATGATGTAGTTGAAATTCCGAATGTAATTAGCCCAAATGATGATTCGGTAAACGATAAATGGACACTTCCACAAAAATTTATTAACGACCCAGAGGTAGAGGTTGTTATATGCGACTCCTATGGGTCAACTGTCTTAAAAACAAATAAATACGATAATAATTGGCCTGATACTTCATTAAATAAAACTACAGAAACTCCAGTTTTCTATTACTTTGTTAACAAAAAAGGTAAGAATATTAAAAAAGGTTCTATTACATTAGTGAACTGAAACTAGAATTAACCCCAAATTAGTTTAGTTCTGTATGATTAAAAGATACCTGCTTACTATCGGTTTGCTCTTAGCATCCTACGTGCTATTTTCTCAGGTAGAAAATACGAGCGCTATTGTAGATTGGAGACAGCACAACCTAACCAAATACAACAAATTTTTGGTGAATCCTACGTATAGTTTTGTGCGAAACGACACCAAGGCTGTGAGCTTTTGGAGTCGGATTCAATGGACGGGTATTGAAAACTCTCCACAAACCTATTTATTAAGTTATTCTGGAAAAGTAAGTGAGAATTCTGGTGCTGGGTTAGGGCTTTATCAGCAAAATTTAGGACTTCTGGTAGATTCTGGATTAATACTTAACTATGCTTATGGCGTTAAGTTTACAGATAATATTACGTTAAGTGTTGGGATGAATACTACACTTTTTAGACGTGGATTAAACAAAGGAGCAATTAGTTCTACAGAGCCAGACCCTGTTGTTTTAGAAAATCAAGACGATTTTTTAATGTTGGTTATGCCTGGGATTAATCTTTCGGTTAATAGTTTTGATATCGGAATTTATGCTGAAAATATCTTTGATTATAACTTCAACGATTCTAATACCATAACCGATTTTTCTGATAAAATATTTTCAGGTCAATTGGGGTATACTAAAACTTTTGATGATGCTGTAGGTTTTATGGAGGATGCAAAATGGCGAAACTTAGTGTATGGAAAAACACAACCTAATGACGATTTTCAATTTGGATTTAACTCAACAATAGATCTTCCGTATACTGGTTGGTTTCAAGCGGGTTATAATACTACTTTTGGAGTTTCTGGAGGAATAGGAGTTAAAATAGGAGATGGTATTAGTATTGGTGTGGTATATGAAACAGGAACCAGTAAAACTAATAATTCTTTCGGAGGAACTTATGAAGCAATTGCGTCGATTGAATTGGGACCTAGAAAAATGCGTAAGAATCCAGCTCCAAGCGGAGGAAAAGCAGTAACTTCTAAAAATATAAATGAAGAAGATTATATTTCTTCAGAAGAAATAAAAAGGCGCAGAGAAGAGGATGCCAATAGAATAATTAATGATAGTGTAGAAGAAAAAGTAACGGAAACAGCAAAACCTTCAACAGATGCTACTTCAAAATATGCTTTATATGGAGGAGAAGCTACTGCTAAAAGTACTTCGGGTAAATCAGCTAAGGAAAAATCGACTACTAGTTCTGTAGACAAAATAGAGAATACAGGAGTAAAGTCAGCAGAAAAAACCGAAGAAGTTGTAGGAATAAGCGCTAGTGATAAAACGTTAGCTAAGCAAGAAAATTCTAATGCAAATTCAGAAAAACCTTCTGCAGAAATAGTTGTTGCAGATAAAAAATCTTCAGAAAAAATTGAAAAAGAAGTGTCTACTGAAAAAGCTACAGTAACTGGTTATGCTGTATATGGAGGAAATCAGAAAGATGATCTTTCAGGAGAAAACTCAGTAGAAGTAGCTAGAAAACAAACCGAAGTTACAGAAAATGAAACTGTAAAAGTATATGAAGCAGATGCAGAAGATTATGCTAAGGCAGCGCAGGAAGAGTTTAATAGTAAGATAAATTCTAAAGAAGAAGAAAGTAAATTAGCTCAAACTTCTGAAATAAATAATGAAATTTCGGAAAATGTAGCGGTAAAACAACAAACTGAAGCCGAGAAAATAGAGGCAGAATATCAGGAGTTTTTAAGAAGGAGTGATTCTGTGGCAAATACAATAGACACTAAATCTATTGATTCTACAGCAATTACATCGGAAGTTTTTGGAAAAGATGTAAGTTATAAAACTATAAATAGTGCACCAGGAATTGAAAAGGGATTCTATTTAGTGGTTAATGTTTTTTCTCAAGAACATTATTTTAATGACTTTATTGAAAAGTTAAAAACTAATGGATTTGAACCAAAATTCTTTTTAAATCCAGAAAATAATTATTACTATGTATATTTGTATAAAGCAAATCGCTATCTTACGATAAAAAGTTTGCAGCGAAATAATATCAACGGTACTTATTTTGAAGATAAATGGGTACTATGGGTTAAGTAAAAGCCTTTCATAATAGATAGATAGATAGATTTAAAACTGTTAGGCTTGGCTCCTTTTGAAAAAAAGGAGCCTTTTCCATTTTATAAGATAAAGTTTACTAACTATTCTATAGAGTGTATTATTTAGATAGTGATTCCGTTTAGGACAACAGTTTCTATATTAGTATTGCCAAAATCATAAGGTAAGTATCCGTAGGAAGGAATTTCTTTAGTAATTATAAAGTTTGCTTTTTTTCCTTTGGTAATACTTCCATGAGTTTTTGAAAGTCCCATAGCATAGGCACCATTAATGGTAGCTGCATTTATAGCTTCTTCTGGAGTAATTCTCATTTTAATACATGCTGTGGCTACTACTAAATTCATATTTCCACTAGGCGAAGAACCCGGATTATAGTCGGTTGCAAGCGCAAATGGGAGTCCGCTATCAATCATTTTTCTTGCAGGCGCATAAGGAATACTCAAAAAATAAGAGCACAGAGGTAACCCAACTGGCATGGTTTCCGTGTTTTTTAGGGCTTCAATATCTTCCTCTTTCATAACTTCCAAATGGTCTACACTTAAAGCGTTGAGTTTAACAGAAGCTTTAATCCCTCCAATAGCATTAAACTGATTTACATGAACTTTCGGGATTAGATGATACTCTTTTGAAGCTTCCAGAATAGCTTCCATATCTGCTACAGAAAAATAACCTTCTTCACAAAAAACATCAATATATTCTGCTAAATTAGCTTTTGCTACCTCTGGAAGAATCTCATTAATAATCTTATCAATATAAGCTTGCTTATTATTTTTATATTCCGAAGGTACAGCATGAGCCCCTAAAAAAGTACTTTTTATAGCTATATTATAATTCTGTTTGAGTAGCTCAATAACCTTTAGCATTTTTAGTTCGGCTTCAACTGTTAGACCATAGCCGCTTTTAATTTCTATAGCCCCAGTTCCCATTTTCATAACAGTTTCTAGTCGCTTACAAGATTGCTCATAAAGTTCTTCTTCGGAAGTTTCTTGCAGTGTTTTAGCCGAATTTAAAATACCGCCACCTTTATTGGCAATTTCCTCATAGGTGAGTCCGTTAATACGGTCTACAAATTCTTGTTCCCTATTTCCGGCATATATAAGATGTGTATGACTATCGCACCAAGAAGGGAGAATTATCCTACCAGTTACATCAATGGTCTTATCCACAGCATCGATAGATAAAGTTTCCATCGGACCAAAATCTTTTATTAAATCATCTTCAATAAGTAAGAAAGCATTTTTTATAGTGGGAAGTTTACTCATCTCTTTCCCGCTAATTTTATAGGTATTTTCTTCTCTAACCTGTAATAATTCTTTTATATTTATGTATAATATTCTCATAATATCGATTTGAGCGTTAAAGGTATTAAAACATTTAGGATTGCACTTTTATATAGCTTAATTTTGATGTATAATTTATAGATAGTTTCCCTCGCTATTGATAGAAACCATAAAATATTGGTATGAAATGCCTATTAACAAATTTGGAAACCAATTAATATGATAGTTAAGGGCATTACATCTGACCATTGAAAAACAATAAAAATTAGCAGATGAATAAAGGTATTTATATTGCAACTTTAGAGTCGGATAGTGGAAAATCTTTAGTTACACTAGGTCTAATGCGTACGTTATTAGGAAAAACAGCTAAAGTTGGTTATTTCAGACCTATAATTAATGAAGATAAAAAAGGAGGGAAAGACAATCATATCTCTACAGTACTTTCCTATTTTGATGTTGATTTATCTTATGAAGAAGCATTTGCTTATACTAGAAATGAGGTTATACAGAAGCGAAATACTGGAAAATCGGGAGAGATAATTGATACTATAATACAGAAATACAAGCGTTTAGAAGAGCGTTTTGATTTTATTTTGGTAGAAGGCTCTGATTTTTCTGGTGAAGGAAGTGTTTTTGAATTTGATGTTAATGTATTAATAGCAAAAAATTTGGGTCTCCCAGCTATATTAGTAGCCAGTGGAGTGAACAAAACAAAAGAAGATTTAGCGGGAAGTTTACAATTGGCATATCATTCATTTGTAAATAAAGACGTGAATGTGATGGCGTTGATTGCTAACAAAATTAGTCCTGATAATCTTACAATAGCAAAACAAATTTTACAAGAATTTTTACCAGATGAAGTAGAAGTTTTTGCGATTCCTAGAATTGAAACTTTGGCACATCCAACCATTAAAGAAATAGTTGAAGAACTAGATGGAAAAGTGCTATTTGGAGATGAATTTTTAGACAATCAAACAGGAAGTTTTGGAGTTGGAGCAATGCAGCTTCGAAATTATATTACCAAATTAAAACAAAATAGTTTAGTAATAACCCCAGGAGACCGTGCGGATATTATTTTAGGAGCTTTACAAGCCAATATTTCTAGTAATTACCCACGTATTTCGGGAATTATATTAACAGGAGGTTTGATTCCTGAAGAACCCATATTAAAATTAATAGATGGTTTGTCTCAAGTAGTTCCTATTGTATCTGTAGAAGGAGGGACTTTTAGTGTTACCAATCAGGTAGGGAGTATTAAATCTAATATTTATGCCGATAGCATTCCGAAGATAGAAACATCTATTAGTACTTTTGAAAAGTATGTGTCTATTGATACGCTTGCAGAACGACTTATTAGTTTTAAGCCCAAAGGAATTACACCAAGAATGTTTCAATACGGACTCATAACAAAAGCGCGTCAGCAGAAAAAAAGAATAGTTCTTCCCGAAGGAATAGACGACCGAGTTTTAAATGCTACAGCACGTTTATTAGCAATTGATATTGTGGATATAACACTGTTGGGCGACCGAGAAAAAATAATAAATAAAATAACTACGCTCGGAATAGAAATAAATATTGATAAAATAGAAATAATAGACCCAATTAAATCGGAATACTTTGATGATTATGCAGAGACTTTCTATGAGCTTCGGAAGCATAAAAATGTAAATATGGATATTGCTCGCGATTGGATGACAGATGTTTCTTATTACGGAACCATGATGATATATAAAGGTCATGCCGACGGAATGGTTTCTGGAGCAGTACATACCACACAACATACAATTAGACCGGCTTTACAATTTATAAAAACAAAACCAGGCGTATCTGTGGTGTCTTCCATATTTTTTATGTGTTTAGAAGACCGTGTTTCTATTTTTGGCGATTGTGCTATTAATCCAAATCCTACTGCGGAGGAGCTTGTAGAAATAGCCATATCATCTGCAGATAGTAGTAAAGCGTTTGGAATAGCACCTAAAATTGCGATGTTATCTTATTCTTCTGGAACTTCGGGGAAAGGAGCAGATGTAGATAGAGTGCGTCAAGCTACAGAAATGATAAAGAAAAAGCGCCCTGATTTAAAAGTGGAAGGGCCAATCCAATATGATGCTGCTGTAGATATTACTGTAGGAAAGAGTAAGTTACCAGACTCTGAAGTGGCTGGACAAGCAAGTGTGCTAATTTTTCCAGATTTAAATACAGGAAACAATACCTACAAGGCGGTGCAAAGAGAAACAGGCGCATTGGCAATAGGACCGATGTTGCAAGGTTTAAATAAACCAGTAAACGATTTGAGTCGTGGTTGTACGGTAGATGATATTTTTAATACAGTTATTATTACCGCTATTCAAGCACAAGGAATATAATTCCTAATAGTATGTTATGTTTTATACTAAAAATTTGGTCTATGAAATATTAATTAAAATTGAAATGGATTTGTAACTAATTCGTTACATTTGTTGATGTGAGGAAAATTGATATAACTGAAGAGTGTCTAGAATTTATAGATAATCAAAGTGAGAGAGTGTCACTTAAATTCTTTCAACTCCTTGAAGTTATAGGGGAGGTGAGAGTAGTAAATACAAATTTTCTTAAGAAACTACAATCGACACAATTTTATGAATTACGAATTAAAACGGCTAATGAAATTAGAATTGTGATTTTTGCGATTGATCATTTAAATTTTGCAGAATGCACTAAAGCTGTGTGTCTTTGTGGGTTTCAGAAAAAATCCAAAAAAGACTATATAAAAGCGGTTAAATTAGCCGAAAAGATATTAGAAGATTATTTAAAATAAAAGCAATTATGGGGAAGTCAATAAATGTAAAAGATTTAATTGCCGATAGATACGGAAAAGAGGGGACAAAAGAGCGTGAAAAATTTAGAGAAGATGCTTTTTCCTATTATTTTGGTGAAATTATTAAAAATAGAAGAAAGGAACTTCATATGAGCCAAGAGAATTTAGCTGAAAAAGTCGGAAAAAAAAGGCCTTATATATCAAGGATTGAAAACGGAGAAGATATACGTTTGTCCAATTTTGCTTTACTAGCTAATGCTTTGGGGATATCAATTGAATTAAAGACTGAATAGAAGTACGGAAATCTAGCATTGGTTTTAAAAAATAACGTTTAGATGTTTAATTTAAAAGAAAATAAATAAAGGTTTAGTCTATGTTAAATAGAAAGGTTGTTTGTGTGTAATACCAATAACTGTTCGTAGTCTAAAACAATTTAAGATGGAATTCCATCTTTACAATAATTAAAATAGAGATGAAAAAAATATTAGTTATCAATTCAGGAAGTTCTTCAATAAAATTTCAACTTATAAAAATGCCCGGTGAGATTGTTGTAGCTTCTGGATTAGTTGAAGCAATTGGACTTGATAATGCAGCGCTTCACTATAAATCTAAAAAGATGAATTTCTTTGAAATAATGCCTATTGAAAACCATGAAGTTGGTTTGAAAAAAGTAGCAGCATTACTTTTGGATGAAGAAAAAGGAGCTATAAAAAGTATTGAAGATATTGATGCTATTGGACATAGAGTAGTTCATGGCGGAAAAGATTTTTCGGATACTATTGTAATTGATGCTGAAGTAAAAAAGACAATAAAACGTTTGTTTTCTTTAGCGCCACTTCATAATCCGCATAATTACACTGGAATTGAAGTTGCAGAAGAAGTATTTCCTGGCACTACACAAATAGCTGCTTTTGATACAGCATTTCATCAAACTTTACCAGAAAAAGCATATCGTTATGCAATTCCTAATAAATTGTTAGACGAGAATTACATCCGTGTGTATGGTTTTCATGGAACAAGTCATAAATACGTAGCAGAGAAAGCTAAGGATTTTATCAGTAAAAAGAAATCAAAATTAATTACTGTTCACTTAGGAAATGGTTGTAGTATAACGGCTGTTAAAAATGGAAAAAGTGTAGATCACTCTATGGGATTTGCCCCTGTAAATGGACTTGTTATGGGGACTCGAAGTGGAGATATAGATCAAGCAATTATTTTTTATATGGTCAATACCCTCGGGTATTCTTTAGATGAAGTTAGTGAAGTACTCCATAAGAAAAGTGGGATGTTGGGCTTAACAGGTTATAGCGATTTACGAATTATTGAAGAAAAAGCAGCAGAAGGAAATAGAGAATGCCAACTTGCTTTAGAAATGAATGCTTACCGAATTAAAAAATATATTGGGGCTTATGCAGCGGTATTAAATGGAGTAGATGCTATTGTTTTTACTGCGGGAGTAGGAGAGAATAGTAGCGTTTTAAGAAAGCTTATTTGTGATGATATGAGTTATTTAGGAATAGAACTAGAAGATTATAAAAACAATGTTCGTTCTTCTGAAAATAGAATTATTAGTAAAGAAACTTCAAAAGTATTGGTGTTGGTAATTCCAACTCAAGAGGAACTAGAAATAGCGAAAGACACCTATAGATTAATAAATTGATATATAGAATCCTTTATTGAGGGTTTTTTCCCCAGAGTCAGTTCTGAGTATATCAAAGTGTTCTACGTCGAAGTGGATTAAATTATTTTCCTTTGAACACCTCGTAGGCTTGCCTCGAGGTAGTTGATTTAACTTAGTAAAAAAAATCCCTCGTTAAATAAATAACGAGGGATTTTTAGTTATTTTAAAATCCACATTTCTCCATTTATAGTATCTCCATTTGGGAATTGCCTATTAATAGCCGAATTTAAGTTCTCCCCGTTATTGGTGGCTTCATTGGCAGGATACATCCATCGTTTAGGAATGTTTCCACTGTTTAGAATTCCAGTTCCATCGGTATTAAATTCTGGAAAGCCAGTTCTTCTTTGTTCAAAAAATGACTGCCAACCTGTATTTAAATACATAGCTATATGCTTTTGAGTTAGAATAGCTTTAATTTCATTTCCTGTGCTTAGTTCAATTTTTGGATTGTTTAGATATGCATCAGTCTCAGAAATGTTGTAGAAGTTAAGTGAGGCTTGAATACCATTTTTGTAATGCGTTTCTGCATTAGAATTTATCCAGTTTCTAACGGTAGCTTCTGCTAATATAAATTCTACTTCAGCATAACTTATTAATAAACTTGGCTCATTTTCAGGATCGTTAAAATACCTAGGGTGAACTCTAGAAGCTTCTCCATTTACAGCTTTAGAAACGTTTGTATTTAAATCTCCACTTCCATAAAGACCTCCATAAGCATTAAAATCATCATCTGGAAGATTATTTCCATTTGGTTTTTTTTCAGCAAAAGTAAAGAGTCTCGGATCTTGAAAGTCTTGCAAACGTTCTACAAAACTTTCCTCTAAATAATAGGCCGTTTGTAAATCATTATTATTTTGAAGAGGATATCTATTGTCTTGAATATTATAGAAATGTAGCGCCCCATTATCGTCATTGGATTCGAATATTGGATATTTTGAAGGATTAGTAAAGACTTCATTAAATCTATTTTTAATATTCAGTTCTGCTACATTTTCTTTTTTAGATAAATTCATCAAAATCCTTAAATAATAAGAATTGATAAGTTTTCTCCATTTTAATTTATCTCCATCATAAATAACATCTCCTAAAATAGTTTCATCATTTGCTATTAATTGGTCTGATGCGCTTTTAAGGTCGTTTAAGACTTTTATGTAGATAGATTTTTGTGTGTCATAAGCAGGGGTGTAATTTCCTTCAGAAGCATTAATTGCTTCCAAATAAGGAACATCTCCAAATGTTTCAGTGAGTGAAACAATAAAGTAAGAATTAAAGAATTTAGCTAAAATTTGATAGACTTCTATCTCCGTTCTTTTAGCTTCTTCAATCATTTTACTCACTTGCTTTAAATCGTCATAAGTGCTATAATCAGATCTTTGCCAATTATAATATTGATTAGAATTAACCCCATTAGTATTAGTAAGATAACGAGATGCGAGACCAGCGCTTAGACTGATATTATTAAAAGCCGAAACCTCTACATTGGTTAGTATTAATTCCGGACTAACCGCTGTTGCTCTGTTTTCATCATCTTGTAAATCTTCAGTTTTACTACAACTTAACACTAGAAAAGCTAGTAGGATGTATAGACTATGTTTAATATTTTTCATGTGTTTATTTTTTTTGTCATATGGAACATCCAAATAATTACTCCACTGTGTGTTTATAATTAAATTTGGATGTATCCTCTTATTTAAAATTTTGCATTGATGTTAAATCCGATATTTCTTGTAGAGGGAGCCTGTAAATTGTCAGTTCCAGAATCTGGATCTACATTTGGAATATCGGAAGAGAGCCATAAGTTTCTTCCTACAAGCGAAAGACTTAAATCGGTAAATGGAGATTTATCCAATATGGTTTTTCCAAAATTATAGGTTAATGTAACCTCTCTTAGTTTTATAAAGGTTTCCTTATAATAATGGTAGTTTTTATTTTGCCCATTACTGGTTGTTTGCATAAAATTTATATAGTTAACAGGAACATCATTTGGAGCATAAGTACGGGTATCGTTAATAATATTACCGTTTACATCATAGGTAGCTTCTCCACTTACCACTTTAACGCCAGTACCTATGTAAGTGCTTTCTCCATTATTAGCAGCATCTCGAAATTGATTAACGGTCCCTGGAGACGTACCTCCCCACCACATTTTTTGATTGGTTGTAGAATACATTAAGCCACCAATACGCCCATCAAATAAAAATGAAAGATTGAAGTTTTTATAACGTAAGTTGTTAGAGATACCATACGTCCAATCTGGTTCGTCATACCCAATATAGCGATTGTAAGGATCTGCAACTGGGTATCCATTTTCAAAAATAACTTCTCCGTTTTCATTAGTTTGATAAACAGAAGCGTAAATTTCATCGGTACGATCTCCTACATTAATAAAATTCTCTGTTTGCTCTTTTCCACCGTATATTTCTTCTTGGTATCTTCTATACTGACTCAAATTGATTTGCGTGTCCCATTTAAAATTATCGTTTCTAACAGGTGCAAAGTCTAGTGTAAATTCAACTCCTTTTCTTTTGTATACATCGCCATTTAATAATAAACTGTTGTATCCTGAAGTTTCAGAAATAGGACTGTAAATTAAGTTGTTGTAATCTCTAGATTGATAGTATGCAAAATCAAAACCAATACGGTTGTTAAAAAATCGTAAGTAAGTTCCAATTTCCCAAGCATCGGAAGTTTCAGGTTTTAAATTCTGATCTAAAAGAGAACTTCCAAAATATGTAGAAGGAGTTCCGTTCCAACTTGTTCCTTTTTCATAAGCTTGAATATGACTATATGGGTTATTCTCGTCAATTTTTCCTTCAGAAACTCTTGACCAAGATCCTCTTAGTTTAGCAAATGATGTCCATGTTGGTAAGTCAAATAAACTAGATAATACTACAGAACCTGAAATTGAAGGATAAAAGAAAGAATTGTTGTTTTCTGGTAAGGTGGAAACTTTATCATTTCTTCCGGTAAAGGTTAAGTAAAAGGCATTATAAAATTCAACATCTACAAAACCGTAAAAACTATGAATTGTTTCTTTCTCTACTATATTTTCTCCAAATAGGGTAGAACCAGAATTATTATCTAAATTATAAAATCCAGGGATGTTTAATCCATCGGTAGCAGATTGATGAAAAGAGTAGTTTCTATAATAATTAGAATATGCTACTTCCGCATTAATAGAAATATCTTCTGTAAGATCATTAGTGTATTTAAAACCTAAATCGCTTGTTATGTCAAAATAATTGGTGTCTTGTAAAGAAAAATTCCCTCTCGACTTGTCTCCATAACCAATATAACTTTTAGGCTCTTTATAAGTTCTGTACAAGCTATAAACATTTACTCCACTTCTCCCTTTAAAACTTAAATTTGAAGTGATTTTATATTCAAAATTTGCATTTCCAAAGATGTTATCTTTATTATAACCTCTTAAATATTCGTAAGCTTGAAAATAAGGGTTGTTGTAATAAGAAACATTAAAGTGTCTTTGTTGGTAACCTTCTTCACCTTCTCTCCAGTAGTTTCTTAAGTTGTTTACATCTACATCAGTTCCAGTCCATAAGATGAGGTTGTATAAATAATTTGTAGGACCGTAACCAACTTCTGGAAAGTTGTTTGTGTATTGTTTATTGTATGTTAGCGAAGAATTAATGCTAAACTTTTCTGAAGGATTTAAAGAACCGCCTACTGTAAAAGATGTGTTTTTTAGGTCGGTATTTGGTACAATTCCTTTTTGATATACATTAGCAATAGACATTCTATAGCTAGCTTTATCGCTTCCCCAATCTACGCTTATATTATTTGACTGAATCAATCCTGTTCTAAAGAAGTTTTCAATATTATCTTTACCTCTAGAGATAAAAGGTAAGGGAACAAGTTCTCCAGTTTCTGGATTTACCGGACTATTATACTGAGGGGTTTCAAAGTACCCACTAGGAGTTGTTGGGTCTAGTTGATCTAATTTTGGACCCCAAATCCAACCGCCACCTTCTGTTCCAGAACCACTCCCGTTTACATAGGCATAACTTCCTTGGTTTCCGTTTCCGTAAGTAGTTTGCACTTCTGGAACTTTAATAAACGAAGGTTGAAACATGGTTGAGTTATTTGCAGTAACAGTAAATCTTCCTTTTTTGCCTTTTTTTGTGGTAATCATTATAGCTCCATTTCTACCAACAGACCCATATAATGCAGAAGCTGTAGCTCCTTTTAAAACACTAATATTTTCAATATCGTCTGCGTTTACCTTCCATATATCTGTAGTTCTATCTGGAATTCCATCAATAACTATTAACGGACTAGCGCCTCTCAAGTTTATTTCTGGATTTTGAAACAAATCGGTTGAATTTTTAACTGTTAAACCAGCTACTTTTCCAGAAAGCGAATTAACAAAGTTAGGTTCTTTAGCTTTTTCTAAGCTTTCGCCATCCACCTCTTGAACAGCATATCCTAAGGCTTTCTTTTCCTTTTTAATCCCTAAAGCTGTAACAACTACTTCGCTTAATTGTTCTGTGTTTTCTTGTAGAACTATATTTATGGTTGTTTGATTTTCTACAGGGACATTTTGAACTATAAACCCGATATAAGAAAATACTAGGATATCTGTACTATTGGCTTCAATTTCATAATTTCCATCAAAGTCTGTAACAGTTCCTTTTGGAGTGTCTAGAATACTAACACTTACCCCTCCTAAAGGAACATTGTTAGTATCTGTAATGGTTCCGCTAATTATTTCTTGAGAAAACCCAAGGGTGGTTAGTAAACCAAAAATTAATAAAGTAATTGTTTTTTTCATTTTTTTAGTTGTTTGTTATCCAGGTATTAAGGGTGTTATTTTTAGTTTTTAAAATCACTTTATAGAAATCATTAATAGGGGCTTTTAGCGTTGTAGTAAACTTCTCTTCGGATAGATTTGCAGTTCCTAAAGAAGTATAATTATCGGTGCCACCAGTTTTAAAATTATTGGTGGTACTTATTAAGATTTCAACTTGAGTATTGTCATTAGAAATGTCTTTCCAGTTTACTGTTAGAGCATCATTTTTAATAGTAGCATTGAGATTTATTGCATCTACAGAATCTATAAGAGAAACACCATCCCATTCAGACTTAATATCGCTAGGAACTTCAACTGTTAAGAAACTAGTTAGGGTTGGTAAAATATCTACTATCCCTGGAGTCTGATTTTTAAAATAATCGTTGGTGTTTTTATAGTTTGTAGCAATCCAAGTACTACGTTCTCTGTCAGATTGCCCTCCATGATGCTTACCATCTTTAGCAGTTCTCCCATGGTCTGTAGTTATAATAAGAAGCCATTCTTCGTTATTATTAGCTTCTCTATAAGCTACAGCATCCATAATTTTACCAATTAACTCATCTTCAAAAGTAATGGCATCATAGAGTTGTTTGCTATCTCCAAAACCATGACCCATATCATCAGAAAACTCCAAATAAACCCATGATAAGTCTGGGGCATTTTCTTTTATGTAAGCTGCTGCCTTTGTAGCAACCTTTGTATCTATGTTTTTTATGAACTGGCGTTCTTTATCATGTGGGAAATTTATAGTGTCCAACTCAAAACCATCAAAAGCATAATCAACCTTAATATGTTGAGTTTCTTCTAAATCCTCCCCAATTAATTTTGTTCTATTATCTAACCAAGTAGAAAAGATGGCAGTTTTTTTGTTTGGATATCGGTTATCAAAAAGCCTATAAATAGTAGGGTAGTGGTAATTTGGTTTTTTAATACTATTTCCAAAAACATTGTGTTTGTTTACCCATGTACCAGTTAATAAACTATTGTAACCTACAGCAGAAATAGTTGGTGTTTCACTATAAGTTCCTTTTTTTCCACCAACATATGCTTCTGTAAAACTTCCTTTTTCTTTTAATTTATCGATGTTAGGAGTGGACGTTTTTTCTAGCATATCAGGTGCTATTCCATCTACAATGATAAAAACTGCTTTTTTGCTTTGTGCAGTTGTTAAATTTAGTATTGCAAAACACGCTATAAATGTGGTTGCAATTTTGTGTTTAATTTTCATTACCGATTAAGTTTTTTAGTTGGGATAAATTTATTTTATTGAATTATAAATTGAATGAACGTTCAATTAATAAAACTTTATTTTAATGTATATTTAGTGTTATTGAATTTTTGAGGAAATTTTTGCATTTTGTAAGTATTATATTTGTTGAAAATTAACTTTGTGGGAAGAAAAAATATGAGCGATCAACGTAGAAAAGAAATCATAAAATCTTTTTATAGCGTTGCAAAGAAAATAGGATTAGAAAATGCATCTATAGCCAAAGTAGGAGATGAAATGGGAATTAGTAACGGACTCATAATGCATTATTTTAAAACAAAAGATGATTTATTAATTGGCTTGAATGAATATATTTTGGAACGTCATTTAAATATGGTTAGCTCCAAAGAAAGTGGCGTAATAAATTCAAAAGAAGAGTTGCATAATTTTATAACAACCTTGTTTTCAAGGAAATGGAATCGTTATTTTGATGATGGCGTATTTTATAGCTGTTATGCCTTAGTTTATAGAAAGCCAGCATTTAATGCTAGTTTTAAGCGTTATTTAGAACTTCTTCATGAAGTTTTAAAAGATAAATTAATTGAGGCTCATACTAATGGAGTGATAAAAAATAATAATATTGATGAGGTTACAGAAGTAATATTTGCTTTGATTGATGGTGGATATTACTACTTAGGATTGTTTAATGAGAGTGAAGAGGCCTATAAAAAACAAGTTGATATTTATGTTTCTTACGCCGTAAATTTATTAGACTTTAATCCATCATAGAGGAGCTAATTCTCCAGAGCCTGTGCCGAGTTTACCGAAGGGCTCTACGTCGAAATGAATTAAATTTGTCTCCTTTGAATACCTTGTGAGCTTGCCCTAAGGTAGTTGATTCCGTCATTGTAAGATTTTTATCAGTGCGTAAATTCCTATTAATCCCCAGATAAAATTCACAGCCACATTTGGGTAATCAGATAAATAATAGCCGTTTATAACCAAGCATACAGCCCCTAGAATGTTAAGAAAATGATAAGTTTTATTTTCTGCTGAAAGCTTTTTAATGCTTAAAAGGAAATAGGCAATAACAAATAAAAATGCTCCAATCCAACCAATAATATTATGAAACTCCATTTAATAAATAGTTAGATTCTTTAATAAACTTTCCTTTTTTGTTCAGGCTTATAGCGCTGGTATTCATCCTATTTTTAGAGTCATTTGTAACGGTTTTCAGTAATAAAACTATCAATGCAGTCTCTAATCTTTTCTGGTAAAATCTCTTTAAACAACTTTTTAAGTTTTTGTAAAGCTTATTAATTTTTTTAAAGATTATGTTGTTATGCTGTCTGTAATTCATCAGAAATTATCAAAAATTATATGCAAAGATATCAAATAGATCAAGCAACAAGCTAACTTAGTAAATAGTTATGTATTCCTTAAGTTGGGGATGTTATATTATTATTGTTTATGGATAAATTTGAGGATATTAAAAGTCGAAATGGGATAGATTAGAAATATTTGTACATTGTATATTTTAATATAGGATTGCATTTTATGAAGCTTCATTATCTAGACAGAACGAATACACAATTCAATTCTTTTTCCGTCACCAGAAATAAGCATAAGCATTTTTTAAAAGTCTGGCATTACCACCCAGAGTTAGAGTTAGTTCTAGTTTTAAAGAGTACTGGAACACGGTTTGTAGGAGATAGCATTGAAAAATTCAATAAAGGAGATGTGGTGTTAATTGGCTCCAATCTTCCACATATGTGGATAAATGACGAAGCTTACTATCATGCGGAATCTATTTTACAGGCAGATGCAATTTCTATTCATTTTAAAAAAGACTTTTTAGGAGAAGATTTTATGTCAGCTAAAGAGTTAAGGCAAATTAATAACCTCATCCAAAAAGCACAATTAGGATTGGTATTTCACAATCTATCAAAAGAAACAATTCAGCTACTAAAGAGAATAGAAAAAGATAAAACAATAGTACCGTTTAAAAAATTACTGTTATTGCTGGATGTTTTAGATCGGTTAGCAACTCATAAAGAATATAGCGTATTGTCTAGCAAAGGGTTTTTAACTTCATTTAGTGAAGGAGATAATAAGAACTTGAAGGTAATTTATGAATATATATTTAAAAATTTTAATCAACCTATAAGCGCCATAGATGTGGCTACGGTAATTAATATGAATCCGTCTGCTTTTAGTAGGTTTTTTAAACGCATCCATCGTAAAAACTTCACCACCTATTTAAATGAAATCCGTATTGGGTATGCATGTAAACTTTTAATTGAAGGAAAACAAAAAGTAATCTCTATTTGCTACGATAGCGGATTTAATAATATCTCTAATTTTAATAGACAATTCAAAAAGATTAAGAAAATGACACCTACTGAATTTGTCCATTTGTATACATAATACAAGTATAGAGCAAAAAAAGTATCATAGTTTGTAATTTTTTAGGTGGAAATCAATAATCTTCTAAGGTAAATTTGAGAATATTAATTTTTCAAATAATGAAATGAGCCTTAACAATTTTAGGTATCTACCGAAATGTGGATTGGCGAATTACATCTGACCAACAAAAAATGAATAGCAACAAATGAAAAAAGATATTTCAATTATAGAAGTAGTAGTTAAAGATGTTAGATTTCCTACAAGTCGCTTTCTTGATGGCTCAGACGCAATGAATCCGGATCCCGACTATTCTGCCGCTTATGTAATTTTAAAGACAGATCGTTCTGAATTTGAAGGTCACGGACTTACATTTACTATTGGGCGTGGAAACGAGTTATGTACGGCGGCTATTGAGTCATTATCATATTTAATAAAGGGGAAAAAGTTATCAGACTTAACTTCCAATATGGGCGCTTTTTGGAAAATGATAACTGGCGATAGTCAACTCCGTTGGTTAGGACCTGAGAAAGGAGTTATTCATCTGGCAACTGGGGCAATTGTAAATGCTGTATGGGATTTGTATGCCAAGGTTGAAGGAAAACCTTTATGGAGACTTTTGTCGGACATGTCTCCAGAAGAACTGGTTTCTTGTATAGATTTTACCTATATAACAGATGTTATTACTCCAGATGAAGCGGTTAAATTTCTAAAATCAAAAGCTGAAGGAAAGCAAGAACGAATTGATTATTTGTTAAGCAATGGTTACCCAGCATATACTACTTCGGCTGGTTGGTTGGGATATTCTGACGAGAAAATGCGTCGCTTATGTAGAGAAGCCAAAGCGGAAGGTTTTAAACACATGAAAATAAAAGTAGGCTCTAATTTAGAAGACGATATTAGGCGAGCAGCTATTATTAGAGAAGAAATTGGCGATGACCTTAAACTAATGATGGATGCCAATCAAAAATGGGATGTTGATGAAGCAATAAAAAACATGGAAGCCTTAAAGCAATTTAATCCTTGGTGGATAGAAGAGCCTACAAGTCCAGATGATGTTTTAGGACATGCCAAGATTGCAGAAGCTGTTGCTCCTATAAAAGTAGCTACAGGAGAACATTGCCAGAATAGAGTTATATTTAAACAGCTAATGCAAGCAAATGCCATGCAAATATGCCAGATAGATAGCTGTAGAGTAGGTGGAGTTAATGAAAATTTAGCTATTATGCTCATGGCTGCTATATTTGAAATTCCTGTATGTCCGCATGCTGGAGGCGTTGGTTTGTGTGAGTATGTGCAGCATTTATCAATAGTTGATTACATAGCTATTAGCGGATCATTAGATAATAGAATTATTGAATATGTTGACCATTTGCACGAGCATTTTTACGACCCTGTAGTAATTAAAAACGGAGCCTATATGCCACCAAAAATGGCTGGATATAGTATTACAATGAAGGAAACTTCCATCAAAAAATATACTTTTCCAGATGGAGAAGTATGGAAAGAAATAATTTAAAGAATAAATATTTTAATAGGGATAAGTTTAATTTAATAAACATTAAAACAAATGAGAACATTTCAAACATTAATCGTTTTATTTATTTCCTTTTTTGCGATGGGGCAAGAAACCTATAGTCCTTCTAAAGAAAACATAGAAATGCGTGAATGGTTTCAGAATGCCAGATTTGGAATGTTTATTCATTGGGGGGTGTATAGTATTTTAGGAGATGGCGAATGGGTGATGAATAATCAAGATATTCCTGTAGAAAGATATGAGCTTTTACCAGATTTTTTTAATCCACAAGATTTCAATGCTGAAGAAATAGTAAGTCTGGCTAAAGAAGCTGGAATGAAATATATAACAATCACCACCAAGCATCATGATGGGTTTGCAATGTACAACTCTAAAATTTCCGATTATAATATAGTAAAAGCGACTCCCTATGGAAAAGATATTCTTAGGATGTTAGAACAAGAATGTAAAAAACAAGGGATTAAACTCTTTGCTTATTACTCACAATTAGATTGGCATCATAAAGATTATTATCCATTAGGATGGACAGGAAGAAAGACTGGAAGACCAGAATCGGGGAATTGGGAAACCTATTTAGAATATCAAGATGCTCAAATTAAAGAGCTAGCTGAAAATTATGATATTGCTGGTTTTTGGTTTGATGGATGGTGGGATCAGGCGCCAAATAAAAAGGATTGGCATGAAGCAGTAACATATAGAATAAAAGGAGAGGATTGGAACTTGGAAAAAACCTATAAAATGATTCATGATGTAAATTCCGCCTTACTTATTGGAAATAATCATCATGAAATGCCTTTTGAAGGAGAAGATTTCCAAATGTTTGAAAAAGACCTTCCAGGGAAGAATTCTACTGGATTTGGAGGAGCAGGAATTAGCACGTTACCATTGGAGACATGTGAAACTATAAATACTTCTTGGGGCTTTAATTTGCAAGATGATAAACATAAGTCGGTTAAAGAATTGATTCAGTATTTGGTAAAATCGGCAGGGAATAATGCTAATTTCTTACTAAACGTTGGTCCAATGCCTAATGGAAAAATCCAGAAAGAGCATATAGAACGGTTAAAAGCTATGGGGAAATGGCTTGAAGAAAATGGAGAGACCATTTACAAAACTCAAAAAGGAACAGTTTATATCGAAAATAAGGTCTCTTCTACTAAAAAAGGGAATAAATTATACCTACATCTACTTGATTTAGACTCAGAAAATATTCAAATTCCCAATTTTAATCAACAAATAAGGGATGTCGTTTTTTATCAGGATAAAACAGAAGCTTCGTATCAAGTAAGCAATAATTCTTTAACCTTGAATGTTCCTTCTGAGAAGCAAAATGATATTGATACAATTATAGAAATAACGTTAAAATAGATATGTCCATATTCAGTTTAAAAAATAAAACCGCAATAATAACAGGTGGAGGGAGCGGTATTGGAAAAGCAATTTCAGAAGTTTTTGCCCAAAATGGTGCTTTTGTATGTATTATTGACTTTAATGAGGAAAATGCTAAACAAACTTTAGATACTATTGTAGTAAAGGGAGGGAAAGGAATCTGGAAAAAATGTGATGTTTCCAATCAAAAGCAAGTACAATCTGTAATTAAAGAAATAGTTTCTAGTCATTCAATAGATATATTAATTAACAATGCTGGGGTGGCTCATGTAGGAAATATTGAAAATACTACCGAAGAAGATTTAGACCGTATTTACAATGTTAATGTTAAAGGGGTTTACAATTGTATGCATGCAATAATTCCGCATATTAAAAGTAGAGGAGGAGTTATAATTAACATGGCTTCTATTGCTTCTTCTGTTGGAATTTCTGACCGTTTTGCTTATTCCATGTCTAAGGGTGCTGTGCTTACTATGACCTATTCTGTGGCTAAAGATTATGTAGCAGAAAACATTCGTTGTAATTCTATTTCTCCTGCACGTGTACATACTCCTTTTGTAGATGGATTTATTGCAAAAAATTATCCGGGAAAAGAAGAGGAAATGTTTGAAAAATTATCTAAGACACAACCAATCGGAAGAATGGGGAGTCCAGAGGAAATTGCCAATTTAGCATTATACTTATGTAGTGATGAAGCTTCTTTTATTACTGGAACAGATTTCCCGATTGACGGCGGATTTATAAAATTAAATGGATAAATGAAGAGGATTCCTCATAAAATAGCATCTTATACCCTTAGAAGTTTCTTTTTAATAGGACTTGTTGCGTATGTTTCATGTAAAGATGAAAAACAAGAATTAAAAGAAATTAGGAATAATAACGAAAAAATCAATGTTGTTTATGTTTTAGCAGATGATTTGGGTTATGGGGATTTAAGTTGTTATAATCCTAATGGTAAAATACCTACCGAAAACCTGGATAAATTGGCTGCCGAAGGGATGAAATTTACCGATGCACATACTTCGTCATCGGTATGTACTCCAACTAGATATGGTATCCTTACAGGAAGATACAATTGGCGTAGCTCTTTAAAAAGTGGGGTGCTTACTGGAACTTCTAAAGCCTTGATTTCTTCAAAAAGAACTACTGTGGCTTCTTTACTTAAAAATGAAGGCTACCATACCGCATTTATTGGCAAATGGCATTTGGGATGGAATTGGGGAGAAAAAGAAAACGGTTTAGAGATAGGAGAAGGTTGGAGTCCTGATGATTATGAAGGAATTGACTTTAGTAAACCGATTACAAACTCTCCCAATAGTCTTGGTTTTACTTATGCTTATGGGCATTCTGGTTCTTTAGATATGGCTCCGTATGTGTATGTAGAAAATGAAAAAGTAACTGCTCAGCCCAATAGAGCAACTGTAGATACCTCTAAATATGGTTGGTGGAGAGAAGGACCAACTGGAGCCGATTTTATTCATGAAGAAGTAACGCCTAATTTTTTTAAAAAATCAATTGAATATATAAAAGCAAGATCAAAGGCTAAGCAACCATTTTTTTTATATTTAGCCTTGCCTTCGCCACACACCCCAATATTGCCGACCAAAGAATGGCAGGGAAAAAGTGCTTTAAATCCCTATGGCGACTTTGTAATGATGATAGATACTTACATGGGGCAACTTGTAAGCACTCTTAAAAATGCGGGTATAGAAAAAAACACACTTGTTATTTTTACTAGTGATAATGGTTGTTCTCCCCAAGCAGATTATGTGGAATTAGCATCAAAAGGACATAACCCAAGTTACCTATATCGAGGTCATAAAGCCGATATTTATGAAGGAGGGCATAGAGTGCCTTTTATTGTAAAATGGCCAGAAGTTATCAAACCAAACTCGGTGGCTACAAAAACTATTTGTACCACCGATTTGATGGCAACCCTTGCAGATATTTTGAATTTAGATTTAAAGGATAACGAAGGAGAAGATAGTTTTTCTATGCTCCCCCTTTTTAAATCTGAAAAGGCAAACGCTTATAAAAGAGAATTGACAGTTCACCATTCTATAAATGGCAGTTTTGCTATTAGAAAAGGAGAATGGAAATTAATTTTTTGCCCAGGGTCTGGAGGTTGGAGTGACCCTAAACCAAATGCTGAAGAAACAAAGGGGTTACCAAAATTTCAGTTATACAATCTTGAAAAAGATCCACAGGAAAAGAATAATGAAATAGCTAATTATCCAGAGATAGCTGAGGAGCTTCATATATTGATGAAACAAATTCTTGAAAATGGACGTAGTACTCCGGGAGAAAAACAAAAAAATGAACTCCCTATGGATGGCAGTCAATGGCAACAAATAAATGCAATTACGGGAACTTAGTAAATTACTTAACTAAAGGATTCGTCAAAGTAATGCCGCCAAGATAAGTTAGCGTGGTATGAGAAGGGAATTAAATTATTAAATGAATGTTATACGTAATAATGATAAATAATAAAAGAACACATGAAATTAATTAGATTTGGACAAGCAGGAAAAGAGAAACCAGGAGTACAACTAGAAAATGGAAAACGTATAGATATCACTGCTTTTGGTCAAGATTATAATGAAGATTTTTTTGGGAACGATGGAATCAAACGATTGCGTGAATGGCTTCTTCAAAATGAAGAAAAATGTCCTGAGATTTCTAATGAAGTTCGTTTAGGGTCACCTTTAGTACGTCCTTCAAAGCTAATTTGTGTCGGCCTTAATTATGCCAAACATGCTGAAGAAAGTGGAATGGATATTCCTAAAGAACCAGTTTTATTCTTTAAAGCTACTTCTGCTATTGTAGGACCAAACGATGATTTAATCATTCCAAAAAACAGTAAAAAAACCGATTGGGAAGTAGAATTAGCGTTTGTTATCGGAAAAAAAGCATCTTATGTTTCTGAGGAGGAAGCAATGAATCATATTGCAGGCTATGTTTTACATAACGATTATAGTGAACGGGAATTTCAAATAGAACGTTCTGGACAATGGGTAAAAGGAAAAAGCTGTGATACATTTGCTCCTTTAGGTCCTTTTATAGCTACTAAAGAAGAAATTAAAAATCCAAACAATTTAAAATTATGGCTTAAGCTAAATGGGGAAATAAAACAAAACAGTAACACTTCTGATTTTGTTTTTAATATTCCAATCTTGGTAAGTTACATTAGTCAGTTTATGACATTATTACCTGGAGATGTAATTTCTACAGGAACTCCTTTTGGAGTAGGAATGGGATTAAAACCACAGCGTTATTTACAGCCAGGAGATGTAGTTGAGTTGGGAATTGAAGGTCTAGGAGTTTCAAAACAAGTAGCAAAGGCATACCAAAAAGAATAATGAATGTACATTGATAGTCATCAACATTTTTGGAAGTATAATCCAGATAGAGATAGTTGGATAGTAGATGATATGAAGTGCATCCGAAGGGATTTTATGCCTTCCGATTTAAAGCCTGTTTTAGAAAATAATGGAATGGATGGCTGTGTAGCTATACAAGCAGACCAGTCTGAAGAGGAAACAATTTTTTTATTAAAACTTGCAGCGCAAAATTACTTTATAAAAGGGGTTGTTGGCTGGGTAGACATGCAAAAGCATAATGTGGAAGAAAGATTATTAAATTTTTCAAAATATAAAAAATTTAAAGGAGTTCGACATATTCTGCAAGCAGAACCTGATGGTTTTATGTTGAAAGAAGAATTTCAGCGAGGAATAAAAGCTTTGTCTAAATTAGGGTTGACATACGATTTATTGATTAAACCACATCAATTAAATGAAGCTATTATGTTGACTACTAATTTTCCATATCAAAAATTTGTATTGGATCATATAGCAAAGCCTGCTATTTCTAATGGAATTGATGAGAATTGGGAAAATCAGATCAAAGAATTATCAAAAAATAAGAATGTTTTTTGCAAAGTTTCTGGCTTAGTAACAGAAACAGATGGCTTTAAACCGGAACCAGATAATTTTAAAGTCTTTTTAGAGGTGGTAACTTCTGCATTTGGAACAGAAAGACTTCTATTTGGTTCTGATTGGCCAGTGTGCTTGGTTGCGGCATCGTATAATGAAGTATTAAAAATTATAACCAATTATTATGATAAACAGCAACTAAAAATGATACTAGGAGGGAATGCCATAAGATTTTATAAAATATAATTAATTTATAAGAAGTAGGAAAAGTGATAAGTTTTGAACAACGAAGAAGTTTTACAGAAATAAGAACTTTAAAGGATTGAAAAGATGGATTTAGAACTAAAGGATAAAATTATTATAGTAACAGGCGGCGATAAGGGAATTGGCTTAGGAATTTGCAAGGTTTTAGCTAAAGAAGGGGCGTTTCCAATTATTGTTGGACGTACGGAAAAAGATGTTTTAAAATCAGTTCAAGAAATTAAAGATAATGGAGGGAAAGTTGATTATGCTTTAGCAGAATTAACCAATCCTGATGCCTGTAAAAAAGCTGTTTCTTATGTAATCAAAACTTATGGAGCTATACATGGATTAGTAAATAATGCTGGTGTTAATGATGGAGTATCACTTGAAAATGGCGATTATGAGAGTTTTTTAAATTCTATTAATAAAAGTCTAACACATTATTATATGATGGCGCACTATTGTTTGCCAGAACTCAAAAAAAACCAAGGAGCAATTGTAAATATAAGCTCTAAAGTAGCGTTAACAGGGCAAGGAGGAACATCTGGATATGCGGCTTCTAATGGGGGGAGAAATGCTTTAACACGAGAGTGGGCGGTAGAATTATTACCCTATAGAATTAGAGTGAATGCTATTATTGTTGCTGAAAGTTATACTCCTTTATATAAAAAATGGCTCAATTCATTACCAAATCCCAAAGAGAAACTAAAAGAAATTACTAATAATATTCCTCTAGAAAATCGGATGACAACCCCTGAGGAAATTGCAAACACAGCAGTTTTTTTACTTTCTTCTAAATCAAGTCATACTACAGGACAACTTTTATATGTTGATGGCGGATATACACACTTGGATCGTGCAATAAAGCCTTCAATCTTATGAAATCAAATTTATTAAGATGATATTTTAACCAATAAAAGCCATAAACATAAATTAATGAAAGCAGATAAAACACCCGTGGTAAGTAAAAAGTTTTTACTGCCTTTTATTTTAATAACCTCCCTTTTTGCTTTGTGGGGATTTGCAAACTCGGTAACAGACCCTATGGTTCAAGCTTTTAAAAAAGTTTTAGAACTGTCTAATTCGCAAGCCGCTGGAGTACAAATGGCATTTTATGGAGGCTATTTTTGTATGGCATTGCCAGCTGCATTATTTGTAAGAAAGTATTCGTATAAAACGGGAGTCTTAATTGGTTTAGGTTTATATGCTGTGGGGGCGCTAATGTTTTATCCAGCCGCAACTACAGAAAAATTTTGGTTTTTTTGTTTGGGTTTATACATACTCACTTTTGGATTGGCTTTTTTAGAAACTACTGCCAATCCATATATTTTGGCAATGGGAAGTAAAGAAACTGCTACTAGACGGTTAAACCTAGCACAAGTATTTAATCCAGTAGGCTTATTGCTCGGACTTTTAGTAGCGCAACAATTTGTATTGAAAAAGTTAGAGTCGGATGATTTGGAAAATTTCAATTCGCTGGCAGAAGCAAAAAAAGCCTTCATTAGAACCTCCGATTTAATGGTCATTAGAAATCCGTATGTGGTACTTGGGTTTACTATTTTAATTGTCTTTTTTATTATTCTTGTCAGTAAAATGCCTCAAGCTAAAGGAGAAGGGAAAATACCTAGTATTGGAGATACTTTTAGGAAACTTTTCGAAAATAAAAAATATGTATTGGGTGTAATAGCTCAAATGTTTTACGTAGGAGCCCAAATTATGTGTTGGACTTATATTTATCAATATGCTGAAGCTATCGGAATGAAAAGTGAAGTAGCAGCCAATTATCAATTTGTAGCTTTTGCACTTTTTCTTGGTGGTAGAGCTGTTGGAACATGGATGCTAAAGTATATAACCCCTTCTAAATTGTTGATGTATTTTGGAGTACTAGCCGTTTTTTGCACGCTGGGAACAATTTTTAGCAGAGGGGAATTTGGATTGATGTCCTTGGTGGGCGTTTCATTTTGTATGTCTGTAATGTTTCCTACTATTTACGGAATTGCTTTGGATGGATTATCGGAAGATGAATCCAAAATAGGAGCTGCAGGTTTGGTTATGGCTATTGTAGGAGGTGCTTTGATGCCTGCATTTCAAGGAATGGTAATAGATATTGGAGGGAACGCCGTAAACGATATTCAAATTATGGGCTTTCCTGAAGTAAATATCTCTTTTATACTGCCATTAGTGTGCTTTGTTTATATTATTAGTTATGGTTTCTGGATAACTAAACAGGGAGTTTATGAAGTTAATGGTTGATAGTTAATAGTTAATGGTTGATAGTTGATAGTTGATAGTTGAAAGGTTGAAAGGTTGAAAATTATGAAAGAATAGGGGGAAACGGATTGATATTGGAAGAAAAATCTGTTATGCTTTCTCTTAAATTTAAAGAGTAATTAGTAAGTGGAATATGAAAAAATATGCATTCGCGCTAGACTTGAAAGATGATTCTGAGGAAATTCAAGAATACATTCAACATCATCAAAACGTATGGCCTGAGGTTTTACAATCCATAAAAGAATCTGGAGTAAAAAATATGGAAATATTTCATGTTGGAAATCGTCTTTTTATGTTAGTAAGCGTATCTAATGATTTTTCAATTGAAAAAGATACAATCGGAAATCCAGAAAACCCAATAGAGCAAAAATGGGAAGAATTAATGTGGAATTATCAGCAAAAATTACCTTTCGCCAAGCCAGGAGAAAAATGGGTATTAATGGATAAGATTTTCGAACTTTAATTCTTCAGAATTAGTCAGCCTACTCAATAAACTTTCTTTTCTGTTCAGGTGTTGGAAGCGGGCATTCATCTTTCTTTCCGAACCATTTATAGCGATTTTTAGCAATGAAACCATAAATAGAGTCTCGAATGTTTTCTGGAAGAATGTAATTAAAAGCACTAATTAAGCTCCAAAGCCCTCCCAATTCCTTTGCAATTTCTATGGCTGCAGAAGACCTTGTGTAATATGCTACATTTGGATCTATTAGTACAATAGAATCTGTTTCTTGCGGATTGATATTTCTTTCTGCTAAAAGCTTTTTTCCTAAATCGCTTTGTAAAGAGGCAAACCTAAAAACGTCTTTTGAGTCTCTCTTTATAACAAACTGCACACTGCGGTTGCATAAATTGCATACTCCGTCAAATAAAATTATTTTTTTTCCGCTTTCTAGTTCCATTGTTTCCGTTTTCCTCAATAATTGAGATTTGAATCTTCCGATTTTTGTATTGATTTTTTATTGTCCTATTCAATATCTTAAGTACACTTTCTGAAGTGTTTATAACAAAGATACTATTCTGAATAATGCAATTAGGAAACTTCGTATAATTCAATAGGTAAATTATCGGGGTCGTAAAAAAAAGTAAATCGCTTTCCAGTAAATTCATCCACTCTTACCGCTTCGGTTGTAATTTTATGTTGATGTAATTTCTTAATGGAAATGTCTATATTTTCAACTTGGAAAGCTAAATGCCGAAGTCCTGTAGCTTCTGGTCTAGAAACCCTATTTGGTGGGTTAGGGAAGGAGAATAATTCTATTATGTAACTTCCATTTAGTGCTAAATCCAATTTGTAAGAATTACGTTCTTTTCTATATACTTCTTGTAGAATAGTTAAACCTAAAACTTCGGTATAAAAATGCTTAGAGACTTTGTAATCAGAACAAATAATAGCGATATGATGAATTTTACTTAGCATAATTTATCCGATAATTGTTTCCTTTTTAAATTCGCTCTTTCAACCAATTTAGTAATGAATAGAAGTTTTGTGGAGCAACACCATGACCTACAGGGAATTCTTCATATATATGTTTAATTTGTAAGGTCTCTAAAAAAGGAGCTGTTTTACGTGCCCAGTCTACAGGAATTACTTGGTCTACACTTCCGTGGGAGCAATAAAAACTTATATTGGTATAATCTTTATCTTTATAATCTTCAGTAATAATACTTTGGTTTACATAACCACTCAAAGCAATTATATTTTTCACTTTTTCTGGGTAAGACAAGGCAACGGCATAACTTAAAATAGCTCCTTGACTAAAGCCTAATAATGTAACATTAGTAGCATCCAATTTATAGGCATTACAAGCCTCATCAATAAAATTTGCTATTAATTCTCTTGATTGAATTGCTTGTGCATCATCGCTCCATTTTCCATCTTCGGCATCAAAATGAATAGCGTACCAAGCATGACCATAAGGCATTAAATCCTGTGGAGCCCTTACAGAAATTATAAAAAGTTCGTCGGGTAATTCTGAAGCAAAAGAAAATAAATCTTCCTCATTGCTCCCATAACCATGGAACATAAATAACACTGGAGAATTTTCACTTTGCGCTTTAGGAGCTCTTATTATATGATGTAATGAAAGTGTTTGTGTTTGCAAATTGCGAATTTTAATTATTTAATAAATGTAAACCACTGTTGGAAATACTTTCCTATTACTGGAACTTCAGAATATTTTTCTTGAAGCATTCCTATAAAAGCGTAAATCCATAGAATAGAAATACAAAGATAGAAAGCAGAAGAAATCATCCAGGAATTAAAATAGCTTATTACATATCCAATTGAAATAAACATAAGGCTTAAACCAAAACCTTGACGGATATGAAAGCGTGCAAAAGGATTTTGCTTTTCTAAATTTAGAAAAATGGCAATTATAGCACCAACTAACATTAAATACCCAATAATAGCTGCTGTTTTGCCTTCGCGTTCTGGTTTGATTTCCATTCTATTTTGATTTATATATAAGGTTATTTAACTAATAATTGATTATTAGCTAGTATTCCATAAACTTTTCCTTTTAAATTTTCGCCTAAAAATGCACTGTTTTTAGAAGTAGAAAGGATATGGTTATTCTCAAAGGTATAGGTTTCATCAGGATTAAAAAGTGTCAGATTTGCATTACTTCCTACTTTTATTTTTTCAGAAGGAATCCCAAATCTCAATTTCCCACTTGTTAAAAGTTCAATTGCCTTTTCTGTAGAAACTACTGTTTGTAAGGCTCCAAAAGCACTTTCTAAACCTATAGTACCATAAGCGGCATGGTCAAATTCTACCTTTTTCAACTCTGTATCTAACGGGTTATGGTCTGAGGTTACAAAGTCGATTATTCCTTCTTTTAAGGCTTTAATTAAGACTTCTGTGTCTTTTTGAGTACGTAATGGAGGTAATACTTTATAATTTGTGTCAAACTCGATTAATGCATCATCGGTTAGGATTAAATTATGTATGGCAACACTGCATGTAACATCCAATCCTTTAGCTTTAGCGTCTTTTATAAGGCTAACCGATTTAGCAGTGGAAATAGTAGGGATGTGTAGTTTTCCGCCCGAGTATTCTAATATAAATAAGTCGCGTGCTATTTGTAATTCTTCTGCTAAAGCTGGTATTCCTTTTAGTCCTAGTTTTGTACCATTTGCCTCTTCATTAACGATTCCTTTTCCTGCAATTTTATTTTCCTGCGGAAAGGAGAGTACTAGTCCGTTAAAATTTTGAGTGTATTGTAAAGCAATTTTAAGTAAGTTAGGATTGCTAATAGGTTGTTGATAATCGCCAAAAGCTACTGCTCCTGCATTTTTCATATCAAAAAGCTCTGCCAAATCCACACTTTCACTCTTTATTGTTAGCGCTCCTATAGGATATAAATTGGTTGCATTTCCAGATGCTTTTGCTTTTAAAAATCCTATATCGGCATTGGTGTCTGCAATTGGATATGCATTTGGATTAACCGCAATTCCAGTAAAACCACTTAAACCAGCCGTTTTTAGTCCGTTTTCAATAGTTTCTCGTTCTTCATGTCCAGGCTCACCAAGACTCACACTGCTATCAAACCAACCTTCAGAAACATGAAGATTATCATAAGATATAACTTTTGTGTCCTTATCAGTAGCAATGGAGTTATCAATTTTAGAGATAATTCCATCCTTAATAAGAATGTCTTTTATTTGCTGATGATATTCGCTGTTTGGAGCTATTATTTTAGCCGACTTTAGAAGGATATTCATTTAAAATATTTTAGAATGAGCAGTTCGATACATAAAAATACCAATGCAAAAATAACAAACCATTTCCAAAGCTCATCGACATTGTTTTCACTTTTTATATTTTTAAATGCGTCTGGAATATTAGAAAAGGTATTTTTAGGAGTAATTGTATTGATATCTAGATAATTCAGTTCGCTTTCTTTTCTACTGAAATTAAAGCTTACGTCCATAAACTCCTCTTTATTTTTTGTAATGGTGTACACGCCCGCTTCTTTAGGTAAATTGGTAGTAGTAATGCTAATATGATTACTGTAAGTTTGTTGCAGCGGTATAAATGAGGTATTTTTATTTTCTATAGTTAGAATTTCGTCGGAGGTAAGTTTTGCCTTTACATCAAAAGTGATATTCTTTCCAATTGTATAATATAGATTTGGAAGGGCTAAACTTTGCTTTGCTATATTATAAAGAGTAGGTACAATGAGCGGGGAATTTTGAAAATTTCCTACCTCCTTATTTAATGGAGAAGTAAAAATATAAATCCCATTATTTTCGGCTAAAAAAGGAGTGTTATCTGTATAGGAAATTACATTTTCATTAGTTCTTAACAAGCTATAAGAGATTTTGGTTTTTGGATATTGAAAATTGGTGACTTTAGCATCAAAAACATTTTTAAATAAAGGATGGTCAAATGCAATGGTGGTAATTTGTTTTTCTTTTTTATTTAAAGAAACTATAGATGTGTTTGATATGTTTTTAAACAACTGATTATAAGTATTTAAATCTGTTTCTACTGAAGGGATTATTAAAATACTAGCCCCTTGTTTTTTAACTTCTAAAAGAGTTGTTATTAACGAGTTTGGAATAACTTTTAACTCATTTAAAACAATTAAATTTTGTTGCTGAATACTATTGTAATCTATAGCATTTGTAGGAGTGTTGGTGTAGTTAAATTCATCTTCTGTAAAGATTTTTTTCAAAAAATTGTCATCAGCATTATTAATAGCTAATACATTTATATTGTCATTTTTATTTATGGAAAAGTATAAGCTATTATCATATTGTAAACCATTATCTTCAATACTAATTTTCCCTTTTAGATTTCCTGACGGAACAGAAAGAATGGCGGTTCCAAGGTTGTTTTCAAAGGTAACGGCAGTTTTAGCTATTAATTTATCACCATCATACAAGGCTATAGGAAGATTATCTACTGGATAGTTTTTTGAAACCTGTACTTTCAATTCGTAGGTTGACAATTCTTTCTTGTCAATATAAACGCTATCTATTGCTATATTGTTTTTTTCTGAAGGTTGTAGCTGAACAAAATATAGAGTTTCATCTTCTTTAGAATCAATTTTAAAAGGCTCACGCTGTTGAAAATCAGATAAAAGGATAAAGTCTTTAATAGTATTTTTATCAGAAAATAATTGATTTCCTTTTAGAAAAACTTCATTGAGTTCTAATTGAGTGGAAGAATAAGAATCGGTTAAAAGCTCATTTTTAATAGCTGTAATTTTTACATCTTTATAACTATCAGTATTAGTAAATAAAGAAAACACTTCTGTTTCTGGAATGTTTTTAATTAACTGATTAATAGATTCTTGAAGTAAGGTACCATGACTTCCTTTTAATTCCATGCTGTAAGAATTGTCTAGGTAAATTACAGTTTCTTTTGCGGTAGTCTTAATATTTCTATTAGCAAAGTAAGGTTCTGTAAAGGCTATAATTACTGAAGCTAAAGCTAATAATCTAGTTAATAAAACAAGCCACTTTTTTAGTTGTGAACTTTTACGGGTTTGTAAATTTAATTGTTTTAAAAAAGCAACGTTGGTAAATGCTTCTTTTTGGAATTTACGGAGTTGGAATAAGTGAATAATAATAGGAATGATAAGTAGAAAAAGAGCCCAAAGAATTTCTGGATGTTTAAACTGCATTCCTTTTAGTTATAATTTCAAATCAAAGATACAATTAAAGAAGTATTCTTGAAACCCTCATGGATGGATTTATTATAGACAAAGTAATTGCCTCTATAAAAGGAAATAAACAAGGCGAAAGTTTTAAAAGGTAATGATTCTTTAGTTTACTTTATAAGTAATTGTAAATTAGATTTTTATCTTGTATTTTTTCATCTGAAACAAAAAAGTAATCTTTTTAAAAAGAAACGAGAGGTCTAAAAAATAATTTGTAGTTGTCAAACTGAGCTTGTCGAAGTTTTAAACAACTAACACTCAAAAGGTCCCTTCAACAAGCTCAGGATGACATTTGGAATATAATTACTTTTTAGACCTCTCGTTTTTGTTTTAGTTGTTAAAATTTAATACTTAGCAGCTTTTCCTTGATTGGAAGTAGAAAGTATAAACGCTCTAATATCGTCGTTAGCCGTTTTTAAATCTTCTTTTCTAAGGTACATCATGTGTCCGCTTCGGTAACCTTTAAATTGGATTCTATCTTTCATTCTTCCCGAAGGATCCATTTGCCACATACTATATTTCGTATTAAAATAAGTACAAGCTCCATCATAATATCCTACTTGATATAAAACATTTAAGTATGGATTTTCTGCCATTGCTTGTCTAAGATTCTCTCTAGTATTGTCATTTTCTTTATTCCATGGATGAACATTCCCAAACATTTTATAAGGAATATCAGTTTTGAAATTTAGTTCTTCCTGTAAATAATAATTTATAGCAGGAGTAAAGGAGTGTAACCACGAAGTTAATTCTGCATTGTAATCTGGTCTGTTACCAGCATCCATTTTATCAATTCCTAAATAGCGAGAATCCAATCTCCCTACAGTAAAACTCTTATCTCTTAAAAGTTCTTTCCAAAAAAAAGAGGTAGGAACTACTAAATTGTGTTGAAGGATGGACTCTTCTGATAATCCTGAGTATTTGGACATTTGTTTGGCAACCGCTTCTTTTTCTGTTTTCGATAAAGAACCACCTTTAGAAATGGCTGGAATAAGAGTATTTACAGTAAAGTCTTCTACTTCTGGTAAAACCTCCAACAAATCTTTTTGTTGTAAATCGGCGGTTAAGGCTTTTTGATGCCATGCGGTAGCAGCATAATAAGGTAAGTTTATTGCTTTAGCTACAGGGTTTTCACCATCTAAGACTTTATAATCTGCTGGAGAAACCATAATTACACCGTTTAAATACATCCATTCTCTTTCCTGCAACGCTAATGACAATCCAGCTACACGAGTTCCTCCATAACTTTCTCCAATAATATATTTAGGAGATCTCCAACGGTTATTTCTAGTAACAAAAGACGTAATCCAATCGGCTAAATATCTAATATCAGCATTAATTCCGAAGAACTTTTCTTTATCTGGATATTTCCCCTCTTTGTCGGCTATCATTTTAGAATATCCAGTATTTACAGGATTTACATAGACAATATCTGCAACATCCAAAATAGAATTAGGATTGTCTTTTACGCCATAAGGTTGAATTGGGTATCCTTCATCATCAATATTTAAGACTTTAGGTCCCGTATAAGCAATATGCATCCAAACAGAAGCCGAACCTGGACCTCCGTTAAAAGATATTACAAGGGGTCTTGTTGTGTTGTCATCTATATCTGTTCGGAAATAATACGTATGAAAAAGGGTTGCTATTTCGTTTCCTTCATCATCCCAAACTTGTAAAGTACCTGTGTTAGCTTGGTAACTTATCTTTTTTCCATTTATTGAAACCTGATGTTTAGTCGAGACAATAGAATCGGAAGGAAGTTTTAATTTCTGAGAATTGATTATTGAAATGCAGCAGAAAAACATGCAAATCGAAAGTAAATTTTTCAACATGTAATAGAGGATTTTTAATTAAGAAACTAAAATAAGAAAAAAAGAAGAGTAATGAATTCTTCTTTTCAGCATTAACTTAAAACTTTTCGAAAACTCCGAGACCGAATAGTGCAAAATCATATTTAACAGGATCCTTGGAGTCTAACTTTCTTAGACTTAAATCTAGTTCTGCCAGTGCTTTTGCGTCATTTTGTTTTCGTTTTAAAAGCCCTAGCTTTCTCGCTACATTTCCAGAATGTACATCTAGTGGGCAGGAGAGGAGCGCAGGAGAGATATTTTTCCAAATTCCGAAATCAACTCCACGGGTATCTTGTCTTACCATCCATCGTAAAAACATGTTAATACGCTTTGCCGACGAGCCTTTTAACGGATTAGAAACGTGTTTTTGAGTTCTTGGGAGATGTTCTATTTCAAAGAAAACATTTTTAAAAGCAGTAATGGCAGGCTGTAGAGAAGTGTTTGAAGCGTTTTCTCTAAAAATAGTTTCCATCCCACCATAAGTGTTATAAATATGCTGTAAGCTTTTTATAAACTGAATAAAATCATGACCATTAAATGTACGATGTACAAAAGGAAGAAGCTTTTTTAAATCTTCTTCTGAATGATTGATAACAAAATCGTATGGTGTATTCCCCATAAAATCCATCATTTTATGAGCATTTTTAATAATACTTTTTCGGTTTCCCCAAGCGATGGTAGCTGCTAAAAATCCTGAAATTTCTATGTCCTCTTTTTGATGAAAAGAGTGCGGAACCTGAATAGGGTCGCTTTCAATAAAATCAAGATTATTGTAAAATGATGCTTTTTCGTCTAAAAACTCTTTTAATTCGGATTGTTTCAAAGGTTATATATATGTTGTAAAGTTGAAAGTTGAAAGTATGAAAGTTTATAAAGTTAAAAAGGTAAAGGTGAAGAATATTATGTTTAGAAACTTTGTCCTTTTGCTTCATTAAATACAGCTTACTGAACACTGAAACGCTAATTACTTAACAATATCTCCATCAACCATGGTTAACTTTCTGTCTGCCATATCTGCCAATTCTTCATTATGGGTTACAATAACAAATGTTTGTCCGAATTTATCTCTTAATTCAAAGAAAAGATTATGAAGTCTGTCGGCACTTTCAGAATCTAAATTTCCACTGGGTTCATCAGCAAAAACAATAGATGGGCTATTTATTAATGCTCTCGCTACTGCTACACGTTGTTGTTCTCCTCCAGATAATTCGTTGGGTTTGTGGTTAACTCTATGAGATAATCCTAAAAATTCCAATAATTCTTTAGCTCTTTTCTCTGTTTCATCTTTTGGAGTATTCTTTATAAATGCAGGAATGCAAACATTCTCGAGCGCTGTAAATTCTGGCAATAATTGATGAAATTGAAAAATGAACCCAATGTGTTCATTTCTAAATTTAGCTAAATCTTTATCATTTAATTTGCTTACTTCAATACCGTTAATATGTAGCTGTAAATCTTTAGTTTTATCAGGCTTGTCTAGTGTTCCTAAAATTTGTAAAAGGGTAGTTTTACCAGCTCCAGAAGCCCCGACAATAGAAATTATTTCTCCTTTATCTATAGTAGCATTAACGCCTTTTAAAACTTCTAAAGACCCAAATGTTTTACGAATGTTTGTAGCTTTTATCATAAACTTATCTAAAGTTGCTAAGGTACTTATTCAGTATTTAAAACAAAAGTATATGTTAGAATTCATTATATGTTTTAATAAAGAATATAGTCTATATATATAAAATATTTTAATAAATTACATGAAAAATATTTAAAATGATAAGAGTTTATTTGATGCTATTTTTATTCTCCATAATAAAAGTCAGTTCTCAAGATTTAAGTCATGGTAAAGCAATAACATATAATGTTATAGGAAGCTCGTTATTTAGTGGAATAGGATCGGCTATCAATAAAAAAGAAAATGAAAAACTAGGACATGCCTTTTTAAAGGGGCTTTGGCAAGGAGCTATTGGCGGTACTGTAATATATGGTAGTAAAAACATTATTCAAGGCTATGCCAATACAGGGAGTCCTCTATATGCTTGGAGCAGTAAGCTTGTTAATGCAGCAGGAACTTCAATAACTGAAAATGCAGCTTCAAATATTGATTTTTGGAAGCGTTGGCACTTAAATATTGGTTTTACTCGATTTGAGTATCATTTAAACCCTAAAAAGGGTGAAAGAGCCTTTTATTTTAAAGTAATGCCATATGCTTTAGGAAGAACTATCTACGTTGCTACTAAAGGAGATTTCGACATTAATACTTCTCTAAAAACAGGAAATTTAGTTTTCTCAACAAATACTTCTCCAGCTAATTATGTAGCTTTTGCATATACATATACAATATTGTATGATAGAACCAAAATAGATGGTGTATATAATAATAAAACAAATGTTATAGCACATGAAATTATTCATGTATATCAAGTAGACGATTTTATAACAATCAACTCCTACTTTAACAAACTATATAGTAAAAATACTTTTGTTAATGATAAACTGCTTAATTGGATATATCCTGATATAAATTCATGGACATATATAGCAGCATATAATATTACTGGAGATGGTAAAGATGACTATGATAGTAATTATTTTGAACAAGAAGCTATTTTATTTTCCGAATAATATTAATAAAGTCTAATGAATATAGATAGTTTTGTATGAAGTAAAAATAACGATATTTATATATAACTATATTTTCCTAAGGTTCTTTGGTTATTTGATTATATTCATAAAAAAAGGGTATTTTTAAGGTTGAAAATATAATAGGATTATTAAATGGCATACAAAACTTTTGAAGAATATAATATAGAAACTACTGAAACTATTCGTAATCAGTATGAAAATATTATAAGTGAGATAGGAGAAGATACGGCTAGAGAAGGACTTTTAAAAACTCCTGAAAGAGCTTCTAAAGCGATGCAGTTTTTAACGCAAGGCTACCAACAAAATGCTGCTGAAATACTAAAAGGAGCCATGTTTAAAGAGGATTATAATGAAATGGTGATTGTAAAAGACATCGAATTATATTCGCTCTGCGAACATCATTTATTGCCTTTTTTTGGAAAAGCTCATATTGCTTATATCCCTAATGGCTATATTGTTGGACTAAGTAAATTACCACGTATTGTAGATGTATATGCACGGAGGTTACAAGTTCAAGAAAGACTAACACATGATATTTTAGAATGTATTAATAGTACGCTAAAACCACAGGGGGTAGCAGTAGTTATAGAAGCATCGCATATGTGTATGATGATGCGTGGTGTACAAAAACAAAATTCTGTTACCACCACTTCTGGATTTAGAGGTCAGTTTGAAAAAATAGAAACGAGAAACGAATTTCTTAAGCTAATAAGTTCTGATTTAGGATAAAGAACATATCTTGACTTTTTCACTCAAACAAAAAAAGTCAAGATGAATTCAATATTTTGGCATTTTTATTGTTCTATAATTATAAAAAATTACCGTATGATTAGTTCTGACGATAATAAATACAAAAAACTTTTTATCGGATTGATATTTGATGCGCTTGGAATGGTTTCCTATGCAATTCCTGGTATTGGAGAGTTTTCTGATATTATTTGGGCACCAATTTCGGGTTGGTTAATGACGCGTATGTACAAAGGGCGGATTGGTCAAGGAGCAGGGGCAATTACTTTTATAGAAGAGTTAGTACCAGGATTAGATATTATTCCAACCTTTACTTTAACTTGGATTTATACCTATGTTATAAAAAAAGATAAAGCCACTCAAGTAGTAACTTCGTAATCTTTTTTGTCTAAAGGAGAGATAAAAAAGTGGCGAGAGTAGAGGTGAGGAAGGGATTTCTATACTTTTTGCCTATCCATAAAAATCAAGAAAAGTTAAAAATAAAAAACCCCCGAATTTTTAATATTAAATACTTCGGGGGCCGTCTATATAGACTTGAGGGAATTATTTCAAAATAATTTTACTTTAAAAAGGAACAGTTACTCCAATATTAATATTTCTTCCGATGTTGTAAATTCCATCAGGTTTTAATCTAGATAAATGAGAAACATATTCTTTATCAAATAGATTATTGGCAGATAGTTTAATATTAAAAGGCTGATTGTAAGCTTTGATAGTTGCTCCAAAACCTAGATTTACGAGGGAATATCCACCAGTTCTAGTTTCGAAATCCCCAACATTATTTTTATTAAATACATTCTGTAGGGTAACAAAAGCATATTTGTTAGAAACTTGCTTTCCGTCAAACTCAACTCTAAATGTATTTGAAAGTTTATTAGCTGGAATAAGCGGTAAATACACATTGGAGTCGGCTAACTTACCAGTAACCGTTTCAAAACTACTTTCTAAATGCAACCAATCTAAAGGATGTGGATGTAAATGAAAACCAATTTCCCCACCATATAAATTACTATCATCTTGTACATATTGATAAACGGGATCATCATCAATAAATTGTCCCGTTGGTTGTAAATAGATATAATCGCTTATTGCATTATAAAAACCATTTACAAAGAACTCAATATGTTCATTTCCGTATTCTAAAGAGAGGTCTGTTTGGAAATTCTGTTCATTTTTTAGAGCTTCATTTCCTATTTCATATCTATTAGCACCACTATGTCCGCCATTGGATGTTAGCTCTGCCAAATTAGGAGCTCTAAAGCCTGTTGCAAGATTAAGACGTGCTATAATTTTTTGAGCTATGGTAACTCTATATCCTGCAGAAGCATTAAAACTATTAAAGTTTCTATTGAGTGCTGGGATATAAGATTCACTACCTACATCTCCAGTTTCTTTGGCTTCAATATCTCTGGTATCATAGCGGAGACCTATTTGGATATCGCTATTTTTCATGTGGTAATGTGTGGTAGCCATAACACCAAAATCTACAGTTGTAGCATCTGGAATTAAAACTTCTTCTCCAGAGTTTTCATTAGTTTGATGCATTCCCTGTACTCCAAAAATGGTTTCAAACTTTCCAGTTTCTGGTAAGTGGTAAAGTACATTGTAACTCAAGGTATGAAGTTTCATATTTAAAGCAGCTTCATCTCCATGTGCATGTTCTTCATGTTCGTCTTCGTGCTCCTCGTGTTCTTCATCTCCATGCTCCTCATGTTCTTCTTCATGTTCATCTCCATGCTCCTCGTGATGATGTTCGTCTTCAAATTCTTTACGGTTATTTGCAACATAACCTAAAGTAATATCTAAGCTACTTTTATCAAAAAATAGCGTGCTTTTAGAACTTATAACATGGTTGTCTATTTCTTGATAAGGAAGTAATGGATCTCGGTCTCTATTTTGCACTCCTATTTCTTCAGGAATTCCTAGATTTGAGCGGTTAAAATTATAACGTAATTCGGTTTTAAAATTAGTGCCTTGATACCCAAACCCAGACTTTAAATCATATTCATTAAATCTAGAATTGGTGGTATATGTTCCGTTTCCATCTTGATAATCTGCATGTGAGCCATAAGCACCACGAACTAAAAATTTTAATTTATCTCCAGATGTTTTAAAGCCACCATTTGCGGTAACTCCTTCGGTGTTTGTAAAGTAATTTACGTTTACATCTCCTTCGGTACTATTCTGGACTGCAAATTTTTCAGGATTTAGATAGAGTACACCTCCAAGTGCATCAGATCCATAGAGAAGGGTAGCAGGGCCTTTTATAACCTCTACACTTTCTATTCCTGCATCATTTACTCCAAGTCCGTGTTCTCCTCCAAATTGCTGATTCTCTAAGCGCACGCCTTGAGTGTACACCAAAACTCTATTGGAACTCAGTCCGCGAATAACAGGTTTTCCTATTCCAACTCCTGTACTTACGCTTTCTACTCCACTTATATCTGTAATTCCGTCAGACAAGGTCATGGCTCCTTTGGTTTTGAGCTCCTCCATGCTTTGTCGTTCTACTTTCATTACATTTTCACTTTGCAATTTATGGAAAGGAGTAGAGACTATAACTTCTTCCATTTCAATTGCAGATGGCGCTATTTGCACATCTAATTTAATAGCTCCGTTTACCGTAACGTCTTTGGAAAAAGTTTTAAATCCTATTGAAGATACTACAATTTTATAGGTGCCCTGGGGTAGACTTTCTAATATAAAAGTTCCATCTTCATTAGTACTAGTTCCTTTTTCTAATTGTGGTAGGTAAATAGTTGCATAGGGAATTTTGTTATTTGTGGTTGCATCTGTAACAGTTCCGCCAATACTATTTTGTGCATTTATGATAGATGTAATACTCAATAAGAGTATAAAGATTAATGTATTTTTCATGTATTTGATTTATTCTTTTTCCGAATTCTATTATTAATTAAGCTATAATTAATATGGAAAAATTCTTTATAAATAGTTCTAATGTGGATTTTTACTCGTTTATCGAGATTTAGTTTTGTAACTCTCCTCTAAAATGAGTTAGTTTTTTTCTTGAACTACCGAATGTAACTCAGTAATCTTATCATCTTATAGAAATAAGTAGCAACATTATCTTCTATGCTGACATTTCTTAAAACGAATATATTTATTTGTAAGTCGAAAAAAACTTAAGATACTTTATGCAGTTGGCGGACCACGGAGTGAAAAATGAAGAGTTTGATATTCACTTAAATGAAAGTAGTGATTAAAATTTTGTTCAGAAGGAAGTGTAAGAATAGTAAACGTAATTTCCTCTGGGGTGAAATTTATTTGATGAGTATGATGAAACTTAAATAGCTTACATTCAAAATCCGATTGGTGAAAATGTGTTTTTACATGCTCATTACACTCAACATGGCTATGAGCTATAAAAAAGTGAGAAAATTTTAGGGCAGAAGGAATCAATATCGCTGAAATTAGCAATAAAGAGAAAAAACCTACGAGTATGTGTTTTATTTCCTTCAAATGATTAGATTTTTATTCCTAATCGGTTTAACATCTTTTTTTCAAAATTCCAGAAAAAAGCAAATTGTCCGAAAAGCCACCCAAAGAAAATCAATAATACTTGATAAATAGGGAAGATTAACAAGATTCTAACAATCCAATATAAAATTGGATGAAGCGCATCTGGATGCAAACCGATGTACTCGGTAATTGGACCAGCAACTTTAGCAGCTGTAGATCCTGTTATTGCAAATACAATAAAAATGATAGTTAGCTGAAAATTAGAGGTAATACCCCAGCGCTTTTTTAATTTTTCCATGGATTAATTTTCATTGCAAATATAAATGAATTTCTTAGCTTGAGAAAACATGTGTTAATTTCTCATGAAATTAAATATAACAGTATGAGAATTTCTATATTTATCCTTATTAATTAACCATTTTTCATGCAACGAAGAGATTTTATCAGTAAAACTATCTTAGCTTCAGCTACTTTAGCAGCAGGAACTTCCATTGTTTACGGAAAGTATTTGCCGAAGGGATATAAACCATTAATACTTCAAGATCCAGATCCTTTTTCAATGTTTAAAAAAGATAAAGAAATGCTGGTATTGAATGACAAGCCATGGAACATAGAATCTAAAGCACATTTGTTGAATGATGACATTACGCCTAATAAAGCTATGTTTATTAGGAATAATGGGTTACTTCCTGAAAATATTGATGTTGAAAATTGGACGCTTACCATAGATGGAGAATCTGTTTCAAAAACAAAAACCTATACTTTAAACGATTTAAAAAGTAAGTTTAAACAATATACTTATCAACTCACGTTGGAGTGTGGCGGAAATGGGCGTAAAGAGTTTAATCCGCCTGCAAAAGGAAATCAGTGGGGACTAGGGGCAGTGCATTGCGCTGAATGGACTGGAGTTAGATTGCGCGATGTTTTGGAAGATGTAGAAATTAAAGAGGATGCTGTTTATATAGGATATCATGCAGCAGACATTCATTTAAGTAGAAGTCCAGATAAAGAACCAATTTCTCGTGGTTGCCCTATGAAAAAAGCTTTGGAGGACGAAACTTTAATAGCTTTTGAAATGAATGGTGAAGCCATTCCAATAGCACATGGTTATCCTTTGCGTTTGGTTGCTGGTGGTTGGCCAGCGTCGGTTTCTGGTAAGTGGATTAATAGAATAAGTATCCGAAATATAGTACACGATGGCACAAAAATGACAGGACAAGCATACCGTGTGCCTTGTAAACCTGTGGCGCCCGGAGAAAAGGTAGCAGATAAAGACATGTGTATTATAGAATCCATGCCTGTAAAATCGTTAATTACATATCCTAAAACAGGAGCTATGTTAAAGCTTGGTCAGGAACTATCTTTTAATGGTCATGCTTGGGCAGGCGATTTAGAGGTTGCTAAAATGGAGTATTCAATTGATTTTGGTTCCACTTGGCATGAATGTGAAATTACCGCTCCCAAAAATAGACTTGCTTGGCAACACTTTTCTGCAAAAACCTCCTTTCCAGAGGTTGGTTATTATGAAATATGGGCACGAGCTACCGATAGTAATGGCAAGAGTCAGCCAATGGTACTTCCAGGTTGGAATCCAAAAGGGTATTTAAATAATGCGTGTCATAGAATAGCAGTAAAGGTAAGTTAGTATGGATAAGAAAGAACGTTTTTTACAAGAAGTAAAAGTTTTATCCAAAAGTTTATCGTTGTTTACAATTGCTTTTTTTGGAATCGGATTTTTTTTGATGTTTTTAGTTCTTTTTCCAGATACCAAATTATTCGATAAAAGTCCGAATATAACTACAGAAGAAGTAGTTGCTGACTCTCTCGAAGAAAATTCAGAAATAGAAATTAAAGATGGAATTCATACAGAAACAGGTTTTATAGCAGCAAACGGACTAGAAGCGGTGATTAATAATTGTACGAATTGCCATTCTGCTAAACTTGTTACTCAAAACCGTATGACCCGAGAAGGGTGGCTTACTACTATTAGATGGATGCAAAAAACTCAGAACTTATGGGATTTAGGCGACCAAGAGTCGATAATTTTAGATTATTTGGCTAAAAACTACGCACCAGAAAATAAAGGTCGCCGTCAAAATTTAACGGTAGAAGAGTGGTATGAGTTGAAGTAAAAGTTTAGTTTTTTCACGTTCAAGTTAATGTAAACGTATTTTTGTAATATTATTTCTTTAAACTATTTATTTTATGATAGTTAATATTTAGTCTTTTTTCTTATAACGAAGAGGTCTCGCATTTATACTCAGATATTAACAATAGAGATTAAATACTTCCTAACTTTATAAATGTAAAAGTTAGGAAGTATTATTTTATTCTATTTAATTCGCGTTTATTCCAAGTAAACTTTTATTGAATAAGTTATAGATTCTCGTATATTCATCTGTCCAACTACTAGGCTCTACAAAACCATGTCTTTCTACTGGATATATTGCCATATCCCAATTGGTTTTTCCTAATTCAATTAATCTTTGCGACAAACGTACCATATCTTGAAAATGCACATTGTCGTCTACCATTCCATGAAGAATAAGTAAATCTCCTTTCAAACCCTCTGCAAAATAAATAGGAGAACTTCTTCTATAAGCCAAACTGTCTGTTGTTGGAGTATTTAAAATACGAGCTGTATATCCGTGGTTATACGCTGCCCAATCGCCAACAGAACGAATTGCAGCGCCTGCAGTAAAGGTATCAGCTTCGTTAAACATTGCCATAAGCGTAATAAAACCACCATAAGAACCTCCGTAGATTCCTACTTTTTCCTTGTCAATTCCAAGCTCTTTTACCAAATACGCTACACCATCTACTTGGTCGCTTAAGTCTTTTCCTCCCATATGACGGTAAATACCTGTGCGCCATTTACTGCCATATCCTGCACTTCCGCGGTAATCAATATCTAAAACAGTATAACCATTGTCTACTAAAATATTATGAAACATATACTCACGGAAATAAGAACTCCACCATTTATGAGCATTCTGTAAATATCCAGCACCATGAACAAAAATAACCGCAGCTTTATTTTTAGTACTTTCTGCTGGTTTATAGAGTCTGGCATGCACTTCGGCACCATCATTTGCCTTAAAAGTAATTACTTCTGGGTCTTTCCAGTTATACTTTTTAAAAGCATCAGTAGTAGAATGTGTTAGTTGCTTAGCAGTTGTATTTTTGCTGTAAACAGGATTTTCTTTTATAAATAACTCTGTTGGTTTATTAGCATAAGAATAGAGAATAGCCATTTGTTTTTCATCAGGAGAAAGCGTTACATCATTTCTACCAACCATATCGGTTAGTTGCTCTAATTTTCCGCCATTTAAAGGCATTCTGTAAAATTGACGATCGCCAGGATGAGTTTTGTTTGCAGTAAAATACCAATGCTTTTTATCGTTTGAAATTTTAGGATCGTAGATTTCAAACCCTCCTGAAGTTAGGGCTTTTGCTTTTTTAGTCTCCGTATTTAAAGTGTAAAGGTGAGAATAACCTGACTTTTCTGATTGAAACCAAATACTTTTCTCATCTGGCATCCAGCCAAGCTCTCCACCACGATATCCGCCAATGCCAGGTCCTGCAATCCATGCTGCATTATGTTGATGATCTAAATTAGTTACTGTTCCATCTTTTACATTTAATAGAACAATCCAGCGGTCTTTATAATCATTGGTGTTAATATCTAAAACAGCTTTACTACCGTCTTTGTTCCAAATAGGACCACTTATATAACCAATTCGGTTGTCGTTTTTATAAACTTTATCTGGGTAATCTTTAGTATATTCTGGAACGTAATCCAATCCTTCTAGGTTATCTAAAACAATAGGATAGGTTTTTCTGTTTTCGATATCGTAGATAAATAACTCGTATGTGTCTGGAGTATCACCAACTTTAGAACGTGTATTCTGATCTTCTGTGTAGCCAGATTCGGTAACATAATGCGGTGTAATAGTCCCTTTACTATCTTCTCGTTTTACTGTTAGGTAGCTTACATATTTTCCATCTGGACTATTTTGCTGATTGTAAATAGATTTTCCATCTGTGTATATAGCAAGTGGTTTTTTAAGATTTTCTTTTTTATAAAAAACTTCTTGCTGATCTTTTTTTTCTTTTCGTTCCCGTAAAACATCAAATAAAGCTAATTGATCTTGGTGTAACCATTCGTCTTTTTCACTTCTTTTGTCTTCTTTCTCTTCTTTTTTTGTACTGAAATCTGTTATTTGTTTAGTAACGCCAGTTTCTATATCCCAAGTATAAATGTTATTATCTCTAACATAGGCAATTTGCGTTTCATTTTTGGTATAATGAACATTGCTTTCTCTATCTTGTGTATTTGTAATTTGTGTTATTTCTGAAGTAGGAATGTCAATTATAAAAACATCCCCATGTTTACTATATATTTTCTTTGACTTAGTACTGTTGAAAGTTCCGTAATTAGACGGTAATTTATAGGCTTTGTCAAAAGGAATTTTCTCAATTTTTTCTAAAGAAACTCGGTAAGCATACAGAGAATCACTGTAAGCATTTTCTGGATTCCAATCAAAATAAATTGCTTTGCCGTCCACCGACCAATTAGCATTTGATGGTAAATGCCCTACAAAATCATCACCTTGCATAATCTCTTTTATACTAAGGGTTGAATTGTTGTTTTCTTGGGCTTGAATAAAGCTAATACTAGCTAATAGGAATAGGTTTAGAAAGAAACTTTTTGTCATTATAGTTGCTATGATTTATAGGAAAAACCAAATATAATGATTTGTAGTAACTGGTGAAAATAGAATTCATTCTAATGAGGCGTGCCTATTGCGCAAGGTAGCAAAAATTTGATATAGGCAGCTTTCTGCCATTGCCTACAACCTTAAAAAGTATCTGAAGTTCATCCAAAAACATGCTAAAAGTGGAGTGGGAAGCTTAAAAGGCTCATCTTCTTTTTTAAAAGCTCTTCAAAAACACATTTTATGCTGTTTTAAGCTGCCTAATTTTAACTTACAACTTAATTAGATCGTAAAATAAAAGCCCTTAAAAGGGCTTAAAACTATCTTGTTTTTATAAAATTAACGGCTTGTGCAACCTGGTTACTGGTGTTGGCAATCAGGCTTTATTTTGTTCGTTTCATTTTCGGCGGATTTTGCCGTGTATCAAAAATATCAGCAATTTTTATAAATCCGTTTTGTTCATCAACAGAATATATCATTTTGTAATTTTTGAAAACCAAATAGCGATATTGAATTACCCTATCTGTTAGTAATTCTTCTTCTTGTCCTATGAGGGATGCTTTTATTAATTTTTCAGATTCTTTAATTATTCCAGTTACAATTTTAGTAGCAACTTTTAAACTTGCTTTCTTTTCGTAATATTCATAAATTTCGTCAAGTTGAGTTTCAGAAAAGTCAGACCAAATAATTTTAAAGTTCATTATTCATATTTGGTTAAAAGCTCAGAACTTGTTTTAAATCGATTGTTTTTAAAATCCGATTCCGATTTGTCAATTCGTTTGTTTAACTCATCTATGGTCATAGGTCTAAAAAGTCTTTCGTCAGAAATATCTTTTTCCTTTTTTAATATTTTCTCAAGCTTGGAAATTGTCTCTTCGCTTTGAAGTTTTAAGAATTCTTGAATAAATTCTATTTTTCGAGCTTCTATATTCATTTCGAATTTCTTTTTATCAAAGATACTAAATTATCAAATTCAATCAATATCTTTCTTGGTTTAACGAATCTTTCAGCTTGTTACCAACGGTCGACTCGTATATTTACAAAGCTTTTACTAAAACACATTTTATGCTGTTTTAAGCTGCCTAATTTTAACGTGCAACTTAATTAGATCGTAAAATAAAAGCCCTTAAAAGGGCTTATATCTATCTTGTTTTTATAAAATTAATGTCTTATGCAACCTGGTTACTGGTGTAGTTGACGGTAGTTTTTATTCTACTGTTTCAATTTCGAATATTTCTTTTCCTTGCTCGCCCAAGTAGTGAGCTAATATCTTTTCATAAACTTTATATCCATCATTTACATTCGTGAAGATTATCAATCCTTTTTTTGTTTTCGGAAATATGAAAACAATGGTTTGAACTCCTTTGTCTGCTCCACCGTGTGATAATGCGTAATCTCCATTTTTAAAATCATAAATTTCAAATCCGAGGCCGAAGTGTTTTCCGTTTTTGGTTGCAACTTGATGAGTAACCATATCCTCAAATACTTTTTCGGAAAGTCCGACACCGTTCATTACACTAACCAAAAACTTTCCATAATCTTCAACTGTTGTCAATAAATCGTCAGCACCATTTGCTGTTTTGTTTTTAACTGTTTCATAGGTATTTCCTTTGTTGTCATATCCAGCGGCTAATCGAGATTCGTCAATCTTATCATTCCAAATATATTGCGTGTCGGTCATTGTCAAGGGGTCAAAGATTAATTCCTTGGCTAATTGGTTTAAAGGTTTTCCAAATTTACTTTCCAAAGCCTTTCTCAAATATTCAAGCCCTTCTCCCGAATATTGATATTGTGTTCCTGGTTCAAAATGAAAATTCAATTTTTTTGATTTATTTGAATATCTCCAATTTGGAAATCCAGTTTGATGACTTAAAATATGCCTTGTAGTAAGTTTTTTATTTCTTGGGTCATCTGCAACGTCTGGATCAGTCCAATAGTTATAAATAGGCTCGTCCAAGTTCCATTTGCCCAAACTGACTAATTTCAAGGCAACTATTGCGGTTACGGGTTTCGTTAAAGAAGCTACATTGAAAATCGTATTATAAGGTGCGGTTTCTCCATCTATAAGGTCGCCATATACTTTTATTTGTTGAAGTTTACCTTCATTGATGACACCAATTCCTAAAGTTGGGATATTGTTTGATTTTAACCATTTTTCAATGTCTTTGTCGTTATCGAAAATAGAGTTATCTGTTTTTTGTACTTCATATGCCCGATGTCCATAACTTAAGGATGTGGTTAATTTCCAATCGCCGTTTTCCAACATCCAGATGTTTGAGAACTTTGCAGAACCTGGTTCACTTTCTTTACTTTCGTAAAATAAATGTTCTCCGTTTTGAATTGCTCCATATAAAATGCCATTTCTATAAAGCGGAAAAACCTCTGTACTTTCTTTTACTAAAAATCTTTTTACCTGACGTGTTTCGGGACTTTTACATAGCCCGTTTTTTAGGTCGTAAAGAAATTTTGTTTTGTCCGAAATTCCATCTTTGTCGTGATAAAATTTTAAGTTTTCGCTTAATAAATTTTCATACTGTTTAATATCGCAAGTGTTGAATCCAACATTAAACAGCAAACTGTCTTTTGATAGTATCGTTTTATAAAGTTCTGAATTTTTGTCCGCTTGTGCTTTACAAATTGGAGAAAGCAAGCAAGTAATAATAAGGCTTAAGATTATTTTTGTTGTCATATTGAGTTTTGTTTTTGCTGCAAATAATAATTTTGCACAAAGTTTAAAAACCCATTTTCTGTATGCTAAAAATCTACACGACAATAACTCGACAAAAACCCGACAATCTTTATATCATATTGAAATTCAGTTTGTAATAAAGTTTTTTACGCTTATCTATTTCAATTGCATTTCGAATGATAATGAAAACATTCGATAAAACAATTAGTATCATTAGGATTAAACTAAACTGGTTTCCCAGTTTCAAAAAAATCCCCAACATAAATACAATAGGTGCTAAAATGGTCCAAAGTATTTGTAATGAAATAAGCTGTTTGGTTAAACTGTTCTTTTGTTTCATAATGAACATCAGAACAAGAGGAATGATGATATTTAAGGGCGGAATCAAAATAAATGGAATTGAAGATAGGTTTATTATTTTTAGAAAAGAGTAGTTAATCAAAACCACTTCTTGGGGTTCTTTTTTAATTTTATTAGCTTCAATTTTTTCTTGTTTAATTTCTGTATAAATCAATTCATTTTCTGCTATTTCTAATGCTTTCGCTAAAGCCCGAAGCGTGAATCCCTTGGGCTCTTTTCCCGTTTCAATCCGCTGTATTGTCCTTGCTGAAATACCTGATTTTTCCGATAACTCTTCTTGAGTTAGATTTTGTTGTTCTCTTAAGGTTTTAAGTTTGGACATATTTTGTTTTAAATTACCGCCAACGTATTTGGCTATGATTTTGTTGCATGAAAATCCGTGAGGATTTTCCACCGTAAACCGAAGATAGCAAATTTGCGAGGAATTTCCGCGAGGAAAATCAGACGTAGTAAACTTGCAACGACCTTTGGTTAAGCCCAAAATTGAGCAATTATTTATGCTAACTTGTGCCTATTGCATAAGTTAGCATAAATTTGACATAGGATTACTATTAACTTTTGAAATGCAAGAACTAGAAAAAGAAACAACGTTAAAAGATAATTACTTTTTTAAGCTTCCTAATTTTAACTTACAGCTTAATTAGATCGTAAAATAAAAGCCCTTAAAAGGGCTTAAAACTATCTTGTTTTTATAAAATTAATGGTTTGTGTAAGGGTTAGCATTGTTGGCAACTGACTTTTTTATCAATAATCTTGAACTAACACTTCAGTCGGAATGTGAAGTGTTGAATTCAGTTTTCTTATCATTCCTAAAGTCAGTTTTCGTTTTTTGCTTAAAATTTCACTAACTCTACTTTTAAATCCAACAACTTCGGCTAAATCTTTTTGTTTCATTCCCATTTGCTCCATTCGGAATTTGATTGCCTCAATAGGGTCAGGCATTCCAATTGGAAAGTTCTCATTTTCATATTTGTCAATTAAGATTGAAAGGATTTCCAATTCATCTCCTTGATTAGTTCCTTTTTTTGCATCAAAAATTTCTTCAAGTCTGTTCAGAGCGTTTTGATAGTCTTTTTCGTTTCTTATTGGTGTTATCTTCATAATCAGATATTATTTGCGTCTATATTGTCATATTCTGCGTGAATTCCGATGAATCTTATCCAGCATATTTGATATTCAAAGTTGAATTTTACAATCAATCGGTAGTTGTTGCCTTTAATATTGTAAACAATTCTATTGTCTTTTAAAATACTTGCACTTGGATAATCGTTTTTTAATTCATTAATATTTTTCCATTCGGATTTTTCAGTTTCTCTAAACCAAGACTTTAATTGTTCTTCACAGTCAGCGTGTTTCTCCCAAAAGTTTAGTAAAGTTATTTAATTGAAAGATTGTCTAAATGCAATAGGAGAAATGTTGGTTTTATTCTTGAATAGTTTACTAAATGAAGCAGGATATTCAAAACCTAATTCATAGGCAATTTCACTCACGCTTAATTCCGTAGTTGATAATTTCTCTTTAGCTTTTTCTATTATCTTATTCTGGATGTGTTGCTTTGTACTTTGTCCACTTACTATTTTTAAAGTATTGCTTAGATAATTAGGAGAAAGATTTAAGTCATTTGCAATTTGAGTAACAGATGGAACTCCATTAATAAGGGATTCATTATTATTAAAGTAGCTGTTTAATATTTGTTCTAGTTTTATAAGAATTTGATTATTGCTAATTTTACGGGTAATAAATTGTCGTTCGTAATAACGTTCAGCATAATTGAGTAATAATTCTATTTGTGAAATGATAATATTTTGACTGAATTTGTCAATATTAGACTGATATTCTCTTTGTATATTTTTAAAAATATCTATAATAATATTTTCTTCCTTGTTGGAAAGAAAAAGCGCTTCATTAACGGCATACCCAAAGAAATCATAATCTTTAATCGACCCAGCTAATGAGGTATTCCATAAAAAGTCTGGATGAATAAGAAGTAGCCACCCAGACGGATTTACTTTTATGTTTTGATTTATTGTAACTGTTAGTATTTGTTTTGGTGCTACAAATGAAAAAACACCTTCATTAAAATCATACTTTTGTTGTCCATAATTAAATTTTTCACTTACATTTCGTTTTAAACAAATAGAATAAAAGTCCTGCATCCATTTAATTTTATCAGAATCTGTAGAGTAATTTACTTGGCTATAGTCTATTAAGCTAATTAATGGATGTTCAGGCTTAGGTAAATTACTATAGGTATGAAATTCACTTATGGATTTAAATCGATACATTGTTTTCTTTTTTTAAATTTAAGATTAATTTTCTTTATATAATACCATTCCTGAGTGATAAAGGATTCCATTTCTATATTCTCCATCTACGGTAAATCCTGTATCATCTTTGTAGTCAATATGATTTCCCATGATATGATAGTCTCCTTAATAAACAGTTTTTTTATCCCCTCTAGCTTCGTCATAACAATTATTGGGGTAGTAGTTTGTGGCTAATGTTTCGCCTTTTGTAGCCCACATTCTAATACATCCTTTGGTTTCTATCATTGTTTTTCAATTTTGAGGTAAAAACAATATTTCAACTGTTTTTTTAAATAAATTCATCTTTACCCTTGTTAATTACAGAATAAGGAGCTTTTCCTATAACTTTCCATTCTACATTTGTGGCGAGCAAATCAAAAAAATTACGTTCAGAATTTCCCCATTGTTCAAATCTTGTCTTTATAATTACTTTATTTTTAGTAGTTGTGTTTTTTTAACAGCACAAGCGGAAATTATGTACACAAAGACAATAAGAAATAGAAGTGGGATGGTTCTTAGTTTTTCATAGCTAAAATCCTGTTGAAGTTCCTAGAGTTCTATGTTCTTTTAGGGCTTCTTTAATGGCATCTATTTTCAAATTAGCAAAGTGGTAGGCGTCTTCTCCCATAAAAAAGTGTACAGGAGGATGCTCTTGTTTACTTAAAGCAATCAATACTTCGGCACCTTTTTCTGGGTCGTTGGGCTGATTTCCATTTATATCTTTCAAATGTGCCTGTTCCATTTCACGAGCAGATTCATATTCTTCAATTGGATTTTTAGGTGTTTTTACAGAACCTTCTGATAAAAAATTGGTTCTAAAATAACCAGGGTATACTATGGTTGTATATACTCCGAATAATTTCATTTCTTCGGCTAAAGCTTCTGTAAAGCCTGCAACAGCAAACTTTGTTGAACAATAAATACCAAAACCTGCAAAATTTCCTGTGTAACCACCTACAGAAGCTATATTGAAGATGTGTCCAGATTTTTGCTTGCGTAAATATTGTGAAGCATTTCTAATTACATTTAGAGATCCAAACACATTTACTTTAAAATTATTTTCTACTTCCTCTTCACTAAGTTCTTCTAAAGTGCCAATTTGGCTATAACCAGCATTATTAATTAAAACATCAATTCTACCAAAATGACTAATCGTAGTTTCAATGGCTTTCTTAACATTTTCATTTTTTGTTAAATCCATTTCAATAGGTAAGAATTTTTCATTTTCTTCACCAATTTCCTTAATTAAGGCTTGTTTGTTTCTTGAAGTAGAGGCAACATTATAGCCTTCTAAAAGAAGTTTTTTAGTTAAAATTAGCCCTAACCCTTTTGAAGCTCCCGTAATAAACCATACTTTTTTTGTGTTCATGTTTTTTGAATTTAAATTATTACACAAAATTGGTGCATTAAAGGGTTTCTCACTTTTCCATATCTAAGAAAGATGTAGTCAAATCTACTTATGAATTGACACAGCACGAATTAGTTACAAAGAAAGGCCCTCGTTAAAAACAGCGTTGATGGCTAGCGCGGCTAAAACCCTTATCCGTAGAATAGTGACCCAAAGCTCTGAGATCAGGAGTGCAACGAGGCAGCGTTTCGGTTACCGTTTTTCAATCTGGTTGTCTAACAAATGGCGCCTTTTTCTTTGTTTCGTTTCTTTTGGGAACAAAAGAAATGAGAAGCATGAAGTCACTAGCGTTTGGACTTGGTATTAGAGCTAATAAATCACTAAAAACTACAATGTACTTTTACCGTCGTCTTCTCGTTGCGGATTATCTATTACTACAATTCCTTTTTGGAGCATTAAACTATTTGGGTATGTTATAAGTTCTCCGTCGTCGGTACGCAGGTGTAAATGAAAAGCTCGGATGTCTTCAATAATTGCTTCGGAAGGAAAATCTTTATCCTGAATCCGAATCCTGTCACCAATTTTAAAAGGAAAGGAGAAAAATAGGATAATACCAGCCGTAATATTGCTCAAAATAGACCAAGAGGCAAAAAAAGCAACCCCAATAACAGCAAAGGCAGAGGAGAGGAATAAACCAAGATCCTTGAAATCTACTCCCCAAAGTAGACTTAATGTAATTATTCCGACTATCAGAATAAAAACATCTATATATTTTAAAATAAGGAGCGTTCTGTTTCTATCAATATCTCCTATTTTTCCTACTTTTTTTATAGTTTTAAATAGTAGGATTCTGATAAGGAAAAGTACTACAATAGCAATGATAGTCCCTATGATTTCTTCTCTGTATACTGTGAAATATTCTGTCATAAATTGTAAACCTATTCAGGCACAAAGATACGTTAGAGATTTATTTTTTATCGCAACTAGAACTTAATTTGTTTAATAATATCCGAATAAAGATACGAGACCGCCTCACTACAAGAAAATAGTGTAAAGACTATGTTTTAACTATGGTATAAATGAATTATTTATTGAAAATGAATTATAAAATTAGTCTATTAATGATTCTAAGGTTCTGTATACTTCATAAACAGGTAATCCAACTACATTAAAATAAGAACCTTCAATTTTTTTAATTCCAATGTGACCAATCCATTCCTGAATTCCATAAGCGCCTGCTTTGTCATAAGGTTTAAAATTGGTAACATAATAATCAATCTCTTCGTCGGTAAGTTCTTTAAAATAAACTTTAGTAATGTGGTTTATTGTTTTTTCTAGTTTAGCTGTGGTAAAACATACCGAGCTTATAACTTCATGCATTTTCCCTGACTGCGATTTTAGCATAGCAATAGCTTCTTCTTTATCTTTAGGCTTACCTAAAGCCTCTTCGTTATGCCAAACAATGGTATCTGAAGTGATTAAAATATCATTATCTTTTAAAGTTTCTTTATGAGGTAATGCTTTTAACTGTGCCAAATAATCGGAGATTTCGTATTTATACAATCGTTTTGGATATATTTCATCTACTTCTTTCAAACGAATCTCAAAGTCTAAGCCTAAATCTTTAAAAAATTGTTGCCTTCTAGGAGAGCCAGAAGCTAGAATTATGTTGTAGTTTTTAAGTTTTTCATTTAAAATCATAGGCGTGTTTTTTAGTTCGAAAGTCGAAAGTTAAAAAGTTAAAAAGTTTAAAAGTTAAAAGTAAAAGACTAACAACCATCAACCATTAACCATTAACCATTGACAATTAACCATTGACAATTAACCATTAACAATTAACGAATAACTAACAACCATTAACAATTAACCAATAACCATTAACAATTAACGAATAACTAACAACCAATTTTATAATTTCTAAGCATATTTAGCATCAAAGCTATCATTCCACTTTCCTTGGACCTTTAATACTTGTTCGATTACATCTCTAACACATCCTTTTCCTCCTTGTTTGTGAGAAATGTATTTAGAAATTTCTTTGATTTCAGCTACAGCATCATTTGGACAGCAAGGCATTCCTACCATCTTCATAACATGGTAATCGGGGATATCATCTCCCATATAAAGTGCATTTTCAGCTTTGATATTATAGACATCAAAATACTCATCTAGAGTATCTATTTTATTACTTACTCCGAGGTGGATATCTGTAATTCCAAGTCCGCGTAATCTTACACGTACGCCTTCGTTGTTTCCTCCAGAAATTATACAAATGTTGTAGCCTTTGTTTAGCGCTGTTTTCATTGCATACCCATCTTTTACATTCATAGTCCGAAGTAATTCCCCTTCAGAAGTAATAGAAATAATGCCGTCGGTTAAAACTCCATCAACATCAAAAATAAAGGTGGTAATATGTTCTAGGTATTCTTTATAGCTTTTTTCTTCCATGAGTTTTAATTATTGCTGCTGTTAATAGTTTGTATATGTTTTTGTAATCTTCGTTTGTTAGTAATTCTAAATGCGAATTTATAGTTTCTGTATCATTTCTTTTTGCTGGTCCTGTTTGTGCTTCTTTAGGAGAGATTTCTTCAATTTTTTTTGAAGTTTCTTTAATTAAAGGTTGTAAAATTTCAAATGGAATGTCATGTTTTTCGCAAATATCGTGACCAATATAATATAACTGATTGACAAAATTATTGACAAAAACCGCCGATACATGAAGAATTTTACGTTGTTCAGAACTGATTTTAAAAACTTTGCTTGAAATAGTTTCCGCAAGGACTTTTAATATGTTTAAATCTGCTTTATTTTCAGCTTCAATACAAATTGGAATTTCATTAAAATCTATTTCTTTATTTTTTGAAAAAGATTGTAGCGGATAAAAAACTCCTCGTCTATTTTTTTCATTTAAATCCAACATCGAAACATTTCCAGAAGTATGAACTACCAAGCTGTTTGAAAAAGGGAGTTTATTGGAAAATTCGGGGATGGCATCATCATTTATTGCAAGAATATAAATAGCTGCTTCTAGTAATTCATTTAAATTATTGGTAATTATTGTTGATTTTTCAAAACTCTTAATCTTGTCTAGATTCCTATTATAACATTGAATTAAGTCAATAGACTTATGGTTGCTAAACACTTTAAAAAAATGATGCGCAATATTACCTCCGCCAATAAGTACAATTTTTAACATGTTGCTAAATTACGGAATGCGGTTGATTTTGATTAATTATAACATAAAAAGTTACTATAAAATGGCTGTTTGTAGCGTTATCATTATTAATGGAATTTACAATCAAGTCCTAACCAACAAAAACAAGAAGTAAAAATCTCTTTTTTTACCGTGCTAATAAAATCCTAAATTAACGTAATAAATCATAAAAACGCCTTATTTTTGCGCACTGAAATTCAACTTAAAAAAATACCTTTAGGTAAGCCCACGAGGTATTTAAAATCTCACAATGTGAGTAAAACAAATAATACTGATGTTAGATTCCCTAAAGAAAATTCTATTCTCTACACGTTTAATGGCCATTCTTTTTGTAGTTTTTGCAACCGCTATGGCATTTGGAACTTTTATTGAAAATTGGTACAGTACCGAAACTTCCAAAATTTGGATTTACAATACTTGGTGGTTTGAGCTAATTATGCTCTTTTTTATGATAAATTTCTTCGGAAACATAAAACGCTACCGCTTATTTAGAAAAGAACAATGGCCTGTACTTTTATTACACTTATCTTTTGTTTTAATAATAGGTGGAGCTTTTGTAACCCGTTATATTGGTTATGAAGGAGCAATGCCTATTAGAGAGGGGCAAACTACCGACTATATTTTATCTCAAAAAAAGTATCTTTCTGCTTTTGTGGATGGAGAAATTGATGGAGAGCCTAAACGAAAAGCCCTACAGGATGAAATAATGGTTACCAAAGAAGCACTTAACTCTTCTTTGCCATGGAAATCCGATTTTAATGGAGCGCCCTTTACCATTTCTTATGCTGGTTTTATTGAAGGAGCAGAAGAAGGACTTGTAGAAACTGAAAATGGAGATACTTATTTAAAAATAGTAGAAGCTGGTGGCGGTAACAGACACGATCATTACCTAAAAAGCGGAGAGGTTTCTAGCATTCATAATATTTTATTCGCTTTAAATAAACCTACCGAAGGTGCCATTAATTTAACTATAAATGATAGTATAAGTACCATACAATCTCCATTTGATGGAACTTTTATGCGAATGGCAGATCAGTTTCAAGGAACTGTTGTTAAGGATAGTTTACAACCTTTAATGTACCGCTCTTTATACAATGCAGCTGGAATGCAATTTGTTTTTCCAGATCAAGTTATAAAAGGAGAGTATGGAATAGTAGAAAAGGATGTAAAAACTAAGAACGATCAGGATGCAATAATTCTAGATGTTACTGCCAATGGGGAAACTAAGCAAGTAAAAATTCTTGGAGGAGTAGGACATTTAAACGACCCAAAAACAGTAAAAGTAGGCGGGTTAGAGTTTCATTTATCTTACGGTTCTAGGAAAATTGATATCCCTTTTAGTATTACTTTAAACGATTTTGTAGCTGAAAAATATCCAGGAACTGAAAAAGGATATTCTTCTTTTATGAGTAAAGTTACCGTAAACGATGGGAGTCCGTTTGATTATGATATTTATATGAATCATGTTTTAGATCATGGAGGATATCGTTTCTTTCAATCTGGATTTGACCCAGATGAACAAGGAACTATTCTTTCTGTAAATCACGACCAATGGGGAACAAGAATTACATATCTGGGATACTTTTTATTATATGCTGGACTTATGGGAATTATGTTTTTCGGAAAAACACGTTTTATTAGTTTAGGAGAAATGTTAGAGAAAGTAAGGGCTAAAAAGGCAGCGTTATCTGTTGTGGTACTATTGTTTACTGTTTTTAATGGTTTTGCGCAAAATATTCCAATGCATGGAACCATAGATAATCCAGAAGAACCGCAGGTGGAAGAAGAGCATATGCATGTTACGGCACCAACAGACCGTCAAGTAGATTCAATTTTAAAAACGACCATTGTTTCTAAAGAGCATGCTGCTAAGTTTGGCGCTTTAGTGATGCAAGATAGTGAAGGGCGAATGAAACCTATAAATACATTTGCTTCTGAATTAATGAGAAAGTTACATTCTTCTGAAACATTTGAGGGGATGGATGCCAATCAGATATTGCTTTCTATGCTACAAAACCCAGGGCTCTGGTATAATGTAGATTTTATTAATATAACAAAGAAAAACGATAGTATCCGTACGGTTATTGGAGTTCCTTCTGATCAAAAATATGTAAAGGCAGTCGACTTTTTTGATGGGGTTAAATACAAGCTATCGTCTTATTTAGAAGAGGCATATGCAACCAAAATACCAAATCAATTTCAAAAAGATTTTAGAGCTTTTGACTTAAAATTAGGATTGATAAATCAAGCATTAGGAGGAGAGATCCTTCGTATTTATCCATTGCCAAATGACGATAATCATAAGTGGATTTCTGCAGCAGCATATCAAAAAGGAGCATACAAAGTAAAAGATTCATTGTATGCTAACTTCATCAATAAATCTTTGTCGTTTTATATGATGTCTTTACAACAGGCTAAAAGTACAGGCGATTATTCGCAAGCAGACAAGATTGTTGAAGCGTTTAAGCAGAATCAAAAAAATTATGGAGCGGAAGTAATGCCTTCGGATGCTAAAGTTAAGGCTGAAATATTATACAATAAGATTAATATTTTTCAGGAGTTACTTGTTTGGTACATGTTATTAGGTTTCTTGATGTTTACTTTTATAATTGTTCAGCTTTTTAAAGATAACAAACTGCTTAAAATTCTAATAAAAGTGTGTAGCATTGGGATTTTCATTCTATTTGTTTTCCATACATTAGGACTTGCTACACGTTGGTATATTAGTGGCCATGCACCATGGAGTGATGCTTATGAAAGTGTGCTATATGTAGCTTGGAGTACCATGGGATTAGGATTGCTTTTTGCTAGAAAAAGTGGGCTTACAGTTGCATCTACAGCTTTTGTAACGGCTATTATTTTGTTTGGAGCGCATTTAAATTGGCTCGATCCAGCTATTGCTAACCTACAACCTGTACTAGATAGTTATTGGTTAATGATCCACGTTGCGGTTATTTCTGGTAGTTATGGACCATTTACTTTAGGGATGATTTTAGGAATTGTAACGCTTTTCTTGATGATTTTTACTACTAAAAAGAACAAAGCTAAGATGGATTTAAGCATTCAAGAGCTTACCATTATCAATGAACTGGCACTTACAGTAGGACTAGTAATGTTAACTATTGGAAACTTCCTTGGTGGACAATGGGCTAACGAGAGTTGGGGACGCTATTGGGGATGGGATCCAAAAGAAACATGGGCACTTATAAGTATTATGGTTTATGCTTTTGTAATTCATATGCGTTTGGTTCCTGGTTTACGTGGTAAATGGACATATAGTTTTGCCAGTATTGTTGCATATGCTAGTATTATGATGACTTATTTTGGAGTTAATTTCTACCTTTCTGGCTTACATTCTTACGCAAGTGGAGATAAAATTATAACCCCAACTTTTGTATATTATTCGGTTGCATTTGTGTTGGTATTAGGAGCTGTAAGTTATTGGAGGTATAGGAAAATAAATCAGAAATAGTAGTTTATTATTTCTTTTTTTGTGAGAATAATCTTTTAATGTTGTATATTTATTACTCGTTAATTATATATGTTTAACATTAAAAAACTAATTGTCATGAAGAATTTAGGATTTATTTTAGCTTTTGTTATGGGACTTGTAGTTATAAATACAAGCTCAGCGCAAGTAGATTTCCCCAAAGCCGATTTTTTAAATACAATGAATAGTTTTGATGATATCGGACTAGATCTATCTCCAGATAAATCTAGTGAGCTAAAGGATTTGAATAAAGGATTAGTGGATAATGTTTCAGACATATTAAATAGCGATAAAGATCAGGATAAAAAAATAGCCGACTTAAAATCGCTTCAAAAAGATACTAAAAAGAAGGGAATAGATATCCTTGGGGAAGATGACTTTAATAAGTACAAAAAGTCTATGAAAAAGAAGCTTAAGCCTTTTAATAGAAAGGTAAAACTTTTAAAATATGCATTGTAAACTAGATGCATTTGGTTTGATATAGTAGGAGTTATCGATAATTAATAATACAAAAGCTGAACAGTGGTCTCATTGTTCAGCTTTTTTATGTCTTACCTATTTAGCCACAAATACCCGGATTTATTTTATCACTTTTTATGGATAGTTTTTTTCTTTATAACTTCTGACTTAAAGAGGCAAAGGAGCAAAGTTGTAAATGTGAGAAAAAAAGTCGGAAGTCCGAAGACCGAAGACGGAAGTGTTCAGTTGGTAGTTACAGTATGCAGTTTTTTTCATTGTAACATCGTAACTCCATAGCAGCATAACTTTTAACTCAAAGAGGCAAAGTTTTAAATTTGTGAATGTACTAATTTGCTAATTTGGAAATGAGGAAATGAGGAAATGTGAGAAAAAAGTCGGAAGTCCGAAGACGGAAGTGTTCAGTTGGCAGTTACAGTATGCATTTTTTTTCATTGTAACATCGTAACTCCATAACAGCATAACTTTTAACTCAAAGAGGCAAAGAGGCAAAGTTGTAAATGTGAGAAAAAAAGTCGGAAGTCCGAAGACGGAAGTGTTCAGTTGGCAGTTACAGTATGCAGTTTTTTTCATTGTAACATCGTAACTCCATAACAGCATAACTTTTACTTCAGACTCCCGACTTTTTCAATCCTTCAATCTTTAAATCTTTCAATCTTTCAATCTTTAAATCTTTCAATCTTTCAATTTTTAAATATAAAGCAAAGTATTCAGTAGGCAGTCTTCAGTTTGCAGTAAGTTTATGGTTAACTATAAATTCGAAAAAGAGTTAGAATGCATCTATACTCTTTGCTCTTTATTCTTATCTCCTGTCTCCCAACTTCTTTCTCTATTCTTATTTCATCTTAATACTTTGTACTAAGTACTTAATACTATTTAGCCATTCGTGTATTTGTGGCAGAACAACTTAACAATGAAACAAAAAGATGTTAATATGATTAAAAATGAAGCTTTTTAATTATTAAAACCGCAAATAAGTTTCTTTAAATATTATATATTCGCAATCTAACTTAAACTATTATTTGGCATGGCAATACTTTCCTTTGTAGGATTTACGCTTCTTGTGGCAATAATCGCATATTTTGCTACAAAAAAAACAAACGAAAGCTCATCAGATGGATACTTTCTTGGAGGTCGGAGTTTAACAGCAGGAGTAGTAGCAGGCTCCTTATTATTAACAAATTTATCTACCGAACAGATAGTTGGTCTTAACGGACAGGCATATTCAGAAGGAATTCTAGTAATGGCTTGGGAAACTTTAGCAGCTATTGCAATGGTAATTACTGCTATTTACTTACTACCACGTTATTTAAAAGGCGGACTAACAACGGTTCCTCAATTTTTAGAAACACGTTACGACAAAGGGACTAAAACAATAGCTTCGGGACTCTTTTTGTTAGGGTATGTTGTTATTTTTTTACCAATTGTTTTATACTCTGGTTCTTTAGCAATTTCAACTATGTTCAACATCCCAGAAATGCTAGGCGTTTCGCTTAATACTTCTATTTGGATTTGTGTATGGGGAATTGGAATTATAGGCTCTATATACGCTATTTTTGGAGGTTTAAAAGCAGTAGCAGTTTCAGATACAGTAAATGCTGTAGGGCTTTTAATAGGAGGTTTAATGATTCCTGTTTTTGGATTAATGATGATTGGAGATGGTTCCATGACGGAAGGGATTACAACCCTAATGCGAGAGGCTCCAGAGAAATTCAAATCTATGGGAGATAGCTCAAGTTCTGTGCCTTTTAGTACTATTTTTACAGGTTTAATGCTTGTACAAATGTTCTATTGGGGAACAAATCAAGCTATTATTCAACGTGCACTTGCTGCAAAAAACCTGAAAGAAGGTCAAAAAGGACTGTTATTGGCTGCTTTTATTAAAATATTAGGGCCGCTTATTGTTGTGCTTCCTGGTATTATTGCTTTTTATATTTTTGGTCCAGATTTGGAAACTCCAGATCAGGCGTATCCTTTATTGGTTAATAAAGTTCTTCCTACAGCTTTAATTGGATTCTTTGCTGCAGTACTTTTTGGAGCTATATTAAGTTCGTTTAACAGTGCTTTAAATAGTTCTGTAACCTTATTTAGTATTGATTTTTACAAGGAATATATCAATAAAGATGCTTCTGAAATTACCGTTATTAAAAATGGAAAGTATTTCGGGATTGTATTGGCAATTGCAGCAATGCTTATTGCTCCTTTTATTGCAAATGCTCCAAATGGATTGTTTGGATACCTACAAGAAGTTAATGGGTGTTATAGTATTCCAATCTTAACAATTATTGCGGTTGGATACGCTACAAAACGTGTTCCAGCCCTTGCTGCCAAAGTGGCAATTGCTTCTGGAGTATTACTGTATATTGTATATCTATTACTGAAGTATTTTGTAGTAGGAGAAGACAATATGCCGCATTACCTTCATGTAATGGCAATATTATTTGTTATCAATATCCTTATCATGTTGATTATTGGTAAAGTTGCGCCAAGGGAAACAGATTTTGAATTAGAATACACTCAAAAAGTAAGTATTGAACCTTATAAATTCTTAGTGCCTGTAGGAATTACAATATGTGTTATTGTAATAGGAATTTATATGTACTTCGCATAGATTATAGATATATAAAACTTTATAAATTATTATAATAAGCTCCATTTTGGAGCTTATTTTTTTTATTATATTTATAAATGTAAATAAAGTATGACATGTTGAGAAAAGTTTTCGGTAGCTCAGTATTTGGAATTGAAGCCACAACAATAACTGTAGAAGTTAATATAGGGCAGGGGATAGGTTATCATTTGGTAGGGCTACCAGATAATGCAATTAAAGAGAGTAATTATAGAATAGCTTCTGCACTTCAATTTAATGGCTTTAAAATTCCGGGTAAAAAAATTACTATAAACATGGCGCCTGCAGATATGCGTAAGGAAGGTTCTGCATACGATTTAACCTTGGCTATAGGAATATTAACGGCTTCAGAGCAAATAAAAGCAACGGGTTTAGAAGAGTATATAATTATGGGAGAGCTGTCTTTAGATGGGACGCTCCAACCCATAAAAGGGGCTTTACCAATTGCTATAAAAGCTAAGGAAGAAGGCTTTAAGGGGTTTATTTTACCAGATGAAAACGCTAAAGAAGCGGCAATAGTAGCAGGAATAAATGTATTTGGTGTAAAAGATATTAAAGAAGTAATTGCATTTTTTGATGAAGAAATTCCGCTGGAGCAGACCATTGTAGATATTAAAGAAGAATTTTCAAAAGCATTAGATTTTCCTGAGTTTGATTTTGCTGATGTAAAAGGACAAGAAAGTATTAAGCGAAGTATGGAAATAGCGGCAGCAGGGGGACATAATATTATTTTAATTGGACCTCCAGGTTCTGGAAAGACGATGTTAGCAAAACGTCTGCCTTCTATTTTACCGCCTATGACGTTGCATGAAGCTTTAGAAACTACTAAAATTCATTCCGTAACTGGACGGACTATTAATTCGGGGATTATGAATTACCGTCCTTTTAGGAGTCCACACCACACTATTTCTGATGTTGCCCTTGTTGGTGGTGGTGCTTATCCGCAGCCTGGAGAGATTTCAATGGCTCATAATGGTGTTTTATTTTTAGATGAATTACCCGAGTTTAAACGAAGTGTTTTAGAGGTAATGAGGCAGCCGTTGGAAGATAGAGAGGTAACCATTTCTAGAGCTAAATTTACAGTAACTTATCCGTCTAGCTTTATGCTAGTGGCTAGTATGAATCCAAGTCCTGGAGGGTATTTTAACGATCCAAATGCCCCAGTAACCTCCACTCCAGCAGAAATGCAACGGTATTTGAGCAAAATTTCTGGTCCCCTTTTAGATCGAATTGATATTCATATTGAAGTGACTCCCGTTCCTTTTGAAAAACTATCCGAAGATAGAAAAGGAGAACGAAGCACAGTTATAAGAGAGCGAGTTACCAAAGCTAGAGAAATACAGACGCAACGTTTTAGGGAGTTACCAAATATTCATTACAATGCACAGATGAATACAAAACAAATACGAGAGTATTGTAAACTCGAAGTTTCTTCGTTGGAACTATTAAAGAAAGCAATGGAACGCTTAAACCTATCTGCTAGAGCCTACGACCGTATTTTAAAAGTAGCTAGAACAATAGCCGATTTGGAGAATGAAACTTCTATCAATGGAAACCATATAAGCGAAGCCATTCAATATAGAAGTTTAGATAGAGAGGGATGGTTGGGGTAATATTTAGGTTGGTTTTATATATATTTATAATATTCTATTGGAAATTAACTACCTTGAGGCAAGCCTAGGAGGTATTCAAAGGAAAATAATTTAATCAATTTCGACGTAGAATCCTTCAAGATACTTAGGGCAGACTCTAGAAAATGAAATCCTCAATGAAGGATTTAAAGGTTTTATCTATTATTTTTTTGCACTTTATTTTTCTTAGTTAATAGAATAATATTATACATTTTTAAGAATAATTATTTTGAATATCAGATATTTAACTTATTTTCAAGTTCAGTTTAATCTAAGATAAAAATATCATGAAAAAACCTTTACTTCTTCTCTCAATATCAATTTTAATAATTGGATGTATATCACAAAAACAATATGCAGCATTAGAAGCTAATCAGAAGGAATTAGAATCTGAGATTAATCAGAAAAATATGGAATTAAATACCATATATGAGCAATACTCAAATACTGAGTTATTTATGAAAACTCAGCGCTTGAAAAATTTTTCAGGAAATATAATCAACGATTCAATTAGTTTAAATAGTGCTAAATTGAGTACTGATTATTCTAATTCAGATTTGCCAAAATCATTTCTAGAGAGGAATTTCTTTATAGGATTAAGCGCAAACTCTTATGACATCAATAGAGTAGTAGGGAGATTTTATAAAAAAGTGGCAGATAATAAATACTCACCAGTAACCCTTGAAGGTGAGTTATTAAAAGAAGGAAAACTAATTGAGGTTGACATTATTGATGATGGAGCTTTATTTAAAAGCTATATTGAAGAAGGCTCTAGTTTGAATGGTTCAACAGTATTTGGTGGATTTGAAGCAGGTAAAAAAGAAGTGATTGAAATTGGAGTTGTTGATGTTGCTAAAGCGTCAATACCTACAAGTTCTATAAATAAAGAATTGTATAATAAGTATTTAAAAAAAATACAATCTTTTGAAGATAGTGATAAATATTATTATGTTGAAACGGTTACTTTGACAATTGCAACAGGTAATTTATTTAAAGAAGACAAATTTAAAGCAAGTATTGCTGCCTCTACTTATTTCACAGTTGGAGGGGAAACATATAAATCTTCTAATTTATTTAAACGAAACCGTATATTATCTGTTGATTTTAGTAATGTTTCAAATTTAATCGCTACAATAAATTTAGATGATGAGTAAGTCTTATTAACTACACCACCACATTAAAAAAACAACAGATGTAACTCTTGTTGATTGGGAGCTTACCCGAAGCCTGAAGAGATTTCCATGGCTTATAATTGCGTGTTATTACTGAAGGAATTAACCGAATTGAAACGAAGTGTTTTAGAGATAATGGAGTGACCACTAGAAATCACATTAGCGAAGCCATTCAATATAGAAGCTTAGATAGAGAAGGGTGGTTAGGATAGTATCTAGTGTGGCTTTATAGATTTAAGACATGGATTAAATCCCTCATGTTGCTATTCTAAAATTTTAAATCTCGATATTAAACTTACTATTTTTGCTGAACTTACTAATAGTGCTTTAAGCAAGGAAATCAAAGATTTATTTGTGAATTAGTTGCAAACAGAGCGGTTTAGTGAGATAAGGTTATTTTATAAATAATTTTCTAATTAAATTTAGTCATTCACAAAACTTACAGTATATTTATTCATAACGATTAGTACTTTTTAAAATCTTGTAATTAAAGGATTTGTAGAAAATGGATGAAATTATCATTAATTGTGATTTAGGAGAAGGAATCGGGAATGAGGAACAGCTAATGCCTTACATCCAATCCTGTAATATTGCTTGTGGGGGACATGCTGGAAATAGAGAAACCATAGAAAAGGTTGTGGAATTGGCAGTACAAAATAACGTTGCTATTGGCGCGCATCCTTCCTATCCTGATAAAGAAAATTTCGGGCGAGTATCGCTTTCTATTTCAGAAGAACAGCTTATTAATTCCATACAGCAACAACTAAACTTGCTCCAAGAGGTGTTGACTAAGAAAGGAGCTTCGCTACATCATATAAAACCTCATGGTGCATTATATAATGATATTGCTAAGGATGAAGATTTAGCAATGACTTTTTTAAAAGCGATTGGAGATTATAAAAATGAAATGGGAATTTACGTACCTTATAAAAGTAAGATTGCTAGAAAAGCCTTACAGAATGGATTCCGAATTTTCTATGAAGCTTTTGCAGACCGTGCTTATAATGATGATTTGTCGTTAGTAAGTAGAACGCTTCCTAATGCAATATTAACAAATAAAGAGGAAGTCTTAAAACAAGTGCTTCATATAGCAAAAAATGACAGTGTTGTTACTATCAATAATAAAATTGTAGCAACAGATGCTTCTACGTTTTGTGTACATTCAGATACTGAAAATGCACAGGAGATTGTGGAATTTTTATATAATAACATACAAACAGCAACCATTGGATAAATTCAAATTAGAATATCGGCAATACGGAAATAAAGCGTTGTTAATTGAATGGCCTCGAATGGTTAATGAAGCTATTTTAAATGATATTTTGAAGTTTAAAAACGCCATCCTTCAGGAAATAGATACTTTTGAGCTCATTCCTGCATACAATTCTTTGACTTTAATTTCAACAACACCAATCGATTTTAAGTCGCTTACCTCACGCTTAAAGAAAGTGTACAAACAGAATTATACTTTTGAGAAAATTCAGAAAAAATTATGGCATATTCCAGTTTGTTATGATCTCGACTTCGGAATAGATTTAGAAGCTTTTTCCTTAGAAAAAAAGTTGAATATAGAAGAGATAATTAAATTCCATTCCGAACCTTTATACACTATTTATTGTATTGGTTTTTTACCTGGCTTTATGTATTTAGGCGGACTTAATAAAACTCTTCATCATCCGAGAAGAGGAGTGCCTCGTTTGCAAATCCCGCAAGGTTCTGTAGGAATTGGAGGTGAGCAAACAGGGATTTATCCTCAAGAATCCCCTGGTGGATGGAATATTATAGGGAATTCGCCTGTTAAAGTTTTTAATCCAAATAATGAAAATCCTTGTGGCGTTAGTGTAGGAGATAAAATTAAATTTTATCCTATTAATAAAGACGAGCACGAACTAATTACCATTCAAGTAGCTGCTGGAATTTTTCATTTAAAAACATATGAGTTAGATGATACAAATACATAAACCCGGGTTTTATTCTTCTATTCAAGATTTAGGTCGGTTTGAATATCGAGATAAAGGGGTACCTATTTCTGGTGTTATGGATATGATTTCTGCAAAATTTGCAAATAAACTTATTGGAAATCCAGAAAAAGCGGCTGTTTTAGAAATAACGATGACGGGACCTGAATTAGAATTTAATGAAGAAACGCTTATAGCTATTAGTGGCGCTATTATCTCTCCAAAACTTAATGGAAATGATATCTATAATGACGAAGTTTATCATATAAAAAAAGGAGATATGATTTCTTTTGGGAAATTAAAAAATGGATTTCGTTGTTATTTAGCCGTTCAAGGCGGATTTAAAACCGAAACTGTGCTAGGAAGTAAATCGTGGTATGTTTCTTTAACCAACTATTCTCATTTGCAAAGGGGAAAAACATTGGAAATAGCTAAACGGAAAGAATATAAGGTAAAAGAACATTTACCAGGAATGAATCACGATTTTAATAATAAAGAATTGGAGGTTTACAAAGGTCCAGAATTTAATTTACTGTCTAAAGACCAAGTAAACCAAGTGTTAAGCGGAATATTTAATGTTGCAAAGGAAAATAGCCGAATGGCATATCAATTAAAGCAACAGCTTTTTCCACATAAATATTCTATTTTAACCTCGTCAACCCTGCCAGGAACAGTTCAATTTACCCCTGCTGGAAAACTTATTATTTTAATGAAAGACGCACAAACAACTGGGGGATATCCTAGAATTTTACAGCTTACAGAAGAAGCTATAGCGTTGTTGGCGCAAAAACGTACAGATGAAGAAATTATTTTTTCATTAAAAGAGTGATTTTTCTGAAGGAGAAATCTTTTCTTTTTGATGAATTTCTTCAGAAATTAAAATAATAATGTCGTTTTTACTCAAGGATTTAGAAACTAAAGTAGCTTTTTCCTTGAAACTATCATGGGTAAGAAAAAGTGTCCATAAACCGTTTGAAAAATCCGCAAAGTTTATTTTTTCTTGGTAATGAATCATATTACTGTCATAAGCCATACAAACCAATTCTTGAATAATTTTACGAGCCGTATTAATTTTGTTTTCTATAGGTTTTAAGGCGTTAGAAACAGTTTTTGTAATATTAGGAATTAAAGCGGATGCTTTGTCTAATTGAAACCTCTTTTGCGGAATACGTTGATCCAAAGCCCAACGTGAGGCTAATAATTCAATTCTATAGGTTGCTATAGCTGTAAATTCCGACAATTGGTTCCTTCGGAAGATATCTTCAATTTCATTTAAAAAACGGTATAATTCATCGGAAGCACTTAAATCGTCATTCTCAATTAAGTATTTAATTTTCCCTACAGAATGGGTGGTTTTGGAGTTTACACATTGGAAAACATCCAAATAAGAGGTAGTATGTGTCATCTTGCTTTTTGTTTTTAGCAAAATAAAGAAAATATCCGCCAGTTAAAAGGGGAAAATACCTAGTTACGTTTTCGACCAAATGGGAGCTAAAAACGTTTATAAAAGGCATTTAGCGTAAGTCAATATTTTTATATTTAAAGTATAGAAGCTTTAGTTGTTTGTCGTACTGATTACGTTTAAAAGAAGGACCATTGTAGGCACGAGAAAAAGCTTCCCATTGGTTATTTTTTAAGTAACCTATTAAATTATTTACCTCAAGAAATTTTCCAAAAGCTTTTAAATGTTCTCTTTCATGGGTTTGCATAGCCTCTACAAAAGCTGTTATAGATGGATATCCCAAAGATTTGTAATGATATCCCATTATTTGAAATGTTCCCCAAGAGGTTGCTGCGTGGGCACTTTCATAAAAAGCTGCATTAGCTTCTAGTGTTGCAGCAATTCTTAATCTATTGTATTCTCCTTCGCCACCAACATAATATTTCTTTGTCCATTTCTTGTAAAGTACATGTTTAGTATTTTCATTAACATAAGGGGCTGGATCTATATTTCTTTTTACTAATTCTCTCCAAAAAACATGTCCTTCAAATAGTATTTTAGCTTTACCAGAAAGGAGAAAGCCTTTTCCGTTACTTTCAATCTCATTTATAGCTTTAACAGTAGCAAGTTCTATCTCAAACTTTTGTGCAAAATTAATTAAGTCTTTTTCAGAAAGTAGTTTGTCGGTATTATTAAAAAGCTCTCTTTCTATGCTTAATAATTTACTCCAAGTTTTTACTCCTACAATTCCATCTACAACTAAATCATTTTTTTGCTGAAAATCTTTTACCGCATTATCGGTATCTTTTCCAAAGTAATTAGAAATATATATGGAGTATCCTAATTTAAAGAGAATTTGTTCTAAGAGATAAACTGCGGGGTCGGAAGATTTGTATTTGAGGACTTTCATATATGTTGTTTTTAATGAACACTTTAAGTTACTTATTTTAACTAGTATAATCAAAATAGTTTCTATTTAAAAATGTCTTCAATAAGTAACGTTGTGCGAGGTTATAAGTATTTCATCAAAAAAATAAGGAAACCATCGGATATAAACGTTAAAATATATATTTTAGTGGACGAAAGAAAAATTTTTAACCTAAAACAAATAATTAAACCAACTACAAAATGGCGAAAAAACCAAAAAAGTGTATTACACACAAAAAAGCGATAAAACTACAAGACAAGTACGCTAAAACTATTGAAAAAGCGCTTAAAAAAGAATTCGGAAAAGAATTTGCTAGTCAGTTTTGGTGGTCTTTAGAAGAGTTAGAAGAGTACATTGCATATTTTAAACAAGAAGCAAAAGACAAAGGGTATAAAGACTTGGGGTTACGTTTTTCTTTAGGAAGATATAATGACGACGATAAAGAAGGAAATATCTCTGGGTTTATTATGCCTACAGGTGTTAAAGACGTTCCTACTGTTGCAAAAAGCGCCAAAGCAGCTGAACCTGAAATGATAGAAGATGTAGATTCTTATAATGATTCATCAATGGGATGGCCTCCTAATTAAGTGGAGAAAATTAGTGAAGCTATATGTTATATTTACGAATTTTAATTTTTCTTTTTATTATAGCTGCTACTGTTATAGCAAGTATTACCTATAAAAAGTACCGAGATACCCCCAATCGGTACTTTTTGTATTTATTACTATTAACGTTAGGAACAGAATGTATAGGATATAGTTATATCTATTTTCATTTTTTTCCTCAAACAACTTTCACCGTTTTTTTTAAGGGAATACTTCCAGAAGTAATTTCAGAACAAAATTATTGGGCATTTAATATATTTCGAATAATTACCTTTTATCTTTATTTATACTATTTTTTAAGATTGTTAAAAAAGCTTAAGCATAGGCGGTATATCTATGTTATATTATTAATTTATACTGTTTTTGTGATATTAGATTTAACTTTAAGGAGTGAAGGTTTCTTTTCTAAAAGCTTAATGTGGGTTCGTATTTCAGGGACTTTATCGATCTTATTGGCTACCACCTTTTATTTTAATGAGATTTTTGATTCCGATAAAATTTTAAACATCTATAAAGAACTTTCTTTTTGGCTTATAATAGGCTCTCTTTTTTATTATTTAGTAACAGTACCTATAACTATTTTCACTAGGCTTTTTTACAATTTCCAAGGAATTTATGTTTCTATATTACTGCTTTCTAACATAGTGCTTTATGGCTGCTTTATTATTGGTTTTGTAGTGAATGCAAAAAAAAGTGTTTTAGAAAGGGGAAAAGCCCCCTATTAATGGAAGGTGTAAAATTTAAATTTGTCAGCAAATGTTTTATTTATAACAATTATTTAATGTTATTTATAAACAGAGAGAGAATCCTAAATTAAACTATAATCAACTACCTCGAGGTAGTTGATTTATCGAGGAATTAAATATTAGAAAAACTTATCCTAATTAATGGAACACGAAGAGGAAATTGTTGGTTTAATTTTATATGTCAGTTTTATTATAATAATCGTTGTAATATATGCCACTAAATACTTTTTATCATATCAACAGAAAAAAACACAATTTTTACTAGAAAGAGTTGAGGATAAGCAAAACTATGAAAAGGAGCTTACAAAAGCTCAAACAGAAATTCAAGAACAAACCCTTAAAAATATTAGTTGGGAATTGCATGATAATGTTGGCCAATTGCTTTCGGTAGCGAAGATGCAATTAAATATGCTACAGAATGATATCTCTCCAGAAAAGCAAAAATTTTACGAAGAAGCCGTTTATGTTCTTGGACAGGGAGTAAGTGAAATAAGACAATTATCTCATACATTAAATACTGATTTTATTTCTAGAAGGGGCTTAGAAGAATCTTTAAAAATAGAAATTGACCGTTTTAAAAGGCTAAATTTTATTAGTATAAACTATACAATTGAAGGCGATTTTTATGCTATTGATAAAAAAGACGAAATTATTATTTTTAGAATCTTTCAAGAGTGTTTTTCTAATGTGGTAAAATATTCTAAAGCGGCTAACTTGGCAGTGTTATTAAAATATACCCCTTCTTATTTATATGTAAAAGTTGTAGACGATGGTGTTGGTTTTGATGTTGAAGCAGCACAAAATGGAACGGGGATTATGAATATGCAGATGCGAGCTAAATTAATTGAAGCAGATTTTTCTATTGAAAGTAAAAAGAATGAAGGAGTTTCTGTAACTTTGGTGTATCCAACTAAGCCAAAAGAGTAATGAAAAAATATGATATTGCAATTGTAGATGACCATTTGCTATTTGCTAAATCCCTAACTTCCCTAATAGATTCTTTTGATAAATACCAAGTTTCTTTCCATGCTGTTAACGGTCAAAGTTTAATAAACACAATACAGCATAAACCCATGCCAGATGTAATTTTGATGGATATAAATATGCCAGTTTTGAATGGAGTGGAGACAATGAAGTGGTTGTATAAAAATCATCCAGAACAAAAAGTTATTGCGCTTTCTATGGACGATAGCGAGGAGATTATAATTAAAATGTTGTGTAATGGCGCCAAAGGGTATTTGTTAAAAGATATTCACCCAGACACATTGGAAAAAGCTATAGATGATGTTATCCATAAAGGATTTTATTACTCAGATAGAATTACTAATGAGTTGTTGGACGCTGTTTTAAAAGAAGAAAATAAAGTGAATGGAGTGGAGCTTAAAGACCGTGAAATACAGTTTTTAAAATTGGCTTGTACTGAAATGACTTATAAAGAGATTGCTGCTGAAATGTTTTTATCTCCTAAAACAATAGATGGCTATCGAGAAAGTCTTTTTGATAAACTCCAAGTTAGGAGTCGTATTGGATTAGTACTCTACGGAATTAAAAACAAGTATATTAAATTGTAAATAAAAGGAAGCTTTTTAAAAAGCACCATTTATCATCCTTGTTGTATTTATTGTGTTAATCCTAGGTCTGGTTTGCTGTAGCCTTAAGTTATATTAGGATTGCAAGTTGTTTATCCTGAATCTGTTGTACGTTATTCTGAGCTTGTCGTAATAAGTTATCTTAAGATTGCGGTTTGTCATCCTAAGCTTTCAGTAAGTTATATTAGGGCTGCAAGTTGTTATCCTGAGCCTGTTGTACGTTATCCTGAGCTTGCCGTAATAAGTTATCTTAAGATTGCGGTTTGTCATCCTGAGCTTTTCGTAAGCTATATCAGGCTTGCAGTTTGTCCGCTTGTCTATGTCCTCCTGAGCTTGTCGAAGGATCTTGCATTATTTTAAAAACTTCCAGAAACTCAGTTTAACAGCTGTAAATTAATTTTTATAATACTCTAATAATTCTTTCAATTTATCGGTAGAATCTTCAAGTCCCCCTTCACGATTTCTAAGCAACCAAGTTTTCTTTTGATTTTCTATAATTGGCGCGAGTTCTTCCGCTAGTTTTTCTTTTTCTACTTCCGGAATGTTTTCCGTGGCATATCCTTTTGCTTTTAATCGAGCTTCTCCTAAATGAGCTCCATGTAATGCAAGTTTGGCAGCCTGTTTTGTTTCTGCAATTACAATGGCAGCATCCTCAGAAGTTGGTTTCCCTTTATCAAGAATAGCTAAAGCGTTATTAATCTCATTTTCTGCGGCTTCCAATCCTTTTATGGTTAGGTGTTTCGTTTGGTAGTGCCCTTTCATAGTCCATTTAAACCTTCGGAGCATTAAGTGGAAAGCATTGGCATTTCCTGCAGGAATATCTGCTTTTAGATAAGCATCACCTAGCATTAAAATAGCTTTTCCTGTATTGGCTGTTTCGTCTTTAAACACATAATGATTTAAATGAAAAGCTAAGTTATCAATAGATTTTTCTGAATAATTCCAAGAATAAGAAGCGCCAAGAAGCAGTGGAGCATAGGTAACAGATAATGGTTGAAAATGACCAAAATCTCCCCAATTTGTGTTTAAAAAACCTTTTGCATTATTTTTTTGCCCTTCAATTGCAGCATTCTTAAGGTTTTCAAAGGCATTGGTGTTTCTTCCTATTTCAGAACGCCATGTAGAGGTTCCTGGGCACACATAAAATTCTAAACCTGCATTTTTAAACTTTGGTAAGTTTTCATCAAAAGGGTAGGTGGCATCATATCCCCAAACTACCGCAGTCATATTTTTAGGAATTTCACTTATTAATTCTGGATGATTTAAAATAATATCTCCCCAAAACTGAGCTAATTTTCCTTGCTTATTAACTTCTTCATTGAGTTTAGTGAGGTAGTTTAAATATACGTGTCCTTTTCCAAGCTTTTCACATTCTTCTTTAGACTTTCCTAAACAAAGCTCTACCGTTTCATCTCCGCCAATATTAAAATACTTACTCGAAAAATTTGGAAGTAATTCTTCATACAAACTCTTCATTAATTCAAAAGAAGCAGGGTCAGTCGGATTTAAACTAGTGCGTTTTCGTTTTCCCCAAACAGTTTCACAATCTTCAGGACATTCAGCTAAATCTAAATATTCATCATGCTTTAACCAGTTTTCCATATGCCCAAACGAATTTTGATTCGGCACTAAATCAATATGTCTTTCTCGACAATAAGCATCGAGGAGTTTAATTTCTTCCGCAGTAAACGGACTCGCATTTTTCCATACTTCCTCATGGTTTTTGTAGGCAAAGGTATGCTCAATATAAAGTTGTAATTCGTTTTGTTTCCATTCGGCTAACTTATCAATAAGTTGATAAAGTGTTTCCATAGTTGGCACTTTGTCTCTACTAACATCCAACATAACACCTCTTCTTTCAAAATTTGGCCAATCGGTAATTTCTATACAAGGAAGCGACTTACCTTCGGATATAGCATACGAAAGGAGTTGAGAAAGGGTTTGTTTAGCATAAAATAGTCCGGCTAAATTTTGCCCTGTAACTTGCAGCGTGTCTGTAGTTATTTTTAAACGATATCCTTGAGGCTTTAACTGTAAAGAATCGATACTAAAATTGAGATGTAATTTTGAAAAACCAATCTTTTCTGCAATATCCATAGACCCAATAAAATCCATGTTTGTAGTAATAGTAAGGAGTTTTTCAAGCTGACTAGCATTTGTACTTGTTAAAGAAACGCAAGAATCTAAAACTGTAATTTCTTGTGGCGGATTGATAAAGTATTTAGAGAAATCCTGAGAAAACCCATTAAAAACGGTAAAGGAAAGGATAAGAATTAAAAAAATGCTTTTCATCTATATTAAATTTTTACAAAAACGAATTGATTGTTAGTAATTTAAATTATTTATGTTGGTGTTGATTATTCTCTATTAAATGCCCATTGTGGGCTTTCATGTGTTGAAAATGAATTAAGGGAGAAAGATACTAAATCTTCGGATAAGTTTTGGAAGTGAAAAAGTGAAACTTATAGATAAAAGTGAAATGAAAATCTACAATAGCTAGAGGTTAAACGTAAAAATACAATTTGTTAATTATGGCACGGGTATTGCCTATACAGAATGATTAAAATGTTGGCAAGCTTAATTTGTACACAAACTATCAGTAAATTAAGGCGCTAACGGACTACTGAAAAAGAAGAATTAAACCCATTCTGAATGACAGAATGACTTATAAAGAACTATGAGTAATAACAAATTTTTAAATATGGACAGTTTGTCACTGCAAAATATTGATGATGATGCTGAATTAATTCCGTTAATGACTCCGGAAGATGAAGAGGAAATCAACAATGAGGTTTTGCCTGAGACACTCCCAATTTTACCTCTTAGAAACACGGTACTTTTCCCAGGTGTTGTAATTCCGATTACCGCAGGAAGAGATAAATCGATTAAATTAATAAAAGATGCTTCTAACGGAAGTAAAGTAATTGGGGTAGTATCTCAAAAAGATGAAACCGTTGAAGATCCAGAAATAGCCGATTTAAATACTACAGGAACTGTAGCAAGAATTCTTCGTGTTTTAAAAATGCCCGATGGAAATACAACCGTAATTATACAAGGGAAAAAGCGTTTTGAAATAGAGGAAATTACAACTACAGAGCCCTATTTTAATGCGAAAATTAAAGATTTACCAGAAGAAAAACCTGCTAATGAAGACGAAGAGTTTACAACTATTATAGACTCTATAAAAGACTTGGCTTTACAGATTATAAAAGAGAGTCCAAATATTCCTTCGGAGGCTTCTTTTGCTATTAAAAATATAGAAAGTAACTCGTTTTTAATCAACTTTATTTCTTCTAATATGAATTTGGAAGTAAAGGATAAACAAAAGTTACTAGAAACAAAAAATCTTCAGGAGCGTGCTTTAGCTACTTTGAAGTTTATGAATGTTGAATTTCAGAAGTTAAATTTGAGAAACGATATTCAGTCTAAAGTGCAATCCGACCTTAATCAGCAACAGCGGGAATATTTCCTTCATCAGCAAATGAAAACCATCCAAGAAGAATTGGGAGGAGTTTCGTCTGAAGAAGAGATTGAGCAAATGCGTATAAAAGGAAATAAGAAAAAATGGGATGCCAAGGTAAAAGAACATTTTGAAAAAGAATTGGCTAAGCTACAGCGCATGAATCCGCAAGTAGCAGAATATTCCATTCAGCGTAATTATTTAGATTTGTTTTTGGACTTGCCATGGAATAAGTTTTCTAAAGATAAATTTGATTTAAAGCGTGCTCAGAAAATATTGGATAGAGACCATTACGGACTTGAAGATGTTAAAAAGCGTATTATAGAATATTTGGCAGTATTGAAGTTGAGAAACGACATGAAATCGCCAATTTTATGTTTATACGGACCTCCAGGAGTTGGTAAAACATCTTTGGGGAAATCTGTTGCAGAGGCGTTAGGAAGAGAATATGTGCGTATTTCTTTAGGAGGATTACGAGACGAAGCAGAAATCCGTGGACATAGAAAAACCTATATAGGAGCAATGCCAGGAAGGATTATACAGTCGCTTAAAAAAGCAGGAACTTCTAATCCTGTTTTTATTTTAGATGAAATAGATAAACTCTCTTCTAGTCATAATGGAGACCCTTCTTCGGCTATGTTAGAAGTTTTAGATCCTGAGCAAAATAAAGAATTTTACGACAATTTCTTGGAAATGGGCTACGACCTTTCTAAGGTTATGTTTATTGCAACAGCAAATAATTTAGGTCCAATCCAGCCAGCATTAAGAGACCGTATGGAAATTATTAATGTTACGGGGTATACAATTGAAGAAAAAGTAGAGATAGGAAAACGCCATTTACTTCCAAAGCAATTAAAAGAGCACGGATTAAAACCAGCAGATTTAAAAGTAGGAAAAAAAGAACTTGAGAAAATTGTAGAAGGATATACAAGAGAATCTGGGGTACGTGGTTTGGATAAGCAAATTGCTAAAATGGTTAGATATGCTGCCAAATCTATAGCAATGGAAGAGGAGTATGATGTAAAAGTAACTACACAAGATGTTGAAAAAGTATTGGGAGCAGCACGTTTAGAACGCGATAAATACGAAAACAACGAAGTTGCGGGAGTAGTAACTGGTTTAGCATGGACAAGTGTTGGTGGAGATATTTTATTTATAGAATCTATACTTTCAAAAGGTAAGGGAACGCTTTCTATTACTGGGAATTTAGGAAAAGTAATGAAAGAGTCGGCTACCATTGCGATGGAATATATTAAATCTAATGCCGAAAGTTTAGGAATTAATCCGGAGGTGTTTGAAAAATATAATGTGCATATTCACGTTCCAGAGGGCGCAACACCAAAAGATGGTCCGAGTGCAGGAATTACTATGTTGACCTCTTTAGTTTCTCTATTTACTCAGAGAAAAGTTAAGAAAAGTATAGCTATGACTGGGGAGATAACCCTTAGAGGTAAAGTATTGCCTGTAGGTGGGATTAAAGAAAAAATACTGGCTGCAAAAAGAGCTCGTATTAAAGAATTGATTTTGTGTAATGAAAACAAGCGTGATATTCTTGAAATTAAAGAAGAATATTTAAAAGGACTTACTTTCCATTATGTAAATGAAATGAGCGAAGTAATAGGCCTTGCAATTACAGATGAAGCTGTTAAAAACGCAAAAGAGCTTTAGTTAGTAGGCAGTATTCAGTTGTCAAGATTTTTACCCAGAGCATGTTGAGGAGCATGAAATTAAATTAAAAGGAATATTACCCGAAGTAAATGAGGAATTGATTTTCCGATTTTGACAAAGTAAAAGCTCTGTTTTAATAAATTTTAAAAGTTTTTAATGAAAAAGATAACCATTGCCATAGACGGGTTTTCATCCACAGGAAAAAGTACGATTGCCAAACAATTAGCAAAAAAGCTAAATTATGTATATGTAGATACTGGAGCCATGTATCGTGCGGTGGCTTTATTTACGCTTAACAATGGTTTGATAAATGAAGCTGGAGAAGTTAAAAACTTAGTGGAGAAATTGCCAGAAATAACTTTGAATTTTAAGCTTAATGAAGAAACTGGGAATGCAGATATGTACTTAAATGGCGAGAATGTAGAAAAAGAAATTCGAACCTTAAGAGTGTCAAATGTAGTGAGTACGGTAGCTGCCATTTCTGAAGTTAGAAAAAAGTTGGTAGAGCAACAAAAAAAGATGGGGGCAGAGAAGGGAGTTGTTATGGACGGAAGAGATATTGGAACGGTAGTTTTTCCAGATGCTGAATTAAAATTATTTATGACTGCCTCTGCTAAAACAAGAGCTCACAGACGTTATAAAGAATTAGTGGATAGAGGCGAAGAAGTAACTTTTGATGCGGTTTTAAAAAACGTACAAGAAAGAGACCATTTAGACTCAAATCGTGAAGATTCTCCTTTAATTCAAGCAGAAACAGCTATTGAGTTTGATAATAGCGATATGGGCTTAAAAGAACAATTTGAACGGATTTATAATTTTGCACTTAGAATTATTGAGAAACAATAATTATTATAGTTTTTTGATATAAATTGTAAGAAATGGATGAGTGAGAATAAGGGATTGCCAAAATCACTTTTGTATTTAATGGCATTTGGGGCTGGACTAATAGTAGCTAATAATTATTATAACCAGCCTTTACTTGGATTAATGGCACGTAGTTTTCAAGTTTCAGAATCAGAAGTAAGTAATATTCCTTTATTTACACAGGTAGGCTATGCTTTTGGTTTGTTATTTTTAATTCCGTTAGGCGATAAATTCAATACAAAGAAACTGATATTAATAGACTTCATATTAATTATACTTTCATTATTAATTGCCGCTATAGCGCCTTCTCTTGTTGTTTTAATAATAGCAAGTTTCCTGATAGGATTTACTTCAGTAATTCCTCAATTTTTTGTTCCAATGGCTGCTCAATTAGCAAATCCTAACCAAAGAGGAAAGGCTATTGGCGTTGTCATGAGCGGATTGTTAATTGGAATACTTGGAAGCCGTTTTATGAGTGGGTTTGTAGGAGAATATTTTGGATGGCGTTCTATGTATTATATAGCAGCTTTGGCGGTAGCTTTGTATTGGGGATTAATTTATTATAAGCTTCCTGCAATTACTTCAGAATTTAAAGGAACGTATAAGGAATTAATGACATCTTTATGGTTTTATTTTAAGTCTGATAGTAATCTGCGATTAGCATCTTTCCGAGGAGCATTGGGTTTTGCAGGATTTAGTGCTTTTTAGACCACTCTTGTTTTTTTACTAGAAGATGTTTTTAATTATGGTAGTGGTATAGCTGGTACCTTTGGAGTATTGGGGATTTGTGGTGCATTGGCAGCAAATGTAATGGGGAAATTAAGCGACCGTATCAATAAGAATAAAGTAATTCTAATCGCAATTTTGATTATGATAGCTGCGTGGTTAGTGTTTTACTTCTCTACAGCTTCAATTATAGGTCTGATTATCGGAGTTATTTTACTCGACATGGGACTCCAATCTTTGCATATTACTAATCAAAGTATTATTCTCTCTGGCAAATCAGAAGCAGGAAATCGTATCAATACAATATATATGGTTATCTATTTTATTGGGGGAGCACTTGGTACTATTACAGGCGCTCAGTTATGGGAAATGTTTCATTGGAAGGGAGTAGCAGCTTTAGGAATACTATATACCTTATTAATTTTAATTTTCCATTTACTATACAAAAAACCAATTACCCAATAATCAAAACTTAACTACTCCTTAGTTTTCTTCGTTATTAATCTGTAGTAGTTTAATACACAAAATAAGACTAGATAATTTTATTATTCTTTGTTCTTTGCTCATCTAGCGAAGCTGTTTTATGTTTCACTTGTACATTAATCATAATCTTTAAACATTTATCTTTGTAATTATTTGAAAATCAAAAATTAAGTTGTAAATTTGCACTCCTTTTTAGCAACCCCAAGAGGGAAAAGGGATTGAAAATCAATTATTTATATAAACACCTTCTGTTATTGAATGTTGTTAACCTCTTGATTTAAAGCAGAATACAAATTATTATCAGCAACATGGCTGAAGCAAAAGAAAACACAGCACAAAAAGAAACTATTTCTCAGGAAGAGTTTTTACAAAATTTTAACTGGCACAACTACCAAGAAGGTATTGACCAAGTTGAAGATGCTAAATTAAAAGAATTCGAAAATTTAGTTGAAGAGAACTTCGTAGATACAGCTGATGAAGAGGTTGTAGAAGGAACTGTAGTTCACTTAACAGACAGAGAAGCGATTATTGATATCAACGCTAAGTCTGAAGGGGTAATCTCTTTAAATGAGTTTCGTTACAATCCAAACTTAAAAGTTGGAGACAAAGTAGAAGTTTTAATCGACGTTCGCGAAGATAAAACTGGTCAGTTAGTATTATCTCACCGTAAAGCCAGAACTATCAAGGCTTGGGATAGAGTTAATGCTGCACATGACAAAGCAGAGATTGTTAACGGTTTTGTTAAATGCAGAACTAAAGGTGGTATGATTGTAGACGTATTCGGTATCGAAGCGTTCTTACCAGGATCTCAAATAGATGTGAAGCCTATTCGTGATTACGATGCTTACGTTGGAAAAACAATGGAATTCAAAGTGGTTAAAATTAACCATGAGTTCAAAAACGTTGTTGTATCTCACAAAGCACTTATCGAGGCAGATATCGAAGAACAGAAAAAAGAAATCATCGGGCAGCTTGAAAAAGGTCAAGTTCTTGAAGGGACCGTTAAGAACATTACTTCTTACGGGGTATTCATCGACCTTGGTGGCGTAGATGGTCTTATCCATATTACAGATCTTTCTTGGTCTCGTATCAATCACCCTAATGAGGTTGTTGAATTGGATCAGAAATTAAATGTTGTAATTTTAGACTTTGATGATAACAAATCTAGAATTCAATTAGGTCTTAAACAATTACAGAAACACCCATGGGAAGCTTTAGGTGATGAAGTAAAAGTTGGTGATAAAGTTAAAGGTAAAGTAGTTGTTATTGCAGATTACGGTGCATTTATTGAAGTAGCTGATGGTGTTGAAGGACTTATCCACGTTTCTGAAATGTCTTGGTCTACACACTTACGTTCGGCTCAAGATTTCGTTAATGTTGGAGATGAAGTAGAAGCAGTGGTTCTTACTTTAGATCGTGAAGATCGTAAAATGTCTCTTGGAATTAAGCAATTAACTCCAGACCCATGGACTGATATTACTACTAAATATCCTGTAGGTTCTAAGCACACAGGAATTGTACGTAACTTTACAAACTTTGGTGTATTTGTTGAATTAGAAGAAGGAATTGACGGGTTAATTTATATCTCTGACCTTTCTTGGACTAAGAAAATTAAACACCCATCTGAATTTGTAAACGTTGGAGACAAATTAGAAGTTGAAGTTCTTGAATTAGATGTTGAAGGACGTAAATTAAGCCTTGGTCACAAACAAACTACAGATAACCCTTGGGATAAATACGAAGCAGAATTTGCTGAAGGAACTATCCACAATGCAGAAATTTCTGAGATTGTAGACAAAGGTGCTACTATCGAATTCAACGAAGATATCGTTGCATTTGTACCTTCTCGTCATTTAGAGAAAGAAGATGGTAAGAAGTTGAAAAAAGGAGATACTGCCGATTTCAAAATCATTGAGTTCAATAAAGAATTCAAAAGAGTAGTAGCTTCTCATACAGCTATCTTCAAAGCAGAAGAAGAGAAAAACGTTAAGGCTGCTGCAAAACGTAGCAACCAAGCGGAAAAAACAACCCTTGGTGATGCTAATGCTGAGCTTCAAGCGTTGAAAGATAAAATGGAAGGGAAATAATAATTTTTCAATTCATTTAAAAGTAAAACCCTCCAACTCGGAGGGTTTTTTTGTGTTTTTACTTTCTGTTTTTTTATATAATTTAGTCATGCCGGCCAACGGGAGACATCTCATCACCGAAAATATTAATGAGTTAAATAACAGGATGTGATTTCTCCTTTCACCTCACAGTCATGTCGACCAGCGGGAGACATCTCATTATCAAAAACAGCTTGGATTGAGCGCTCTAAACATTAACAAGAAAGTTTTCTTTATAGAACTTTTTATAAGAATACGACAGAATCTAGAACAATCAAATTTCTGTAATTCTGTTGATGCGATTTCTCCTTTCAGTCGAAATGACTTAACTAAGTGCTTCTTTATAAGCTTTTAAACACCGTTCTCTAGCTTCTTTATGGTCTACAATTGGGTCTGGATAGGTAAGTTCATTTAAATCTTCTACCCATATATTTATATATTTTAAATCTTTATCAAATTTTTTAATCTGTGTAGTAGGGTTAAAAATTCTAAAATAAGGAGCGGCGTCAACGCCACTTCCTGCTGCCCATTGCCAATTACCAACATTGCTAGAGAGCTCATAATCTAATAGTTTTTCGGCAAAATAAGCTTCGCCCCAACGCCAATCTATAAGAAGGTGCTTGCATAAAAAGCTGGCAACAACCATTCGCACTCGATTGTGCATATACCCCGTTTTATTTAATTGTCGCATTCCAGCATCTACCAATGGATAGCCAGTTTCTCCTTTGCACCATTTTTGAAACTCAGTTTCGTTATTTCTCCAGTTTATTTTATCGTATTTCTTACGAAAAGCATTATGTGTTGTTTCGGGGTAATGCCAAAGTATTTGCATAAAAAACTCCCTCCAAATAAGTTCATTCCAAAAAGTATGCTCTTTAGCCTCCAATGCTTTTTGCATGGCTTGCCGAATGCTAATTGTTCCGAATCTTAGATGTACACTTATATTGGAAGTCCCTTTTTGTGCTGGAAAATCTCTTAAATTTTTATAATTATCTAAAATAGAAGGTGTAATATCATAGTTCTTTACTTCAATACTAGATTTATTAAAACCAATATCTGTTAAGTTTAATTGTGGAAGTCTTGTGTTCTTTACTAGCTTATCAAAATATTCACTTAAAGATACAGAAGTAACATTTTTTTTGCTAAAATTCTCTTTCCATTTTTTCATATAAGGAGTGTATACAACATAAGGATCTCCATCGTCTTTTACTACCTCATCTTTTTCAAAAACAACTTGGTCTTTAAATGTTTTGAATTCTATTTTTTTAGACAATACATATGTAGAAACCTCCTGATCTCTCTCTTTAGCATAGGGCTCGTAATCCCGATTGGTGTAGATTGCTTGTATATCGTATTCCTTTACTAATGACTTAAAAACATTAATGGGAGTGTCAAAATATAGAGCAATAGAGCTATCATACTTTTCTTGAAGTTCCATGCGCATTTCCTGAAGCCTTCCATGTATAAATGTTACTCTAGCATCATTTTTAGGAAGTTCTTGTAAAATATTTGAATCAAAAATAAAGATAGGCATTACTGGATTTCCACTTTTTAATGCTTCTAAAAATCCTATATTATCATTTAGTCTTAAATCTCTTCTAAACCAGAAGATGGAAATACATTTCTTCATTTTAAAAAATTAAAAGTAAACTATATTAGATTTAGCTCACAAAGTATAGGTTAAAGCTTGAAAAATAAAGTTTAAGTGTCGGGAGTATTTATATTTTTAATACTGAGTAAAAGTATTAATTTTGTTTATCAAAAAATAAATAAACTTAAACAAAAATGGCATTTAAACTTTTCTTTTAAGATATTGTTAACATATGAGATTTGTTAAATATGTAAATTCGTAGGAGTTCTAACTAATTAAAAAATAATTTAAAATGAAAAAAATAATACTTGTAATATGTGCTTTTATAGGGTCATATGCATTGGAAGCTCAGGTAACAGCTCCGCAGCCGAGTCCAACTTCTAAATTGGAACAAAAGGTAGGTTTAACAGATGTTACTGTAGCGTATTCACGTCCATCTATGCGTGGAAGAACTATTTTTGGAGATCTTGTTCCTTATGGAGAATTATGGAGAACAGGCGCCAATCAAAATACAATTGTTACTTTTAGTGATGATGTTATGATAGGAGGGAAGGAAGTAAAAAAAGGAAGTTATGCTTTGTACTCTAAGCCGAATAAAGATTCTTGGGAAGTTTATTTTTATAGTGATACCAATAATTGGGGGAATCCAGAAAAATGGGATGCTAGTAAGGTAGTAGCTTCTGTTACTGCAAAAACTTACGAATTGCCTTTTAAAGTGGAAACATTTACTATTGATGTAGATAATTTATCAAACAATGGCGCTTCTTTCGGGATTGTTTGGGAGAGTACTTATGTTGAAGTGCCATTTGAAGTTCCAACGGTAGACAAAGCTATGGCTAGCATAGAAAAGGTAATGGCTGGACCTCAGGCAGGCGATTATTATGCGGCGGCTGTTTATTATTTACAAGAAGGGAAGGATTTAGATCAGGCGCAAGAGTGGATTGATAAATCAATTTCTATGCAAAATGAACCTCCTTTTTGGATGTTGCGACAAAAATCTCTTATCCAAGCAAAAAATGGAGATACAAACGGGGCTATAGAAACTGCAAAACAGTCGTTGGCTGCTGCTGAAAAAGCAGGAAATAAAGACTATGTTAAATTAAACCAAGACTCATTAGCAGAGTGGGGAGCTAAGTAATTACACTTGTTTGAGTGGTATCACTCTTTATACTGATAGAATAGCAGAGGCTGAATTTTCTTGTTTTTTAACTTAGAATTCAGCCTCTTTTTTTTGATTTTTTTTCTATTATTGTCCGATAAAAGTTTATGGAATTTGTTGAACTCCTCTTATATCAAGGTTTAAATGGGGTTTTCAAAATAGAAGACCCCTTGCTATTAATAAAAATGAATAAAAAGAGGAGCTTAGTAATGTTGTTTCTTTAAGCTACTCATGTTGTAATAGTTAAGATTTAGTCTTTGTTCTTTTCTCTTGCAGCGAAGTGGTCTTGTATTTTTACTCGGACATTAATGAATTTTTTCTAAAAATATATTTAAAAGCATTTTTATAGTTTATCATTCTAAAACGGATTCATCACGTTGAACTGTTTTTCTTTTTAGAAACATCAATCTACCATCTTCAAGAATAAGATATAAACAAGGAACAATAACTAGAATAATGGAAGTTGCAAAAATAATTCCGAAGCCTAAAGAAATAGCCATAGGAATTAAGTAAAAAGCCTGACTGGAACTTTCTAGGATGATAGGCGTTAGACCTCCAAAAGTAGTTAAGGTGGTTAACATGATGGGTCTAAACCTACGAAGTCCAGCTTCGTGAATCGATTCATAGATAGAATTTCCATTTTTACGTTGATTGTTGGCATAATCAATCATAATGAGAGAATCGTTTACTACCACTCCAGAAAGTGCAATAACTCCCATTAAACTGACTAAAGAAAGGTCGTATCCTAACAAAATATGTCCGATAACGGCTCCAACAGTCCCAAAAGGAATGGCCATCATTACTACTAAAGGTTGGATATAACTACTAAAAGCTACTGCCAAAAGTGCATAAATTAGCATCATGGCAATTAGAAACCCGCTCCATAAGGTCTCTGTAGATTCTCGCATGTCGGCTTGACTCCCTTCAAAGGACCATGTTAACCCAGGGTAGTCGGCACGTAATTGCGGTAATACTTCTTGGTTAATTCGTTCCATAACCCTACCTACTGTATTTGCTGGTTCTGTATCCATACCAACCGTAACCACACGTTTCCCATCTCTTCTATTAATACTAGTAAAGGCTTCTTTTTGTGTAACCTCGACTATATCCAATAATGGAACTTCAATGCTATCTTGGGTTCTTATAAGGAGATTTTCTAGGTGTTGAATATCTTTACGTTCATGGAGTGGTAATTTAACCCGTATTTCTACTTCATTAATAGTCCGTAATTGTCGCATTGACAAAGCCCCGAAGAAAGCATTTCGAACTTGTCGTCCTACTTCAGAAGAGGTTAAGCCTAAGTTTCTACCTGCTGGCAAAAGTTTAAAATCATATTGTAATTTACCTTTGTTGTAATTGTCGTTCACATCGCGGGTATTTTCAAAGGCTCTCATTTTTTCTACAAAATCTTGACTTGCTCGTTCTAAAACTTCTATTTCTACGTGACTTAAATCAACGCTAATTGATTGCTGCGCCCCTCCAGGGCCGCGCTCTGCTTCAAAAGTTATTTGGTCTACGCCAGTAATATCTCCAATATTATCTCTCCACAATTCAATTACCTCGCCAGCTGTCATATCACGTTGATCCGGAGGAAGCATTACAATTTCAACATCTATAAAGTTCTGTCCCCGAACATTGGTTTTTATACCTTCGGCAACTTCATATAAATTATGTTCGTCAAACATATGTTGTGTAGCTGATGTAATTTCTTTGGCAACAGCTTCAGCTTGATCGGGAGTAGTACCCACAGGTAATCTTACCCCAGCTTCGATTTCATCAGCAGCAACTTCTGGCATCATAATCATTCCCATATGGTCACTATACCCATAACCTCCAACTATAATAAGAATTGCAATTGCGATACTTAAAGTAACGTATCTAAATTTTAAACATTTGTCTAGAAACGGGCGGTAATAGGTGTCTATTATTTTATTAAAGCCATGGGCAAATTTTCCTTGCCAATTTTCTAGTTTTAAAATCCATCCTTTTTTCTTTTTCTTTTTAAGGTGTGCTAAATGGGAGGGGAGTATAAATAAAGCTTCTAGCAATGAAACTGCTAGAATTACAATAACCACAGCTGGTAGTGGCTTCCAAAACTTCCCTGTTTCCCCAGGCATAAATAGTAAAGGAACAAAGGCTATGATGGTTGTTATAATACTAAAAACTACTGGTCTAGAAACATCTTTAGTACCTTCAATTGCTGCTTTAATAGGGCTAAGACCTTGTTGCCTATATTCGTATACATTTTCACCAACTACAATGGCATCATCTACAACAATGCCCATTACCACTAAAAATCCAAACATGGAAATCATATTGATACTAACACCAATGAGGGGTAAAAAAATCATTCCTCCAATAAAAGAAACCGTCATTCCTATCATCACCCAAAAGGCGAGTCGGTATTCCAAAAAGAGACCAAGGATAATCAAAACAATAAAAATAGCCATGATTCCATTTTCTGTAAGTAATGAAAGTCGCTCTCTATAGTCTTCTGCCCGATTAGAATCGATACGATATTTCACCCCTGGAGGTAATTGAAAATCGTTGAGAATTTGCAGTACTGTTTTTTCTATATCCAAAGGCGATTGATCGCCCACACGAAAAATTTCAAGGTCGATAGATGCAGTTTGATTAAACTGACCATGAAACCCAGTTTCCTCAAAACCGTCTGTAATGGTAGCAATATCAGCCAATTTGAGTTGTGCTCCAGATTGAGATGATATAATTGTAATTTCTCCAAATTCCCTAGCCCATTGCTTACGTTCTTGCATTCGCAGAAGAATTTCTCCCGCTTGTGTTTCTACAGCTCCAGCAGGAACATCCTCACTGCTATTGGCAATAATATTTGCTACCTGCCCTAAAGTTAATTGATATTGCTGGAGATTATGTCGTGATATTTCAATACGAGTTTCATATTCAGGTACATAGCCTAATTCTACCTGAGTGATGTTTGGATTGCTGAGAAACCGATTTCGGAGTCGCTCTGCCAGTTTTCTTAAATTCCAAAAATCAATTTCTCCATATAAGGCTATTTGCATCACATCTCGTTGTTGATCTTGGAGTGCCACTTCGGGTTCTTCAATATCATCTGGAAATGTACGAATACGATTTACTGCTTGGTCTATATCTTGAAAGGCCTTCATTCTATTACTACCGGCAACCAGTTCTATTAAAACATTTCCAGCACCTTCTTCTGCAGTAGAAGTTATTTCTTTAATTCCCTGAATCCCGCGAATGGCTTCTTCTACTGGGAGTAATATTCCTTGTTCTACTTCTTCGGGAGCAGCACCAGGGTATGCCACATTAACTTCCACAAAATCCAATTGAAACTGTGGAAATACTTCCTTTTGGATGTTATACATAGTCCAAATACCAGCACCAATAAGCACAATCATTAAAAGATTGGTGGCAATAGAATTACGAGCCATATAAGCTATAGCTCCTTCTTTTCGAACCTTGGGATGTTCTTGTTTTTCTGCCATTATTCTACTTCTTGCTGGTTATTATTGGTTTTAGAAGAATCTGCTTCGGTTCGTAGTGGAATTCCAGATGCTACAGTACTTAAATTTGTAGTAACTATTTTAGCGTTGTTTTCTATTCCACTTTCAACATAGGCATGGTGGGCATCTGTTAAAACAATGGAAACTTCTTTTACGGTTAATTTCTGATTTTCCATCGTCCAAACGGTATTGTTATTTCTGATGTAATTTCGATCAATCCGAATAACATTTTCAACGGTTTCTCCTTCAATCTGAACTTCTACAAAAGAACCGATAATCAATTTATGATTACCTTCTGAAGTTTTTTTATGCGATAAAGGATCAGGAATACGTACTAGTACTCTTGCCAAACGAGTTTGATTGTCTAAAGCCCCAATTTGTTTATCTAAGTACCCAATTCTATATTCGTTTTCAGCCCAAGCAGTAACGTTTCTAATTTTAACTTTAGCGCCATTTTTCTCTTCTGAATTAGGGAAAGAGAGCCATTTTAATTTTCCTAAAGGGACAGTCACTTCCACCCAATAATAATCTGTACCTACTAAACGACCAAGATTATCTCCAGGCGCAACCTGAGAGCCTACAGTAACATTCTGGTTAATGATATGCGAATCAAAAGGAGCACGTAACATGGTACGTTCTAAGTCTAATTGTGCTTGATCTACCGCAGCTTGTGCAGAAATAACAGTTGCTTTTACTGCATTTAATTGAGGTTTTCTTAAAACTAAGTCTTGTTGTTTTTTTGAGAGTGTATCTCCTTCAATAAGTTGCAAATCTTGCTCGGCAATTACTTGGCGACCCATTTCAATTTCTAAATTGGTTTGTGCCTGTAGAAGTTCACTTTTTCGGAGTTCTAAAATGTTTTTATAATCGGAAGGATCAATTTGCAATAAAATAGCTCCTTTTTTTAGGAAACCTCCAGGAGAGAAATGGGCTGCCCTTTGTGTTACTTGTCCGCTTACAAGAGGACTAATAACAACATCTTCTACTGGGCGAACAGTGCCTGTTGCTACGATGGTAGGTTTAAAATTGCCTTTTTCAGCGGTAACCACATTTACTAACATCGCTGATTCTTTTACAGCACCTTCACTTTTTGCTGTGGGTTCGGTAAAGAAAATGATGGAAGTGATTACAATAGCTGTAAGTAAAATACCCAAACATATAAAAATGACCTTTTTGTTGCTCATAGTTTCTAGTTATTCTTCTAATTCATTTTCCCGTTCTGTTTCAAATGCTCCGGCTAGTGCACGATAAAGAGAGATCCGGATATTTATTAATTCTTGCTTTGCAGAAAGTACATCTCTACGCAATTGTTGTTCTTGGTCTAAGGCTAACAAAACATCTAAATATTCACTCAGGCCATTTACAAATTCAATTCGTAATTGCCGATTTGTTTTTTGCGCCAAGTTTAATCGCTTCTCCAATATTGCTATTTGTTCTCTTTGCATTTGCTCTTGTATCAATGCATCTTCAACCTCTCGAAAGGCTATTAAAACTGTTTGCCCATATTGATATAGCATTTGGTTTTTTACAGCTTCTGTTCTATCTACTTCTGCTTTAAGTCTTCCACCATAAATTAAAGGAGCAACAATATTTGCTCCCAGTGTATACGCCCATTCTTCAAATAAATTATTAAAATCGTTGGAGCGTAATTGTGTTCCTGTGGTTAGTGTTAATCTAGGGTATTTACTTGCAATAGCAGAAGCCATATCTCTGTCGGCCGCCAACACCAAATTGTAAGCCTGTTGAACATCGGGTCTTCTTCTAACAAGGTCCAATGGCAAGCCAGTTTCGGGAATCTGTGGGAGTTCAGGGAGACCTTTTGGTTGTATTTCGAGATTATTTTGTGGAGGTTTTCCTAATAATACAGAAAGCTGATTCTCTAGTAATTCAACATTAGTTTTATAAACAATTTTTTGATTTTGTGTAGCTTCTAAAAGCTGTTGTTGTCGTAAAATATCTGCGCCACGGATAGTACCTCCACTAAAACGCACACGTATTAGCTTCATAATATCCTCATTAGTTTCTATTTGTTTGTTGGCTAGTTTTAGCTGTTCTAAGGCAGTTAAATATTGAAACCAAGTGGTAGCAATTTCAGCTGAAAGTGTCATTGCGGTAGTTTGGTAATCAAAAAATGAAGCTTCTAAGCGAAAATTCGCAGCTTGTTTACTTGATTTTAGCCTTCCCCATAAATCTAACTCATAGGAAGCAGAAAGTCCTAATTGAGTATTTTCACCACCAGCAAAATCTGGCTGTGGTCTGCTAATTCCTGTTTGTAGATTAGCTTCAACTTGAGGCCAAAGAAAGGAAGCTTCACTTCTTCTAATTGCTTGTGCTTCCATAACCTGTTCCCATGTAGCGGCAAGATTTAGGTTTTGATTAAGTGCAGAATCAATAAGGATATTTAATTTTTCATCTTCAAAAACAGTCCACCATTTTTCAGGAATTACTTGAGATCCTGTTTGTGTAAATGCTTCGGGATTGTCTATAGGAGCCTCAACAGGATCTAGTTTGGGAGAACAATTTGTAAATAGTAAAAAGGCACAAAAAATTAAGGGTATCCACATTATTTGTGGATACCGGTAGTGGAATGCTTCAAACCTGATATAATTTACCAAAGTTTAATAGTTCTGATTATCAACAACCTACAATTTACTATTTATAAGATGCTTTTCAAAATAAAAAGCATAATTGTGATATTTATGAAGCAGTATTTACAATAAGAGTGGTTGAGAAATTACCTTAACCTTTCTAAGATTTTTATCCATTTCATTTTTTTGGAATAAGGAGCGTATCTTAAGGGAATATCAAGCCATGTGCCTCTTCTTACAACCGACTTATGATGTGAGAAAACATCAAAAGTTAAATCGCCATGATATGCACCAATGCCACTATGTCCAACACCTCCAAAAGGAAGGCGCTTATTTAAAAAATGGACTATAGTGTCGTTTATTACGCCTCCACCATAGGAGAATTGTTTCATTATTTTATTAGAAAATTGCCTTCTATTGGAGAAAACATATAAAGAAAGGGGTTTTTCATAAGAGGTGATGATACTTTGGATTTCTTCTTCTGAATTATAACTAATAATAGGAAGTAAAGGGCCAAAAATTTCCTCTTTCATAAGATCGCTTTCTAAGCTTGGTTCATTTATTAAGGTTGGAGAAATATAGCAATCGGTTTTATCAATAACTCCTCCAAAAGCAATGTCTTCATTATTAATTAATTTAGAAAGTCTGTCGAAATTATTTTTATTTACTATTCTAGGATAATCAGAAGAATTTTTTGGATTTTCAGAATAAGCAGCTATTATTTCATTTTTTAAATGCTGAATTAATTTGTCTTTAACATTAGAGGCAACTAAAATATAATCTGGTGCAATACATGTTTGTCCGCCATTAAGAAACTTACCCCAAACAATTCTTTTTGCTGCTTGCTTTAATTTTGCAGTTTCATCAATAATACATGGGTTTTTACCTCCTAATTCCAAGCTTACAGGAGTTAGGTGCTTTGCCGCCGCTTGATATACTATTTTTCCTACTTGCGGACTCCCAGTAAAAAATATGTAATCCCAACGTTCTTGTAGGAGAGCTGTAGAAATATCTTTATCTCCTTGAACTACACTTACATAATTTTCTGGAAATACAGCTTTTATGATTTCTGAAATAATAGTAGCTGTATTTGGAGTTAATTCAGAAGGTTTAATAATAGCAGTATTCCCTGCGGCAATAGTTCCAATTAAGGGAGAAATGGCTAATTGAAAAGGGTAATTCCATGGAGCAATAATTAATACAGTTCCATAAGGTTCTTTTATAATTTTAGCAGAAGAAGGAAAGTTAATGAGTGATGCGCTTACTGTTTTTTCTCCTGTCCAAGAATGAATTTTTTTTATGGCATCGTTTAACTCCCCTAAAATATATTGAGTTTCGCTTAATAAGGTTTCAAATTCCGATTTTTTAAAATCAGCATACAAGGCATCACAAATGTCTTTTTCTCGGTTTTTAATCTCTGATTTTAGTCTTTTGAGAATATTTTTCCGAGTAGGCACATCCTTTGTAAAACCTTCATTATAAAACGATTTCTGAGCATCTATAAGCTTCTTAATGTCATTTTTCATTTATAGTATTGTAAAAAAAGTTTTTTCAAGTTAGAAATTATATCTAATATTGTAGTGATGAACAAGCAAATAATTAATATCATTTCTATTCAAGTCGCAGTGATTATTCCACTGGGATAGGGAAGGAGTGTATATTATTAAATATAGCAAGCCTTCCTTTTTGGAAGGCTTTTTTTATACCACTAAGTGGTTTTATGTTCAAGATTTTGGGGAGAAATAAATTAAATATTTTTCATTTAAAAAATCTAAGCATATAGATGTAAAAAGAAACAGTATGAAACAAAACATTATTATAGTCATTAGTATTATTATGAACTCCATTTGAGTTGATACAATTGCTATGATTAAAAAAAGCCTGTATCAATGCTAGATACAGGCTTTTTTTATTTCTGATAATGATATAATAAACTTTTAAAAATTTAGGAAAAAACAAGTATAAATTCATAAAATAAAGGCGTTGAATGTCCTAAAAATATGTATTTAAGTAGTTGGTATTCAATACAATAGTTATTTATAAAGAAGATTGGATTTAAAGTTAAAAAGGAAATAAGGGAAAAATTAGAAAAACAATAGTATAATTTTGAATAATATTAAATAATACTCGAAAATTTAACATATAAAGTGAATTTAAAAAAATTTAGTCACCAAGTAACACAAGACCCAACGCTACCAGCTGCACAAGCAATGTTACATGCTTTGGGCTTAACTGATGAAGATTTACAAAAACCCTTTGTAGGTATTGCTAGTACAGGTTATGAGGGGAATCCTTGTAACATGCATCTAAACGATTTAGCAACCCATGTTAAGAAAGGAACAGAAAATGCCAATTTAGTCGGACTCATTTTTAACACCATAGGAGTTAGTGATGGAATTTCTAATGGAACACCAGGAATGCGTTTTTCATTACCATCAAGAGATATTATTGCAGATTCTATGGAAACTGTAGTAGAGGCAATGAGTTATGACGGATTAGTAACTGTAGTTGGGTGTGATAAAAATATGCCTGGAGCCTTAATGGCGATGTTGCGTTTAAACAGACCTTCTGTATTGGTTTATGGAGGTACAATAGCTTCAGGATGTCATAATGGTAAAAAGTTAGATATTATTTCTGCTTTTGAAGCTTATGGACAGAAAGTAGCTGGAACTATAGATGAATCTGAATTTAAAGAAGTAGTACATAAAGCATGCCCTGGAGCAGGTGCTTGTGGAGGAATGTATACTGCAAACACAATGGCTTCTGCTATTGAAGCTTTGGGGATGTCGTTGCCATTTAATTCTTCCAATCCAGCAGTTAGTAACGGAAATATAAAAGAAGAAGAATGTGTTAAGGCAGGGGAAGCGCTACGTTATCTTTTAGAAAATGATATAAAACCTTCGGACATTGTTACAAAACAGTCTTTAGAAAATGCTTTTAGACTTGTTACAGTTTTAGGAGGTTCTACCAATGCAGTACTTCACTTTTTGGCAATAGCTAAATCAGCTAAAATAGATTTTACTTTAGAAGATTTTAAAAGAATAAGTGATAATACTCCTTTACTAGCCGATTTAAAACCAAGCGGTAAATACTCAATGGAAGATTTACATGCAATAGGAGGGATTCCTGGAGTGTTAAAATACATGCTTGAGAATGATATGTTGCATGGCGATTGTTTAACTGTTACTGGTAAAACTTTAGCTGAAAATTTAAAAGATGTTCCTAATTTAATTGAAGGACAAGATATTATAAGAACCCTAGATAAGCCAATTAAAGATACTGGTCATATTCGTATACTTTTTGGAAACCTAGCAACAGAAGGCGCAGTAGCAAAGATTACTGGAAAAGAAGGGTTGTCATTCACAGGACCTGCAAATGTTTTTGATAGTGAAATTGCCGTAAATGAGGGGATTAAAACTGGGAAGGTGAAAAAAGGCGATGTAGTGATTATTCGTTACGAAGGTCCTAAAGGAGCACCAGGAATGCCAGAAATGCTTAAACCAACTTCTTCTATTATGGGAGCTGGATTAGGAAAAGAGGTAGCTTTAATTACTGACGGACGTTTCTCTGGAGGTTCTCACGGTTTTGTAGTTGGACATGTAGCTCCAGAAGCTCAAGTAGGAGGAAATATTGCCTTGGTTGAAAATGGAGATATTATTGCAATAGATGCAGTAAACAATACCATTAACATAGAAATTTCTGACGATGAATTAGCAGAAAGAAAATCAAAATGGAAAGCCCCAGCATTAAAAGCTACAAACGGAGCATTATATAAATACGCTAAAACGGTTTCTTCTGCCTCAAAAGGGTGCGTTACCGATGAATTTTAGAAAAGACTAACATCAATTTGATAATTGCAGCGTGAGTTGGCAACTAATAGATTGTACTTATGGAAGTAAAGACATTGAAAAAAGAAGAAAGTAAGACCGGAACTAAGATTAGAATTTCGGGTGCTGAAGCAGTAATACACTGTTTGTTAGCCGAAGGCATTGAAACTATTTATGGATATCCTGGAGGAGCCATAATGCCAATTTACGATGAACTTTATAAATTTAGAGATAAGCTTCATCATGTATTAACAAGGCATGAGCAGGGTGCTACGCACGCTGCACAGGGTTATGCTAGAGTTTCTGGTAAAGTAGGGGTGGCAATGGCTACTTCTGGACCAGGAGCTACTAACTTAATTACTGGAATTGCAGATGCTCAAATAGATTCCACTCCAATGGTCTGTATTACAGGTCAAGTTGCTCGTCATTTATTGGGTTCTGATGCTTTTCAGGAAACCGATATCGTTGGAATATCAACACCAGTAACTAAATGGAACTATCAAATTACAGAGGCTTCTGAGATACCAGAAATTATGGCAAAAGCATTTTATATTGCTAAATCTGGTCGCCCAGGTCCTGTTTTGGTAGATATTACCAAAAATGCGCAATTTGAGGAGTTTGATTTTGATTATCAAAAATGTACTGCTATTCGTAGTTATACTGCAAATCCAACCTTAAATCCTTCTAAAATTGAAGAAGCGGCAGCATTAATTAATAGTGCTAAAAAACCAATGATTGTTTGGGGACAAGGAATTATTTTAGGAAAAGCAGAAGAAGAATTGAAATCTTTTGTTGAGAAATCTGGAATTCCTGCAGCTTGGACTATTCTTGGGGCTTCTGCCTTGTCATCTTCACATCCTTTAAATGTAGGAATGGTAGGGATGCACGGAAATTATGCGCCAAATGTATTGACAAACGAATGTGATTTGCTAATTGCTTTAGGAATGCGATTTGATGACCGGGTAACGGGCGACTTATCTACTTATGCAAAGCAAGCTAAAGTGATACATTTTGAGATTGATCCTGCCGAAATTAATAAAAATGTGCATGCAGATGTACCTGTTTTAGGAAATGTAAAAGAAACTTTAAGTGCCTTATTACCTTTGGTGAAAGAAAATAAACACGAAGCATGGCATAATGAGTTTAAAGACCGCTATAAAATAGAGTTTGATAAGGTTATCAAAAACGATATTCACCCAGAGAAAGAAGGTTTAACAATGGGAGAAGTTATCGAACAAATAAATATAGCCTCCAATCATGAAGCTGTAATTGTATCAGATGTGGGTCAGCATCAAATGATTGCGTGTAGATATGCAAAATTTAATACTTCTAAAAGTAATATTACTTCTGGGGGATTAGGAACAATGGGATTTGCACTTCCTGCTGCAATTGGAGCAAAAATGGGAGCTCCAGAAAGACAAGTTGTAGCTATTATTGGAGATGGTGGGTACCAAATGACTATTCAGGAGTTGGGAACTATTTTTCAAACTAAAGTTCCAGTAAAAATAGTGGTATTAAATAACGAATTTTTAGGAATGGTTCGCCAATGGCAACAGTTGTTTTTTGATAAGCGTTATGCTTCTACAGAAATGACTAATCCAAATTTTGTAGCCATTGCTGAAGGATACCATATTCAAGCTAAAAAAGTTACCAAAAGAGAAGATTTAGAAGCAGCAGTTAAAGAAATGATGGCATCTCCAGATGCTTATTTCTTAGAAGTTGGTGTAGAAAAAGAAGATAATGTGTTTCCGATGATTCCTACAGGAGCTTCGGTTTCAGATATTCGTTTAAGTTAAGAGATGAGTTTGTAAAGGGAGAGGTTGAAAGAGTTTTAAAGTTTGTAAAGTTGAAGGTTAAAAAAGTTCTAAAAATAGAATGATAACGAGCAACTGTTATTTACTGAAAATTATAATTCAACACTTTCCCGACTACTTAATACTAAAATAATAATGGAAGAAAATAAAACATATACGATATCGGTTTATTCTGAAAATAATGTAGGATTATTAAATAGAATATCAGGAATATTCTTAAAGAGACACATTAATATAGAAAGTCTAAATGTTTCTAAATCAGAGATTGAGGATGTTTCTAAATTTACAATTGTTATTTATTCTACGGAAGATTGGGTACGTAAAATTGTAGGTCAGATTGAAAAACAAATTGAAGTTATTAAAGCGTATTATCATACAAATGAAGAAACTATTTTTCAGGAGTCAGCTTTGTTTAAAATAGCTTCTAATTTGTTGTTTGATGAACGTCAGATTCAGAATATTATAAAAGATAATCATTCAGAAATTGTAACTGTTTCTCCAGAGTTTTTTGTGATTTCTAAATCGGGAAGACGCGAAGAAATTGAAGAGATGTACGAACAGTTAAAGCCATATGGGATTATGCAATTTGTACGTTCTGGGAGAATTTCAGTCTCTAAATCAGAAATGCAAATTTCTAATATTTTAAAAGAATTTCAATATCAATAAAATAAAACTACCTCGTGGCAATCCTAACGGGGTATTTAAAAGAAACAACCTTAATTCATTTCGATGTAGAATATCGGAGAATTAAATCTCATTTAGTGAGACAATAAATAAAAACAACTAAAATTAATAAACACAAAATGGCAAATTATTTTAATACACTTTCACTTAGACAACAATTAGAGCAATTGGGAGTATGTGAATTTATGGATATTTCAGAATTTAGTGATGGTGTAGAAAAGTTAAAAGGTAAAAAAGTAGTAATTGTAGGGTGTGGTGCTCAAGGGCTTAATCAAGGGCTTAATATGAGAGATTCTGGATTGGATGTTTCCTATGCATTACGTGAAGGGGCAATCAAAGAAAAAAGACAATCTTTTGTAAATGCATCAGAAAATGGATTTACAGTAGGGACTTATAAAGAGTTAATTCCTACAGCCGACTTAGTTTGTAATCTTACGCCAGACAAGCAACATACAGATGTGGTAAGTACTATTATGCCTTTAATGAAAAAAGGAGCTACTTTATCTTATTCTCACGGATTTAATATTGTTGAAGAAGGAATGAAAATTCGTGAAGATATTACCGTAATTATGGTGGCGCCAAAATGTCCTGGTTCAGAAGTTAGAGAAGAATATAAAAGAGGTTTTGGAGTTCCTACTTTAATAGCGGTACACCCAGAGAATGATCCAGAAGGAAAAGGATTAGAGCAAGCTAAAGCTTATGCTGCTGCAACTGGTGGACATAAAGCAGGCGTATTGCGTTCTTCTTTTGTTGCAGAAGTAAAATCTGATTTAATGGGAGAACAAACCATTCTTTGTGGTCTTTTGCAAACCGGTTCTATTCTATCTTTTGATAAAATGGTAGAAAAAGGAATCGACCCTGGATATGCTTCAAAATTAATTCAATACGGATGGGAAACTATCACAGAGGCTCTTAAATATGGTGGGATTACCAATATGATGGATCGTTTGTCAAATCCTGCTAAAATTGAAGCTTTTAAAATTTCAGAAGAATTAAAAGAAATTATGCGTCCGCTTTTCCAAAAACATATGGACGACATTATGAGTGGCCATTTTTCTAAAACAATGATGGAAGATTGGGCTAACGACGATAAAAACTTACATACTTGGAGAGCTGCAACTGGAGAAACTGCTTTTGAGAAAACACCAGCAGCAGATGTTGCTATCTCTGAGCAAGAGTACTTTGACAATGCGGTGTTGATGGTAGCTTTTGTAAAATCAGGAGTTGAATTAGCTTTCGAAACGATGACTGAAGCCGGAATTATTGAAGAATCAGCATATTACGAATCGTTACACGAAACACCGCTTATTGCAAATACCATTGCGAGAAAGAAATTATTTGAAATGAATCGAGTAATTTCTGATACAGCAGAGTATGGATGTTATTTATTCGATCATGCATGTAAACCATTATTAACCGATTTTATGAAAAAGGTTGATACTAACATTATTGGCAAGCCTTTTTCAAATACAAATGGAGTTGATAATAAGGAGTTGATAGAAATTAACGATCAAATTCGTAATCACCCTGTAGAAGAAGTAGGAGCTTGGTTGCGTACTTCTATGACAGCTATGAAAAAGATTGTTTAATTAACCATAAGGAGCCTTCAAGAAAGAAAAGGCAACGTATGGAAAATCTAAAAATCATCTAAAATTTTAATCCTTAGGAGAGTTTTAGATACGCTAATAATTATGGAAACAAAAACAGTTTACATGCCAACATTAGAAAATGTAAGAAAAGCTGCTGCTACCCTCAATGGGGTTGCAGCAGTTACGCCTTTAACACATAGCCTAAGATATTCTAAAGAATTTGATGCTAATATCATGCTCAAAAGAGAAGATTTGCAAGTAGTACGTTCTTATAAAATTAGAGGGGCATATAATAAAATTAGTTCGCTAACTAAAGAAGAAAGAGAAAAGGGAATTGTATGCGCTTCTGCAGGAAACCATTCTCAAGGAGTAGCTTTTTCTTGTAAAGAACTTAAAATTAAAGGTACTATTTACATGCCAGCTCCCACGCCTCAACAAAAAATTGAGCAAGTACAAATGTTTGGAGAAGACTATATAGACATTGTTTTAGAAGGAGATACCTTTGATGATGCTTATAAGGCGGCAATGACAGAATGTAAACGCGTTGGAAAAACATTTGTACATCCTTTTGATGATGAAAAAGTTATTGAGGGACAAGCAACAGTTGGTCTTGAAATTTTAGAACAGACAAAAAAGAGGATTGATTATGTTTTTGTAGCCATTGGTGGCGGTGGATTGGCTTCTGGATTGGCAAGTGTTTTTGATGTTCTTTCTCCGCAAACTAAAATTATTGGGGTAGAACCTATGGGGGCTCCTTCGATGAAAACTTCGCTTCAGAATAAAAAAAATACAGAGCTACAAGAGATTGATAAATTTGTGGATGGCGCTGCAGTTCAACGTGTGGGAGACCGTACCTTTGCTATTTGTCAGCAATTATTAGATGAAATGATTACGGTTCCAGAGGGAAAGGTTTGTCAGGAAATTTTAGATTTATACAATAAAGATGCAATTGTTGTAGAGCCAGCAGGCGCTTTAACTCTTTCTGCTTTAGAACAATTTAAAGATAAGCTGAAAGGTAAAAATGTTGTTTGTGTAGTAAGTGGGAGTAATAACGATATTACGAGAACTGCGGAAATAAAAGAGCGAGCTTTATTATACGCAAATTTAAAGCATTATTTTATTATTCGTTTTCCTCAGAGAGCAGGAGCTTTAAAGGAGTTTGTTGCTGAAATTTTAGGACCAACGGATGATATCACTCACTTTCAGTATACCAAAAAAAATGCGAAAGAAAACGCTCCAGCAGTGGTGGGGATTGAGTTGAAAAATCCATCCGATTTAGATCCGCTAATTGAACGAATGAAATCTAAAAATTTCTTTGGAGAGTATTTAAATAATAAACCAGACCTTTTTCAATATTTGGTATAAAGCAATCTTAATATAAAGTTATTACTGCTTAAATATATTGATATTTAATGCTAGAATTCCGAACTTTAGCGGTACTATTTGTAATGGCAGTATACTGTCTTTAAAAAAAATAATCTATGGAAACCAAAACTTTTAATGAAATACCAGAAAAATACCAAATAACGGAACTCGTACATCAAAATAAATTTTTGGTGGGAGGGCAACTAAAACCATGGACAGGAAAAACTACTGAAGTGTATTCTACAATTTCTTCTACAGAAGATTATAAGCCTACACTTTTAGGAAGTATTCCTTATATGAGCGAGCCTGAAGCTGACGAAGCATTAGAGGCTGCTGCAAAAGCTTTTGATAAAGGAAAAGGTTTATGGCCAACCATGAAGGTTGCAGATCGTGTTGCTTGTATGGAGAAGTTTGTAAAGCAAATGGAAACCAAAAGAGAGGAAGTTGTAAAGCTTTTAATGTGGGAGATTGGTAAAAATTTACCAGACTCGGAGAAGGAGTTTGATAGAACGGTAGAATATATTTATGATACTATTGAAGACTATAAGCAATTAGATAGAGATTCTGCTAATTTTAAAAAGCGAGATGGTATTTATGCACATATCCGTCGTGGACCATTAGGAATTGTACTTTGTTTAGGACCTTACAATTATCCGCTAAATGAAACTTTTGCCTTATTAATCCCAGCATTGATTATGGGGAATACTGCAATTTTTAAACCAGCAAAGCATGGGGTGTTATTAATAACGCCGCTTTTAGAGGCTTTTAGAAATAGTTTTCCTAAAGGAGTGGTTAATATAGTTTACGGTAGAGGGAGAGAGGTAGCAGCACCAATTATGAAATCTGGAAGAGTAGATGTACTTGCGCTTATTGGAAACAGTAAATCGGCAGTTGCTTTGCAAGATCAGCATCCTCATAAAAATAGATTGCGTTTAGTTTTAGGTTTGGAAGCTAAAAACCCTGCAATTGTTTTAAGAGATGCCGATTTAGACTTAGCTATTAACGAGTGTATTGCTGGAACTCTCTCTTTTAATGGGCAGCGTTGTACTGCTTTAAAATTAGTGTATGTTCATGAAGATATTATAGAAGAATTTAATAAACGTTTTTCTAAGCGTGTAGACGAATTAAAGTTTGGAAACCCGTGGGAAGATGGCGCTAAATTAACACCACTTCCAGAGCCTGAAAAACCAAACTACATTCAAGAGTTAATAGAAGATGCTAAAGCACACGGAGCTACGGTTGTGAATGGAAAAGGAGGAAAAATTACCGATAACTATATTTTTCCTGCCGTTTTATACCCTGTAAATAAAGAAATGCGGGTTTTTAACGAAGAGCAATTTGGCCCTGTTATTCCTATTGTTCCTTTTAAAAATATAGATGAGCCTTTGGATGATATTGCTAATTCTAATTATGGGCAACAGGTAAGTTTATTTGGAGCGGATATCCGTACATTGGCGCCACTAATAGATACTTTAGTAAACTTAGTTTGTAGAGTAAACTTAAATAGTTCTTGTCAACGTGGACCAGATGTTTATCCATTTACAGGAAGAAAAGACTCTGCTGTAGGAACTTTAAGTGTGCATGATGCATTACGTTCTTTTTCAATTAGAACCTTTGTAGCTTCTAAAGATAACGATTACAATAATCGTATTTTAAATGATCTCTTAGGAAGTAAAGCTTCTAACTTTGTTAGTACAGATTATATTTTGTAATTCAACAAAAGTTTCAAAACTAAAACACTAGGCTGTGTAAAAAGTAATTTATAATAGTCAAACTGAGTTTGTCGAACTGAGCTTGTCGAAGTTTTCAAGTAGCTAGCACTCAAAAGAATCCTTCGACAAGCTCAGGATTATATTTCAAGATCAGGATGGTATTTAGAGTTTAATTACTTTTTACACAGCCTAGTGTTTTTTATATTTTAAAAAGACGATTAATTAACTCCACCATCAACAGTGGCCAATATTTCTAATGCAGCAGTATGCTCATCTTTATGAACAAATATCTGTATTTGATTTACTATGGAAGGACCAAAACCAGCTAATCTAGCAGATTCGGTTTCATTTTTTATAATTGGACTAATTCCAACTTCTTCTAGTTTACTTTTTATAAAAGTACCTTGAATATCACTCCCAGTAAATATTCTTATGTAATCTTTGTTTTCCATAACTTAAAGCTAAGCATTAAAATATTTATTTTTCCATATCACATTGTTAAAATTTTTCCCCAATGCAACTCCATAAAACAATGTAATACTAGCTATCATTTTAAATATAAAAAAATAGAGCACTAAAAAATAGACGCTACTTTTTTCTCTTGTAAATAATTCCATTGGGATCAACTTTGCAACAACAAAGCTTAGTCCAAGTATTAAAATGATAAGATTAAAAAGATTTTTAAACGGCATTACAGCTAATTTTCTTAGCGGATGCAGATCGTTCCCCCATTTATATATTAAATAATAATAATCGTTTCCTATGGGAGCAAAGAGTAGGGGATCATCTGCATTTTCAAGTTTAAAAAGTTTAGAAGGAGCAATTATTTGATGTCCGTTTATAGTAGTTTGATGTAATTTCTCTAATTCCTTTATAGCTGAAATTGCTTCTTGTGGAATTTGTCCTTTAAAATATTTAGAACTTAAAAATCGTAATCTATAATCAATGCATATTTTTTTAATTTGACTTATGTGATAAATTTTGTTAGCATCTAATAAATCAATTTTGAAGGCATTATTCTTTTTGGTAGTAGCTGCAAGGTTACTTTTTATTTGAGCTATATGGGTAGCATCTTTTTGTAAAATAGAATGTACTTGCAAAAGGATATTCTCTTCATTGCTTGTTTTGTTTCTGTAGGATTGAAGCTTCTCTTCTATATTGGTTGTTTTCAGCATCATTCTTCAATTTCAATTGTTCAACTATTTTCAAATTTAATAAATATGTTTTTTAATAGAGTGCTTATAGCTAGCTATTTAAGTGGTGTTTCTGTTAAATAATTAGAAAATCATGTATTGCCATAAAACCTTAATCTATAAACTTACGTAAGTGAGATTGAAAGAAAATACAAACAAAAAAATCATTATGAAAATTAAAAACTTAAAAAAAGGAATGTTGTTAGGAGTATTTGTTCTAGCATCTACAGTTGTTTTAGCACAAGAAACTAAAATGGTAGGTGGTGCAGAAATGTACCCTACAAAAAACATTGTAGAGAATGCGGTAAACTCTAAAGATCATACAACTTTAGTTGCAGCAGTAAAAGCTGCGGACTTAGTAGAAACTTTGCAGTCTGACGGACCATTTACTGTTTTTGCTCCAACAAATAAAGCTTTTGAAGCTTTACCTGAAGGAACTGCAGAAATGCTTCTAAAGCCTGAAAATAAAGAAAAACTACAGGCAGTTTTGACTTACCATGTTATTGCTGGAAAAATGGATGCAAAAGCGTTGATGGATGCTGTAAAAAATGGAATGGGAAAAGCTATGCTTAAAACAGTAAACGGAGAAGAGTTAACAGTAATGCAAAAAGGAAAAAAGTTATGGATTATGGATGCTAAAGGAAATAAAGCTAAAGTAACCATTGCAGATGTATACCAGTCTAACGGGGTTATACATGTTATCAATACGGTTTTATTACCGTAAGTTGGGAATTAATTGCTTAAGAAAAAAGGAAAAGACTACTTGAAAAAGTGGTCTTTTTTAGGTTTTATATGTCTTATTTAGCCACATATTCATGGATAAAACTTCTTAATACTTTTACAGCCACAGATAAAAACTTTTTAATACTCAATACTCTGTACTACATACTAATAATTTAGTCTAAAACGAATGCCCTCTTAATTTATTCTTGGATAAAAAGGACCCAATCGCTGATTGTATTTACGTTGAAAATATAAAAAGTAATTATATAATTTATAGTTTACCTCATATCCATAATCAATATTTGGACTGTAATCTATTTGCATTTCATATAAATTAGGATTGTAGCGTTGTGGATTTAATACGCGTTGATTCCAATTAATTACATAAATATTATTTCTACTTTCTAAGAATTCTTGAGAATAATAGCCTTCGGGCTGCGCAATACTATAGAGCCAACTGTTAAAACCAGGGTCTATTATTATAATTTCATATGCTGTTTCTTCATCGGCAATACGTACTGTATCTTGAGCTCCTTTGGCATTAAAAGCTTGTTTTTCTTCATCAGAAATATTTAATTCCATATTTTCTTCGGAAGTTGTTGTTGCTTTTTTAGTTGAAGAACATGACCAAAGTAGGAAGAATAAAACAAAAAAGGTGAAAATATATCTCATCAGAAATAAAGTTTTAATCCCTTTTAAAAGGTTTAATTCCCCGACGCTCTGTCGAAATGAATTAAGTTGATTTTTGAGAGGGGTTTTATTTTAAAGATACAAAAAAAGTCAGATTTATTGAAACCTGACTTTCTAAGTCTTTATTGAATTGTGGGTTTAGCTATTAAAAAAATTTCCTAGCATTCCGCCAATTCCGCCTTTTTTCTTATTAGATCCAATAACCATATCTGCCACATCATCTAAAACACTTCCGTCGCCATCACTGTCAATAAGAGAGGTTATTAGACTTTGGTTTTCTTGAGATTGTCCGCCAAGCATACTGCCTAAAAGACTACTCATATCATTAGCACCACTAACATTACTTTGCTTTGTTTGTTTCCCTAAATAACCTAAAATTAAGGGAGCAGCCATTTTTAGAATCTGACTTACTGTACCAGCATCAATCCCTGTTTTGCTACTTAAAGCATTTTCAACATTGGGTTGATTTCCACCAAGTACATGACTTAAAATTCCAGCACCATCACTAATAGCAGATTGATCTACTCCTCCTCCAAAGAAGCCTCCTAAATTATCCAGAATACTACCATCATGTTTGTTATTAATAGCATTCATAAGTCCTTCTGCTCCTTGAGGAGTTGTTGCGTTCTTTTTCATAGCCCCAGTTAATAGAGGTAGTGCCATGCCTAAAAGGTTAGAAGTTTTATCTTCTGAAGTTCCTGTTTCGCTACTTATGCCTCCAATAATTTGGCGACCTATATCGCTATCTAATAAAGATGCTAATCCTGACATTTGAAATATTTTTAAAGGTTATAATCTCCAACAAGTTACAAAAAAAGTCCTTCGCTATGGAAGGACTTTTTTTAAAATATAGAAAATTTAACGCTTTATCAAAATAGCGTATTGTTTATTTTTCTATATAATAAGCTGATTTTTATCAATTTTAAATTTATTTTGTAATAGATTATTTCAGCAATGCTTCAATTTGATCTGCAAGTTCAACTCCAATTCTATCCTGAGCTTCCGCAGTTGCAGCTCCAATATGCGGAGTCAAAGAAATGCTTGGATGCATCAATACTTTAATAGCTGGCGTTGGTTCATTTTCAAATACATCAATTCCTGCAAAAGCAACTTTTTTATTATCTAATGCATCAACAAGAGCAACTTCATCTATAACACCTCCACGAGCGGCGTTAACTATTCCTACACCATCTTTTAAAAGAGCAAATTCCTTTTTACCTAATACATATTCTTTTTGTGCAGGAACATGTAAGGTTATAAAATCGGCTTGTTTTAAAACGTCTTCTTTAGAAATAGTTTTAATATTGAATTCCACTTTTTGTCCGTCGAAGAATTCAACAGGAATCGTTACATTTTCAATGAATGGATCAAAAGCAACAACTTTCATTCCAACTCCTAATGCAATTTTAGCGGTTTCTTGCCCAATTCTACCAATACCAATAACTCCTAATGTTTTACCTCTAAGTTCAACGCCACCAGCATATGCTTTTTTAAGTTGCCCAAATTTACTTTCACCTTCTAAAGGCATATTTCTATTGGCATCATATAAAAAACGAACACCTCCATATAAATGTGCAAAAACTAATTCGGCTACAGACGCAGAAGAAGCGGCAGGAGTATTAATTACATGCAGTCCTTTTTCTTTTGCATAGGCTACATCAATATTATCCATACCAACACCACCACGACCAATAAGTTTTAAAGAGGGACAAGCATCTATTAATTCTTTACGTACTTTAGTAGCACTACGCACTAAAAGCGCATCTATATTATTTTCGTTTATATAACTTTCAAGTTGTTCTTGCGCTACTTTTGTAGTAATAATCTCAAAACCTTTGCTTTTTAAAGCATCGATCCCACTTTGAGAAATACCATCGTTTGCTAATACTTTCATTTTTTTATTTTTTATTGAATTTACTTAATAATCAAGATTTAATTGCTAACAATAGATTTTAAATACTTTTAATGTCTCACTAGCTTCTTTTCCTTAATCAAAGTAAATTTTTGTATTGTGATTAATTTTTAAGCTTGTTTTTCAAGTGCTTGCATTACATCAACCAATGCTTGAACACTTTCTATCGGTAAAGCATTATACATTGATGCTCTATATCCACCTACACTACGGTGACCGTTAATTCCACTTAATCCAGCTTCTTTAGCTAAAGCGTCAAAAGTTGCTTTATGAGCTTCTTCATCTACTAAGTTAAAAGTAGCATTCATTGTAGAACGATCTTCTTTTGCAGCAAATCCTTTAAATAATGGATTTCTGTCAATTTCATTATATATAAGTGCTGCTTTAGCATTATTTCTTTTTTCAATTTCTGAAACTCCACCAAGGTCTTTTAACCATTGAAGGGTAAGCATAGAAACATACACTGCAAAAACAGGAGGCGTATTAAACATACTGTCTTTTTCTGCATGTACTCTATAATCTAACATAGAAGGAATAGCTCTTTCTACTTTTCCTAAAATAGCTTCTTTAACAACTACAAGTGTTGTTCCCGCAGGGCCCATATTTTTCTGAGCTCCAGCGTAGATAATATCAAATTTTGAAAAATCTAAAACTCTAGAAAAAATATCAGAACTCATATCACAAACAAGCGGAGCGGAAACCTCAGGAAATTCTTTTAGCTGTGTTCCAAAAATAGTATTGTTTGAGGTACAGTGAAAGTAGTCAATGTCTGAAGGAATGCTGTAGCCTTTTGGGATGTAATTAAAGTTGGCATCTTTAGAAGAAGCTACTTCTACAACTTCTCCAAATAATTTTGCTTCTTTAATAGCTTTAGACGACCAAGTTCCTGTATTTAAATAAGCTGCTTTTTTATTAAGTAAATTATAAGCAACATTTAAAAATTGAGAACTTGCTCCCCCTTGTAAAAATAACGCTTTATAGCCTTTATTTTGAAGCCCTAAATGTTCTAAAGCTAATTCCTGAGCCTTATCCATTACAGCAATAAAATCTTTGCTACGGTGTGATATTTCTATAAGTGATAAATCTAAACCATTAAAATTGATAACGGCTTCTGAAGCTTTTTTTAATACCTCTTGCGGTAAAATGCAGGGTCCTGCACTAAAATTATGCTTTTTCATACAATAGTTAGTTGTGTTTACTGTTTACAAAGTTGCTAATTTCTGAAAGAAAAACTGTTATCAAAAGTATAATAATTTTGTTTGATTGCTAACAAAAATAAAGGAGTTGTTAGATACTTAATGTTCGATATGTTAAAACTTTAGAGTGTTGCTATAGCCTCCTTAATTTGTATAAAGAGATGTAGGGAAGGCTAATTTTTAGATAATTAAGCAATTAGCCTATCTTTTTAGTAGGTTTTATGAAAATTACACCCATTAAATTTACACTTTATTGATTTTAATTATGACCCAGATTCCTAGCTATCTTATTTCTTCCTAGGAGAGATTAATCAATAAGGTTAAATAAATATAAATTCGGAATAAAAAACTTATAATTTCAATAAAAATTTAATAGTGTCAACTCCATCGGCATAATCCCACAAATTAGGATGTTGTGTTTGTCCGAAATTAACTTCATTGTCAAAAAGATTATCAGCCACTATGCATTGTATTTTATCTTCATCTGCAGTGAGTCTTTCTTTTAAGGAATCCATATCATCATATTTTTCGTAAAATACGGTTGCAATTGGAGAGGCATAACTTTTGTCTTCTTTCAGCATTAAAAAACCATTTTCCAATAATTTAAAGAGACTCATTAAATAAACAGCCTTGTTATAATCGTAATTATTAGCATATTTATTTTGATGAATAATATCCCCATAAGGAAACATTCCTTTAAAAAAGTCGTCAAAATTATAACCATTAGGTACAAATAACTTAGAAACACTTCGGCATCCAAGTCCGTAATAAGTAAAGATATCTTTTCCTAAAGCCTCTAATTGTTCTTTAGTTTCCTTTCCGGTAAGAACAGCAACAGAATTTCTATTTTTTCTGATGATATTAGGTTTGCTTCCAAAATAATATTCAAAATAACGAGAAGTATTATCGCTTCCAGTAGCAATAACAGCTTCAAAACCTTCCATTTGTTCTTCGGTAAAAGTTATTTTTCCTTTAAAGCTAGGCTCAATAGATTCTAAATATTTTGCTAGATAGGGGAGTAAATGTTTATCGTTTGACGATTGTTTTACAAGAACTTCATGCCCTATAATTAATACCGATAAAAAATCGTGAAAGCCTACTAATGGAATGTTACCAGCCATTATAATGGCCACTTTTTTAGGCGTTACCTCGTCAATTAAATATGCCGACAACCATTTTTTTAAATTGGATTCGGTTAAAGCATCTGCCCAATTTTGTAAGGCAAATTGTATGTTATTGTTTGTAAACCAAGTATTATGCTCTTGTGCTAATTTTAATTGATGTTTAAAACCATCATAAAAATCAGCTTCTTTATCATTATTAAATTCAGGCTTCTTATTGCTAGTAAATTGGGCTATAAAAGCACCAAGTTTAACAAAAGCATCAATTCTGTTGTGAATGTCACTCATTATATTTGGTTAAGATTTTGTTTGTCTTTATTTTTGACATGGCAAATTTACACAATAGAACCGAGGCGTACTTTTATTCTTATTAAATTATTTTGAAAGGAGAGAAGTTTAAATCCGACGATAGAAGAATAAATACTTGTTTTTGTCGCAAGTACAATAAAAAATGAAAAAGTAGAATTATGGCTATTATTATAACAGATGAATGTATAAATTGTGGAGCATGCGAACCAGAATGCCCAAATACAGCAATATATGAAGGGGCAGACGATTGGAGATATAGTGATGGAACATCATTAAATGGAGACGTAGTACTTCCTGATGGAAAGTCAGTAAATGCTGACGATGCACAAGATCCAGTAAGTGACGAAATTTATTACATTGTTCCAGATAAATGTACAGAATGTAAAGGTTTTCATGAAGAACCTCAATGTGCTGCAGTATGTCCAGTGGATTGCTGTGTGCCAGATGATGACCATGTAGAAAGTGAAGAAGAATTATTAGGGAAGCAACAATTTATGCATCCTGAATAATTTTATTCTAAACTATTCTAATAAATAACAATTATTTGTAAAAAGCTGAACAATAAAAACTATTTTGTTTAGCTTTTTTAGTTGATTAGCTTGAAGCCTATGAATGTAAAGCTAGTTGTGCCATCCTGGGAGTTGTTCAGAATAAAATATTATTTTCATTTTGACGTAAAACCTTAGGCAAATTCAGGACAGACTTAGGGGAATTAAATCCACTATGAGGGATTTAAAAAGGATTGATGTATTTTTGACTAAATAATTAAGATACGTTATAAAATGAAACATCCATGTCTGAATTTAGACACAGAGAAATGATTATTTGGGTGTTCCATGTAACCGTTAAAAATAATAAAATAGATACATGAAATTAGATATACTTGCATTTGGGGCGCATCCAGATGATGTAGAGTTAGGATGTGGTGCAACCATAGCAAAAGAAATAAGATTAGGAAAAACAGTAGGGATAGTAGATTTAACTAGAGGAGAGTTAGGGACTAGAGGAACTGCTGAAATTAGGGATGAAGAAGCTGCTGCTGCTGCAAAAATATTAGGAGTAGAGGTAAGAGAGAATTTACGCTTTGCAGATGGTTTTTTTGTAAACGATAAGGAGCATCAATTAGAAGTAATTAAAATGATCCGTAAATACAAGCCTGAAATTGTAATTTGTAATTCTATTGACGATAGACATATAGATCATGGTAAAGGAAGTAAATTAGTGAGCGATGCTTGTTTTTTAAGTGGATTAAAAAAGATTGAAACTTCTTTGGATGGTAAAAATCAAGATGCTTGGCGACCTAAATATGTGTATCATTATATTCAATGGAAAAATATAGAACCAGATTTTGTAGTGAATGTAACAGGTTATATTGATGTTAAAATTGAAGCTATTAAAGCGTATAGCTCTCAGTTTTTTGATCCAAATAGTAAAGAACCAGAGACTCCAATTACAAGTAAAAACTTTTTTGATAGTCTAGATTATCGAGCGAAAGACTTAGGGAGATTAATAGGCGTGGAGCACGCTGAAGGTTTTACTGTAGAAAGATTGCTGGGAGTGAATGAGTTAGGAAATTTAGTGTAAAAAAGTTTATTTTTTCTTTGCAGAAGTGATAAAATGAATTACATTTGCATCCGCAATTAAATGGTGGTTGTAGCTCAGCTGGTTAGAGCGCTAGATTGTGGTTCTAGAGGTCGCCGGTTCGAAACCGGTCTTCCACCCTAAAAGTAAAAGGCTTCCTGAAAAGGAAGCCTTTTTTAGTTTTACTCCTGTAATTTGATTAATTCTTTTTTAGCCACAGATACACGGATAAAAAAATCTTACTACTTACTACTTTGTACTAAATAAATACTAATCAATGCATTAGTGAATTCGTGGCAAACAAATTTTCAGTTTCTATGAATTTAGCCACAGATGCACGGATAATGCTTGAATGAGTTTCTAAATACTGTATACTGAATACTTAGTACTATTTTCACTCATAGATTTATGGATAAAAAAAATCTTAATACTTTGTACTAAATACTAATTAATGCATTAGTGAATTCGTGGCAAACAAATTTTCAGTTTTAAAACTTAATTACATTATAGTTACAAACAAACAGCCCGCTTTAAAATTAGTTTAAAGCGGGCTGTTTTATTTTTTGAAACTTTATAAGTTTATTTATTTAAAACTTTAAATTCGATTTTAGAGGAATTGTAAACTCTATGTGTTTGCTTTTTGAAATCTTCTTTCTTAGCCATAAAAATATTATCTACATATGTTTGCGGATTAATATCGATTAAAGGAAACCAAGTACTTTGAATTTGCACTTGCATTTTATGTCCTTTTTTAAATGTATGATATATATCTTGGAGCTTAATGTTTACAGCAGTTTCTTCATTTGGAACAAAAGGCTCAGGATTTTCAAAACTATTTCTAAAACGACCACGCATTACTTCGCTACGCACCATCATGTGGTAATTATCCATTTTTAAATAATCTTGTGTTTCTTCATAATCTTCAGCATCTGGAGGGAAAACATCTATTATTTTAACTACCCAATCTGCAGCTGTTCCAGAAGTAGACACTTTCAGCTTTGCCATAATATCTCCAATAACTGTCATATCGTCTTCTAAAACGGGAGTTTCAAAAACTAACACATCTGGACGTCGAGCAGCAAAACGTTGATCGTCGGTCATATATTTTCTAGGAGTAAAGACCATTTTAATATCTTCACTATACGGTACAGGTTTGCTCGGATCGCTTACAAACTCTTCGTAAGAGTATTGCATTGTCATTAGCTCTCCCATAGATTGGTGTTGTCCTAAGCTGTATGTTTTTTCTTCAATATTTTTTGGTGGCCATACATCATAGGTTTCCCATTCATTTCTTCCTGTATCATAAACGTAAGCTTCTGGAAGTCCAGAAGAGCCTTTTCCATCTTCTTTTAAAAAGTGATTAAAGAATTTTGTTTCTATTTCTTCTTGAAAAAACTTAGAGATATTATCTCCAAAATAAACATTTCCAATTGCCTGGCGTTCTTTTGTTCGCGCCCAATCTCCATGACTCCATGGCCCCATAACAATAGTGTTATAGTTATTGCTAGTTTTTTCAATGGTTTTATAAGTAGTAAGCGGTCCATATAAATCTTCTGCATCAAACCAACCTCCAACAACCATAGTTGCTGGTTTAATATCTTCTAGATGTTGAATAATGCCTCTCGACTTCCAAAACTCATCATAATTTGGATGATCTTTCAATTGCTGCCAAAAAACATTATCTTCTTTATAATATTCATCTAAATTAGATAGTGGACCAGCATCTAAAAAAAACTGATATTGATCTTCTGTATTTAATTCTGGAAATTTATACCAAGACTCGGTTGTTGGTTTGTCTTTTTCATATCCAAAGAGGGCAGTAGCTCTCCAATAACTTAATAAATAAGCCCCATTATGGTGAAAATCGTCAAAAAAGAAATCAGCTATACAGGCTTGTGGTGAAACGGCTTTTAGGTTTGGATGCTCACTCAATAAAGAATATGTTGAATAAAATCCTGGGTAAGAAATTCCCCATACACCCACATTTTTATTTGTGTTTTTTACATTCTTTACCAACCAATCTATAGTATCGTAGGTATCGGAAGCTTCATCAACTTCTTTTTTCTTTTTATTCGGAATAAAAGCACGCATATTATCATAAATCCCTTCGCTGTTCCAACGTCCACGAACATCCTGATAAACAATGATATTTCCTTCTTTCATCATGGTTTCATTAGGACCTATTTTAGAACGAAATTGATCTTCTCCGTATGGCTGACAACTATATGGAGTGCGCTGCATTAAAATAGGATACTTTTTAGAAGTGTCTTTAGGACTGTAAATAGTTGTATGGAGTTTAATGCCGTCTCGCATAGTAATCATAACTTCTTGTTTGTTATAATTATCGGCAACACTATATTCCGATTGTGCTTTTAAGCAACTGTAGGAAACTAATAAAAATAGTAATAAGAGTTTTTTCATTTGAATAGATTATAATTAGCTGTTTTAAATAAGAAACTCAAATTTATTGTAATTGTACTTAAAAGCGAAGTTTTATAGCGTTAAAAAAAATTATGTGAAGATTTTTTAAGATTAAGTCACAGATACAAGAAGTCGGAAGGCTTTATGCTATAAGCTATATGCTGTAAGCTTTAAACTCAAAGATGCAAAGATGCAAAGGTTCAGAGAGACAAAGTTGTGATTGTGTAAATTATCGAATTCTTCTGCCTTCCGTCTTCTTTCTTCCGTCTTCCGACTTCTTCAATTTTTTAATCCTTCAATCTTTAAATTTTTAAATTTCAACTCAAAGATGCAAAGGTTCAGAGAGACAGAGTTGTGATTGTGTAAATTATCGAATTCTTAATCTTCTGACTTCCGCCTTCCGTCTTCTTCAATTTTTCAATCCTTCAATCTTTAAATTTTTAAATATAAATGGGTAATCTGTTATGAAAACTGTAATTTTATCGCTTAAATTAGAACAAATGTCAGTAGCTAAAAAAGAATATAAAAGAATTACGGTAAAATCGCTTATCGACATGAAGGAGCATAATGAGAAAATCTCAATGCTTACAGCCTACGATTATTCCATGGCAAAAATTGTTGATGGTGCTGGAATTGATGTTATTTTAGTTGGCGATTCTGCAAGTAATGTAATGGCAGGACACGAGACTACGCTTCCAATTACTTTAGACCAGATGATTTATCATGCTTCTTCGGTAATTAGAGCTGTAAATAGGGCTTTGGTAGTGGTAGATTTACCTTTTGGGAGTTACCAATCGGATCCAAAAGAGGCTTTGCGTTCTGCAATTAGGATTATGAAAGAAAGCGGCGCACATGCTGTAAAATTAGAAGGAGGGAAGGAAATAAAAGAATCTATTAAAAGAATTCTCCATGCTGGAATTCCAGTAATGGGACATTTAGGTCTTACTCCTCAATCTATTTATAAATTTGGAACTTATACCGTTAGAGCTAAAGAAGAAGAAGAAGCTCTTAAATTAATAGAAGATGCTAAACTGTTGGAAAGAGCAGGTTGTTTTGCTATTGTGCTTGAAAAAATTCCAGCAAAATTAGCAAAAGAAGTTGCCGAGTCGGTTTCTATTCCAATTATTGGAATAGGTGCTGGAAACGGCGTTGATGGTCAGGTTTTAGTATTACACGATTTGTTGGGAATGACACATGAGTTTCATCCACGTTTTTTAAGACGTTATTTAAATTTATATGATGAGATGACGGGTGCTATTTCTCAATATGTAGACGATGTAAAAAGTAAGGATTTTCCAAATGATGATGAGCAATATTAGGTTATAAGAATTGCAATCAATTACCTTTTTTGAAACCTGTCAGAGCAAAGTTAGGGAAAGGTATTTAAACGAAGTAAAATCAACTCATTTCAACGCAGAGCCTTTTAATAAATTCAAAAGGCTTTGAAGAATTAAACCCTCTATGAGGGATTAAATTAACGCAACACATGGCATTGCATTCTAATAAAAATAACTTACAAGTTTTATTTGAAGATAACCACATTATTGTGGTAAATAAGCGTGCAGGAGATATTGTACAAGGCGATAAAACTGGCGACACCCCACTGTCTGAAGTTGTAAAAGAATATATAAAAGATAAGTACAATAAGCCTGGAAATGTATATTTGGGAGTTGTACATCGGTTAGACAGACCTACAACTGGGATTGTGCTTTTTGCAAAAACATCTAAGGCTTTACCCAGACTCAATAAGCTTTTTAAAGATAAAGATGCTAAAAAAACCTATTGGGCAATTGTAAAGAATAAACCAGAAAAAACAACCGATAAGTTGGTGCATTGGATGAAGCGTAATCCAAAACAAAACAAGTCGTATGCGCATAAAAATGAAGTGCCAGACAGTAAAAAGGCAATTTTAGAGTATCAGGTATTACAAAGTTTAAATAACTATCATCTATTAGAAATTGATTTAGAAACGGGACGGCATCATCAAATTCGTTCACAACTTTCTTCGATTGGAAGTCCGATAAAAGGCGACCTAAAATATGGGTTTGATAGAAGCAATAAAGACGGTAGTATTCATTTACATGCAAGAAAATTAGAATTTGAACATCCTGTAAAAAAAGAAAAAATAAGCATTATAGCTCCATTGCCAAAGGATTCTCTTTGGGACGCATGTGTTTAATTTTTTATTATCTTTAGAAAAAAGATACATCATGCTGAAAAAAATTCTATTTACTGGATTCATTTTGTTATTTATTTCTTGTGGAAGTAGTGTAGAAAGTTTTTACGATGCTCATAAGAACGACACCAATGTAACAGCTGTTCAAGTTCCGAAATTTATGTATTCCCTATTAGGAAACCTATCTCCAGAAATGAATGAATTGATTGGAAATGTATCAGACATTAGATACATGAATCTTCCTAGCAGTTCTTCCCTTAGAAATCAGCAAATAAATACAGAAATAGATAAGATTACAAAAAGTGGCTATTCCGATGTTTTTAGAAAAAATAACGATAACACCCGTAGTCTTCTTTCAGTAAAAGAACAAGGAAATACAATTAAACAAATTATACTTCATAACAGTAACGGTTCTAATAATTCTTTACTTTATTTAAAAGGAAATTTTGATGCTGATAAAATTAGAAAAATGGCAGAAACAGATGATTTTTCTAAGTTTAGCAATGCTTTAGATCAAAAATACTAGATTTCTGTTTATAAAAACCTAATTAGTAAGGTTTTAAAAATAATTTCTTCATTTGTAAATAGAGCTACTTTATCTATGGGTAATATTCATTTCCCAACAGTATTATTTAGGTAGTAAACATTTAGTATGCCTATATAATTTTAATTTCTTTTTTACGTTTAATGCCTAGTGATAAAACACTTTTAAAACGTCTATTTACAATTTATAATCGTATAAATAGGGGAATAGAAATTCAAATAAAATTTTTAAAATTAAAACGAAACAAATGAAATTATTTAAAACAATAGTGAGTTTTTTATGCGTGACCAGTTTGCTTGTAGCTTGTGGTTCTTCTGATGATGATTATAATGATTCTGCGGAAATTCCAAACTGTTTAGGTTTTGAAGAAGCTACTTTAAAACTTACCATTCAAGATACCTATGAAACTCTTCCAGGGAAAGTGTCTGTATTTTTTAAGGTAAATGATACAGAAGGAAATGCAGTTCCAAATCTTCAAGCTAATAACTTTAATATATTTGAGCAAGGAACAAACGACGATTGTCCAAGAGCAATTTCTCCATCAGAATCTAATGGAAGAATTTCTCCAAATACCCAAATATTTAATACCAATACACTTTTAGTTTTAGACTTAAGTAATAGTGTTTTGAGTGCTAGTTTAGAGGAATTAAAAGCTGCTTCTGTTAGTTTTATAGATGAAGTAATGCCTGAAGTTGCAGATGAACAGTATAAAATGGCTATTTATTGGTTTGATGGGGAAGAGCAATTACATGAGTTAAATCCGTTAACTACCAATAGAGAAGAATTAAAAATGGCTGTAGATGGCATCACAACAGACATAAGTAACGATCCTTCCACCAACCTTTATGGAGCAGTAGTAAACTCTACAAAAATTGCTACTGATATTTTAAATGAAAATGAAGGAAATGATGTTTTAGCTGCTTCTTCTATTGTTATTTTTACCGATGGAACAGATCAAGCCGCTAGAGTAGATGAAGGTACAGCTTTAAGTACTGTTGAAAATGCGAATGACAATATTTCTTTTTTCACTATAGGTTTAGGAGATGAAATAGATGAAGATGTATTACAGAGAATTGGGAAAACTGCATCTGCTTTTGCAAGCAACAAAGATGAGTTGGAAGATACTTTTGAAGAAATCTCTGATAATGTGGCTGGACAAGCTAAAAGTTATTACTTATTTGAATATTGTAGCCCAAAAAGAAGTGGAGTTAACGATTTAATTATTCAAGCTGTTCAGGGGCAAAATCAAGGAGCAATTAGAACAAAATTTGATGCTACTGGATTTACTGGAGGATGTAAATAAAAATTATTATATATTTCGAGGGATTGCCCTTTGATAATTTCAGAGCAGGTTTTAAAAAATAATCTTTTGAAGAATAAAAAAACCTGAGCAAGAATTGCTCAGGTTTTTTTTATAGATTTTGCAAAGTATTAAAAACTTGTGCTTAGTTATATCAACTACCTCAAGACTAGCCTACAAGGTATTCAAAAGGGAATAATTTAGTCCATTTCGACGTAGAACCCTTCAAGATACTCAGGACAGACTCTGGGGAATAAAACCCTCAATGAGGGGTTTATTTAGTTGGAACTGCTTTATCAACTACAATTCTTTCTGGTCTATTTGCTACTTCCCAAGCTGTTTGGAACACCAATTTAGCTCTGTTAGCTAATAAATCGTAATTTATTTTATCTGGAGTATCAGATATTTTATGATAATCTGCATGCGTACCGTTGAAATAAAAGATAATAGGCACATTGTGTTTAGCAAAATTATAATGATCACTTCTGTAGTAAAAACGATTTGGATCGTTCTCGTCGTTATAGGTGTAATCTAATTCTATATTAGCATATTTTTTATTTACATCTTCAGAAATCTCATGTAGCTCAGTACTTAATTTATCAGAACCAATTAAATAAATGTAATTTCTATCGCCTTCTCTTTTAGGATCAATTCTACCAATCATATCAATATTTAAATCGGCAACTGTATTTTCTAAAGGAAATATTGGGTGTTCAGAGTAATATTCAGAACCTAATAATCCTTTTTCTTCTCCAGTAACATGTAAAAATAAAATAGAGCGTTCAGGGCCATTTCCTTCATTTGCAGCTTTTTTAAAGGCTTCAGCAATTTCAAGAATGGCAACAGTTCCACTTCCATCATCATCGGCACCATTAAATACATTTCCATCGGCATCCACTCCCACATGGTCTAAATGTGCAGAGATAACTAGGTATTCATTTGGTTTACTTTTACCTTTAATTAGTGCGGCAACATTTTCAGAAGAAATTTCTTTTGTAGCGTTTTCAACATTTAATTTAATAGTTTCGTCTAAAGATTTAGCTTTAACTTCTGTATCAACGTTCTTATAGATTTTTGTAGCTACCTCTTTATTAACAAATAGGGCAGCTATTTTTTTAGCATCGCTTTTTAGGCTCATTTGTCCGCCACCATTTGATTCAAGAGAATGTTGGTATCTTCTAATAGCACGATCGTAAAAAGCATCATCATAATAAATAACTCCTTCCGCACCTTTTTCAGTAGCAATTTCAATTCTTTTAGAAAGCGTTTCTCTCCAATTAGACCAAACTCCTGGTTCTTTTGTTCCCGTTAAAATATAGTTACCATCGTCTGTTTTTGGCTCTCCTATTTTAATTAGGATATATTTACCTTTTACATCAATATTTTTATAATCTGAATATTTTTCGGTATCAATTCCATATCCAGCATATACAATATCATAATCTTTGCTAGCTACCGAGGAAAAAGTTATAACTCCTTCTCCTAAATTAAAATTGTTATTTCCAATAGTTACAGCTCCAGTAGGAACACCACTAACTTCAAGAGGTACATTTTGGAAGTAGTTGCCATTACCTTGAGCAGCAGGAATTCCTAGTGTTTCATATTCCTTTTTTAAATATTCAACAGCTTTTTTCTGTCCTTCATCTCCTGTATTTCTACCTTCAAATTCATCTGAAGCATAGGTGTACAAATGCTCTTTTAATTCGCCTTCAGTAATAGTGTTTGCATAAGTAACTCGGTCAGATTTTTCCGTAGTGTTACTGTTTGAGTTAGTGCTAACATTTTGTTGTGCACTATTACATGCAAAAGCGAAGAAAAGCCCTGCGTATAGAATTTTTTTCATTGTAAGTAATTGTTAAACGTTGATTTTTTTCAAATATAGGCAGGACAAAGAAATAAAAAGTTGATTTTTATTATAATTAGATGTTAAAATTATTTAAATTTATGATGAATAAGATTTTCCCTTCCCCTGAACATATTTTTGATTATTAAAATAATTAATTAATAATTGATAGTTTTCTATATTTTGTAGTTTAATATTACATTGTTTGCAAGAAAATATTTTTTTTATTTATTTTTACTGCTTATCAAGTTAACTATCAGTACTTATAACTAACAGGTCAATATAATCTACATGGTTAAATATTACTCTTCTTTTTTGTCTTTAATTTCAGTATCCTATAAAACGTATAGTAAACATTTTAAATTTCAAGGGAAACTATGTGTTTTATTAGTTTTATTTTTATGTGTATTTACTGCAAATGCTCAAGATTGTAGTGTTAATGCAGGAATTGATGAGACTATTTGTGGGGATATAACTTCTTTTGAACTTTCTGGTTCTACTGCAGGAAATTTAAATAGTAGTGCTGTTTGGAGTCAGGTAAGCGGATCTGCAGTTACTATTGAAGATCCAAATAATTTAGAAACGGCTATTACAGGGATGATAGGTGGGAACACTTATACTTTTAGGTTGAGTGCTATGTGTGGGGATGGTGTTTCCGTTTTTCAAGATGTTACTATAACTGTAGAACCTATTACTATAGCTAATGCTGGTACAGATATTACTTCTTGTCCTGATAGTTCTGGAGGGGTGCTTATTACAGGAAATACGCCTTCAAATGCAGGAGAAACAGGGGTGTGGAGTATTATAGGTAATAATGGTGCTGGGGTTACTATTAATAATGCTACTGCTCCTAGTACAACGTTAGATTTGTCTCAAGGTTCTGCCGGAACTACCACGTTGCGGTGGACTATTAGTGGTCCAGAATATGCTCCTGGTCTTAGATGTGAGACTTATGATGAAATTACCATTACAAATTATGGAGGTGTAGAACCAGTTGATGCTGGTCCGGATCAAATTTTAAATAGTTGTTATACTGTATCTCAATCTACTAATTTAAACGGAAGTTTTGCAGGAAATGGAACAGGAGGACAGCAGGGTACATGGACATTTGTAACTGGTACTCGTGAGCCTACTATTGTAAATTCAAACGATAATAATACACAAGTTACTGGATTGTTTGAAGGGACTTATGTATTTCGTTGGACTGTTTCTGGGCCATGTGTAAATGGTTCTGATACGGTAACAATAACTGTTGACGGAGCTTCACAAGATGTTACACAAGCTACTGTTCAAAATGGGAATCAAGTATTTTGTAATTCTAGTGTAACACAAACTACCTTGGTAGGGAACGAACCTGATTATGCAGGAGAAACAGTATTATGGACACAAACAAGTGGTCCACCAGCCACTATTTCTAATCCAAATAGTTCTACTACGGCAGTAACTGGTCTGTCTTATAATAATACCTATCAATTCAATTATACTATTATAAATGAAGAAACAGGGTGTTCTACATCTAGTAATGTAAGGGTTAGTTATAGCGATAATAACTTAGCTATAGAAGTGAATAACGGAATGGATATTATTGGAGAATGTGGTATGGAAACTATAAGTATTCCATTTGCCACAACAGGTAATGGTGTAAATGAATATAGTATTGTTAGTGGTCCGCCATCAGCTTTCTCATATCCAACCGCATATCAAAGTTTTCCGAATTCATCACCTTTAGAAATAACTTTTGAACAATCAGGATCGTATGTGTTGTCTTTTAGAAGAAGAGTTACGGGAGATATTCTTTCAGAATGTGATGTAGCTACTGATGAAATAAATGTTACGATCTCTAAGGCACCAACACCTGCCAATGGAGGGACAAATCAAACTTTAGCATGCGGTATAACTGAAACTGAACTTACGGGAAATAATGTAGATTCAGGAGAATCTGTTTGGACACAACTTACAGGGCCTAGTACGGCAAATTTTGTGAATCCCTTTGATAGGGTAACTTCTGTAACGGGTTTAGTTCCTGGTATTTATGTGTTTAGATATACGGTAAATACAGCTGGCGGGGCTTGTAATCCAGATAAAACGTTACAATCTGATGTGAGGGTAACTGTATCGGATGAAATTGTAGATGGAGATGTTGATGCAGGGGCAGATCAATTAGATTTATGTACAGGAATAGAAGTGCAAATGGCAGGGAGTACTCCTGTGGATGGACAAACAGGAACGTGGTCTCAAGTAGCCGATGGAGCCCCTCAAACAGTTGTTTTTGAAGATGCAAATGACCCAAATACCATAGCTACAGGTTTTGATGATGAAAACGTTACTTATACGCTGCAATGGACAGTAGAAAATACGACATCCGATTGTTCTTCAATAGGAAGTGATGAAGTGGTTATAAGTACTTCTGCTTCCGCAGGACCAACACAAGCAGAAGCAGGAGACGACCGTTGTTATGCTTCTGGTACCACAGAAATTTCTTTAGAAGGAAATACTCCAGCATTAATAGAAACAGGTTTGTGGACAGTTTCTCCAGCTGGCCCTGTTATAGCAGATGTAAACGATCCAAATACGTCTGTTACAATTCCAGCAGATGGCGAATATACTTTTACATGGACTATAAGTAGAATTAATGGTTGTACACCTACTGAAGATTCTGTTTCTATTGTAATTGATGGAGAGGCAACTGCCAATGCAGGTCCCGACCAAACGGCTTGTGCTAGTACTTTTACAATGACTGCTACTTCTTCAAATGGGGTAGGAGAATGGACACAAATAATTGGGCCAGGAGGCTATACCATTACAGATCCAACAAATCCAACAACAGATATTAATTTTACATATTCTGGAACTTATATTTTTGAATGGACGGTGAGTGCTGGTCAATGTTCTACAGCTAGCGATCAAGTAACGCTAAATGTGGGAATTCCTTCAACTATAGCTAATGCAGGACCGGATCAATCTATTTGTGATGGAGGAAACACCATAACTTTAGCGGCAAATAGTTACGATACAAATACAGAAACAGGAACTTGGACTGTAGGACCAGGGGGCGTAATACTCCTGTTATTACAGACCCAACCAATCCAAATACCACAGTAACAAATTTATTAACAGGAACCTATACATTTATATGGTCTATTAAAGGCGATCCTAATTGTGAGGCCAGTACAGATGAAGTTCAAGTTACCATAGGGACTCCCGCCAATGCAGGGCCAGATCAAAACTTATGTAATGCCACCAATGTATTCCTTCAAGCAGAAGAAGGTTCTACTGGAACATGGTCTCAGGTGTCTTCTACAGGAACAAATGCTGTTATAAATCAGAGTCCTGCAAATAGTAATATTGCCAATGCACAAATAGAACCGGGAGCCGATTATGTATTTCGTTTTACTACAGATAGTCCAGGGTGTATTACTTCGGATGATGTAACTATAATAAATACAGGGTCACCAGAGTTTCCTCCAGTAGCAGGGCCAGATCAAGAATTATGTCGAGCAGACCTTCAACCTGTCAATACATATACATTAAATGGAAATGTCCCTCCAGCAGGAATAACCGCAGAATGGAGAATAGCTTATCAACCAGATGGTGGTGTTGCTACTATTACAGACCCATCATCACCAACTACAACTATTACAGGATTGGATGTTGCAGGGTTTTATATTCTTGAGTGGAATTTTAGTGCAGGAAATTGTACAACCGAATCAGATGTAGTACGTTTAGTAGTATATCCAGAACCATCTCAAGCAGATGCGGGGCCAGACCAAACAAACGCATGTATATTAACCGCTCAAATGAGTGCTGTAACTCCAACAGCAGGGGTAGGGAGCTGGAGTTTTGAAACAGACCCTTCTGGAGGCGATGCTATTATTGATAGTCCAAATTCTCCAACTACCACGCTTTCAAATATTACAGCATTAGGAACGTATACATTAAAATGGACCGTTTCTACGGGACCTTATCAAGCGCCATCTGCTTGCGCACCAACAGAAGATACAGTAGCTATAACCTTTACAGATGATCCGCCTATTGTTGCAGATGCAGGTGCAGATCAAGAAATTTGTTTAATAGCTCCAGCAACAAGCACAACCACTACTTTGGATGCAGGAGATATCCCTAGTGGTGATGCAACCGTAGGAACATGGTCGGTGGTAAGTGGTCCAAATACGCCAACTTTTGGAAATGTTAATAACCCTAATTCTACCTTGTTAGATTTAGTGGCTGGAGATTATGAATTGATGTGGACTACAGAGAAAGGAGGTTGTAGTGATATGGATAGCATGCTAATTAAAGTATTTGCAAGTCCAACAACTGCAGAAGCTGGACCTAACCAAACAATTGCAGAGTTTACTCCGTTAATTATGGCAGGAAATACACCTACAGTTGGGCAAGGAACATGGGCAATGGTTTCTGGACCTACGGCGGCTGTTTTTACAAATCCAGCAAATCCTTCAACATCGGTGGCAAATGTTTCTAAAGGGACTTATTATTTTTCTTGGACAATTTCTAACGGGGTTTGTACACAATCTACAGATGTTGTTAGAGTAGATATTATTGGAAGTGCCGATTTAGAGATTACCAAAACTGCAAATCCTACAACAGCTTCACCTGGAGATGTGGTTACTTTTACTATTGATGTATTTAATAATGATGCCACAGGAACTTCAGATGCTACAGGAATATCTGTTGCAGATTTAATTCCTAACGGATATACATTTGTACCAAATTCAGCAACAAATGGAGGGATATATTACTCTGGGAATTTAGCAATACTTTGGGAAGATCTTGAAGTTGCGTTAGGACAAACAGTAATCTTAGAGTTTCAGGCTACTGTAAACAAAACAGGAAACTATGAAAATAGAGCCCTAATTACAGCGTCAGATCAAATAGATCCCGATAGTGACCCTGTTACTGGCTTTAATACAGACGATTTAAATGATGGTATAGCCGACGATGATGAGGATTCAGTTTTAGTAACGGTAGAATCAGCCGACCTAGAATTAACAAAATCTGCCAATGTTACCGAAGCTAATATTGGAGAAGAAGTAACTTTTCGTCTAAACCTTGTAAATAATGGGCCTGGAGATGCTTCAAATATTAGCGTTAAAGATACTATTCCAGATGGCTATACTTTTGTTACGGGTTCAGCAACAAATAATGGACAATACAATACAGGAGATAATTCTATTACTTGGAATAATATTAGTTTGAATAGTGGATTTACTAGTTCCTTAATTTATAGGGCTATGCCTAATGCTACTGGAACTAATTATACCAATGTTGCAGAAATAACAAATTCTAGTAATAATGATCCTGATAGCGATCCAAGCTCAAGTACCGATGAAGACGATTTAAATGATGGGATAGCAGATGATGATGAAGCTGAATTAACAGTTCCTATTTCACAAACAGATTTATCGTTATCTAAAACAGTAAGTAATGCCAACCCAAATGTAGGCGATGTAGTAACTTTTAACTTATCTGTTACTAATGAGAGTACAACAGCGGCAACCAATGTTGCTGTACAAGATTATGTGCCAGCAGGATTTACCATTGTTTCGGTAGATGCCAATGCTTCCTACATAGGAAGTATAGTTACTTGGACAGGGTTTAATGTCCCAGCTGGAGGAACGGTTTCAGGTTCGTTTACTGCTGAAGTTTTAGCTCCAAGAGGAACTGTAAACGAATATGTAAATACAGCGCAAATAACAGCAATGGATCAGGTGGATATAGACTCTACACCTAATAACGATGATGGAGATCAAAGTGAAGATGATGAAGATAGTATAGAAATTACTCCAGCATCTGCAGATTTAAGTATTGCTAAAACTGTAGATACCTCAACCCCAAATTTAGGACAGACAGTAACTTTTACTATTGAGGTGAGTAACAACGGCCCTAATGATGCTACAGGAGTAGAGATAAGAGATTTAGTACCTTCGGGTTATACAGCACTAACCGCAAATCAAGGAGGAGTAATTAGTGGTAGTACAATTATATGGAATGGTTTAACTGTACTTTCAGGAGATGTAGTTGAGTTAGAATATACAGCTACTGTAGAAGCAGGGAATGGTTCCTTAGCAGCACACGTAAACGTAGTACAGGTTACTGCAAGCGATCAATACGATCCAGATTCTACTCCTGGAAATAATAATCCAACTGAAGATGATTTTGCACTAGCAAGTACAACACCTCAAAATATTGTTGATATTGAAGTAACTAAAATATCAGATGTACAAACAGTAACAGATGGAGACACTGTAACATTTACTATTTCTGTTACTAATAATGGTCCTGGAGATGCTACGAGTGTAGTTATTGAGGATCGTATGGGCGATAATTTTACATATCAATCGGATGTAGCTTCAACAGGACTTTATACAGATGGAAGTCCTGGAACATGGGTAGTAGGCAATTTAGCAGCAGGGGCAACCGAAACATTATCAATAGAAACATTAATTATAACTACAGGATCAGGAGATTTTACAAATGTAGCTGAGCTAGTAGATTTAGATCAAACAGATGCAGATTCTACACCAAATAATAATGTAGCTACAGAAGATGATCAAGATGGAGTAGATTTAGATGCTATTTTAATCTCCGATTTAAGTTTAACTAAAACAGTTAATGTAACTGAACAAGAGGTTGGAGAGAATGTAATTTTCTCGATTACGGTAACTAATGACGGACCTAACACTACTTCTGGAGTTGTTATTAATGATTTATTACCTAGCGGATATACCTATGTTGGATCTACTGTTACGGAAGGTGCGTATGACCCAATATCTGGAAATTGGACGATGTCAAGTCCTCTTGGAGTTGGAGAAGTTGATAATTTACAAATTGTTGCTACTGTTAATCCATCAGGAGATTATCTAAATCAAGCAGAAATTACCGCCTCGGCAAATGATGATCCAGATTCAGATGTTTCTGTAAGTTTTGATACAGACGATTTAGGAGATGGTATTGCAGATGATGATGAAGCCGAAGCATCTGTAACTCCAATTCCGCAAATCGATTTATCGCTAACCAAAGCAGTAGACAACACTACTCCAAATATTGGAGAGGAAGTTATATTTACTATCAATGTAACCAATGATGGACCTAGTGAGGCCACCAATGTAGAGGTTAAAGATTTATTGCCTGCTGGTTTGGAATATGTATCAGACAATAGTGGAGGAACTTATGATGAAACAACAGGTATTTGGACGGTTGGAAATATCTCGGTAAGTGGAACTTCAACTCTTGAGATTACTGCTAAAGTATTACTGTATGACGATACTCAACCAATTCCGCTTGATAATTATTTAAATGTAGCGGAAGTATATAGTGCCGATGAAGAAGATACGGATTCCACTCCAAACAATGCGGATGATTCAGAAGACGATCAAGCAGAGGTACAGATAACTCCGAATCCAACACAAATTGATCTATCAGTAGTAAAAACTGCAGATAATTTAACTCCAATTGTTGGAGATAATATTGTCTTTACAATTGAAGTTACAAATAGTGGTCCGCAGGACGCAACTGGAGTGATTGTTTCAGATAAATTAAACCAACCAGGATTTTCATACGTGAGTCATACAACTTCTGTAGGGAATTATATACCTAATTCTGGCGCATGGAATGTAGGGAATTTAGCAGTTGGAGTTACAGCAACCTTAACTATTACAGCTACGGTTGAAGCCACAGGTTCTTATATAAACACAGCACAAGTAACTGGTCAAGATCAATTGGATCCAAATTCTGAGCCTTCTAATAATGATCCTACTGAAGACGATTATGACACCGTTGTTGTAATTCCTCAATTTCCAGCAGATTTGGTATTGACAAAATCTGTAAGTCCTTCCACTCAAGATGTAGGTGGACTGGTTAGTTTTACAATTAAAGTTACTAATAACGGACCTGCAATAGCTAGTGGGGTACAAGTAACCGATTTATTACCTAGTGGTTATACGCTTGTAGGTGTTAATGGCGATGGTAATTATGATACCACTACAGGAGTTTGGACAATAGGACGAGATATTCCTGTGGGAGCAGAAGTAAATGGATTAGTAGTAGCTAGAGTAAATGCAACGGGAGATTATTTAAATGTTGCTGAAATTACAGCTGCAGATCAAACAGATCCAGATACTACAAATAATATAGACGATGCAGAGGTTACGCCTAATACGCTAATCGATCTTTCTTTAGATAAATTAGTGAGTAAATTATTGCCAGATGTAGGTGAGACTATCAATTTTACTTTGGCATTAAGTAATGATGGACCAAATGAAGCCACAAATATAGAAGTTACCGACGCCTTACCAAGTGGGTATACTTTTGTTTCTTCTTCTGGAGACGGAACTTATAATAATGGTACGGGAGTTTGGAGCTTACCAAATCTTGGTGCAGGGGAAACAGTTTTTCTTCAGCTTAATGTTACAGTAAATTCTACAGGAACTTATTTAAATACTGCTGAGGTTACAGCTGTGGATCAAGAAGATGTTGACTCGCAGCCTGCAGATGGCACGGGAGACGATTTTGGTCAAATAGCTGTTGTTCCTCGTAGACCTACAGATATAGAAGTAATAAAAACAGTTGATGATGATACTCCTGGAATTGGGGATGTAATTAATTATACCATTTCTGTTTTAAATAATTCTAATAGTGGTGTTAATGTTAGTGACGCTACAGGAATTGTAATAAGAGATATTCTTCCTTCAGGATTAAGTTTTGAAAGTGCAAGTGCTTCTGTAGGAACTTATGATGAGTCGGTAGGAACATGGAATATTGGCGATTTAGCCAATGGAGCTACGGTAACATTAACTATATCAGCAAGAGTAAGGGCACTTGGAAATTATACCAACACGGCCGAATTAATTGCTGCCGATGCCCCAGATCCAGATTCAACACCTGGAAATGGAGTGGAATCTGAAGACGATCAATCTACTGTAACGGTAATTCCTGTGGCTAATGCCGATTTAATGTTAACTAAAACAGTAGGAAATGCAACTCCAAATGTGGGAGATCCTATTCAGTTTATTCTTACTGTAGATAATCAAGGGCCTGGTATTGCAACAGGAGTTCAAGTAACCGATATGTTACCAAGTGGATTTACCTATATTGGAAGTACTTCTACTAATGGAAATTATGATGCGGCAACTGGAGTATGGAACATAAATACACCTATACTTTCAGGTGGTAGTCAGACACTCACCCTTATAGCACGTGTAAATGCTTCAACTGGAGCTACAGATGAATATTTAAATACTTCAGAAATAACAGCATCAGATAATACAGATCCAGATTCTACTCCGAATAATGGAGATGTTTCTGAGGATGATTATTCAGAAGTACTGGTAACTCCAGCATCAATAATAGATCTTTCTCTTGAAAAAGAAGTGAATGTGTTACGTCCAGATACTGGAGATGAGATTGTATTTACGTTAACTTTAGAAAATGCAGGACCAAGTACAGCAACAGGGGTTCAAGTAACCGATATGCTCCCAGATGGATATACGTATGTTTCCGATAATAGTGCAGGTTTATATGATCCTACTACTGGAATCTGGAATGTAGGAACTTTAACAAGTGGTGCTTCAATAATTATGAATATTACAGTGAGTGTTAATTCTACCGGAAACTATTTAAATAGTGCTGAGGTAACTGCTGCTAATGAAACTGATGCCGACTCAACACCTGCTAATGGCGATGATAATGAGGACGATCAAGATGAAGCACAGACTTTACCACGTGTAACGGTAGATATTGAAGTAGAAAAAACAGTTAACATTCAAGAGCCACAAACTGGGGATGAGATTGTTTTTACTATTATAACACTTAATAACGGTCCGAGTGATGCTACTGGAGTGGTAGTTAACGATTTACTACCTTCTGGATATCAATTTGTAAGCGCTACAACTACTGCAGGAACTTATAATGAGGTAACCGGAGGATGGAATATTGGTAGTTTACCAAGTAATGATATTGTTACACTGGAGGTTACCGCAACTGTACAGGAAAGTGGTTCGTATGCTAATACTGCTGAATTGGTAGGTTTAGATCAAACGGATTCAGATTCTACTCCTAATAATAATGTAGAAGAAGAAGATGACCAATCAACTGTAAGTCCGTTCCCTACGGGTCTTGCCGATTTATCTCTAACAAAAGAAGTTGATAATGCGAGTCCGAATGTAGGAGAAGTTATTCGCTTTACACTTCACCTTCAAAATAGTGGAGATAATGATGCAACTGGGGTGGAAGTAACAGACTTACTCCCAGCTGGATTTACTTTTGAATCTTATTTTGCTACAGCAGGGGTTTATAATGAAACTACTGGAATCTGGAGTTTAAACAATATTATTTCAGACGGAGAAACAGAAACACTAACTATTAGAGCTATTGTAGAAGCCCCAACTGGAAATGTAGAAGACTTTACTAATAGAGCGGAGATTACAGCTAGTGATGTTGACGATCCTGATAGCGACCCGAATACAAGTTTTGATACAGATGATTTAAATGATGGTATTCCAGATGACGATGAGGCTAGTGTGGTAGTAAATGCAATGAGTGTAGATATTGGACTAGAAAAATCTGTTGATAAAATGAAGCCAAGTATAGGGGCTAACGTTACTTTTACTATAATGGCTACTAATTTAAGTTCTACTGAAGCCACTAATATTGGTATTGAAGATAACTTACCAAGCGGATATGAGTTTGTTAGTGCTACAACAACTTCTGGAAGTTATAATGAAACTACTGGAATTTGGAGTATTAGTTCACTTGCTGGAAACACAAATACAACTCTTGAGATAATTGCTAAAGTATTGGATGTTAACGATTATGTAAACATTGTATCCTTGGCTTATTTAGATCAATTAGATATCAATCCAGAAAACGATAGCGCACAAGCAACTATAGATCCTAATTGTTTAACTATTTACAATGAGTTTTCTCCAAATGGAGATGGTGTGAACGATTTCTTCTATATAGATTGTATTAATAATTACCCAGGAAACCGTTTAGAAGTTTATAACCGTTGGGGAAGTTTAGTACATGCAGAAGATGGTTATAACAACGATTGGGATGGAACTACCGATGGAAAATCTACCGATAAAGTATTACCATTAGGGACATACTATTATATTTTAGATTTAAAAGATGGTTCGGAACCCCTAACAGGATGGTTATATATTAACAAGTAGATAAAGAATAATTAGATGCCTAATAATACAAGAAGCATTAGAATGAAAGAAAATTTGAAATATATATTAATTGCGTTGGCTTTTATCTGTAGCGGAATGTCATTTGCTCAGCAATACCCACAATACACTCAGTATATGTACAATACTATGAGTATAAATCCTGGTTATACGGGATCTCGCGGACATATGTCGCTTATAGGTCTGTATCGTACACAATGGGTAGGACTAGAAGGAGCTCCAGAAACGCAAACCTTTGGTTTTGATACGCCTGTTGGGAAAAATGTAGGGTTAGGACTTAACATTGTAAATGATGCTTTGGGACCAACTAATGAACTCTATATCGATGCTAATTTTTCTTATACTGTCCATTTGAATAATGATGATGAACTTTTATCCTTTGGATTAAAAGCAGGAGGTCGTTTTTTTGATGCCGATTTTAGTAAAGGAATTTATCAAAACCCAGATGTTGCTTTTCAAGGAGATATAAATAAATTTTATCCAACTATAGGAGCTGGAGTTTATTACCATACTTCAAAATCTTATCTAGGGCTTTCTGTTCCTAATTTTTTTGCTGAAGATCATTACGATGATGTAGAGGAAGAAATAGGAGTAGAGCGCGTTCATTTTTATTTTATTGGAGGAAGAATATTCGATTTAAGTTACAATGTAAAATTCAAACCTGCATTTATGGTAAAATATGTGCCTGCAGCACCAGTAATAGCAGATTTCTCAGCCAATTTTCTGTTCTACGATCGTTTGAGTTTAGGAGCAGCCTATAGATGGGGCGATTCTTTTAGCGGATTGTTAGGAATTCAAATAACCGAAGGAATAGGACTTGGATATGCGTATGATATGACCACCACAAATCTGAAAAACTATAGTTCTGGAACGCATGAAATATTTATTCGTTTCGAATTTAAATCAGATAAAGAAAAATTAAAATCACCACGATTCTTTTAAATATGAAGTACATCAATAATATATTTTTAGTGTGTTTAACTTTGGTTAGTGTCTATTCTTTTGCTCAGACTAAAGACAGAACTTCTGATAAAAACTTTGATCGCTATTGGTATAAAAAAGCAGCACAACAATACGAAAGTGCAGTTAAAAAAGGCGATACTTCTAAGGAAACATTAATGCGTTTAGGAGATTCGTATTTTTTTAATTCTGATATGGAAAATGCAGCCAAATGGTATGGCGAACTTTTTTCAAAATATGAAAACGACCTTGAGCCTATCTATGCATTTCGGTACATCCAATCCTTAGAAGGTACTGGAAATTATGTTCTAGCTAAAGGGATTATGAAAATTTATACTGAAAAATTAAACGATACTACTTTTAATGTAGACCAGTTAAAAGACAACGATAAGTTAATAGATGCGCTTCGGAATCTACAACCCTCGTTTTATGTTACTCACATATCTTCTAACTCCAAATTTTCAGATTTTGGAGCTGCTTATTACGGAAATCATGTAGTTTTTGCTTCCACACGAGATTCTAGTGTTTTTACAACTCGGAAATATCGATGGAATAATCAGCCTTATTTAAATTTATTTATTGCAGATACTACTTCTGGAGGTACCGATTTAACCAATGTAAAATCATTTTCAAAATCTATTAACAGTAAATATCATGAGGCAAGTGCTGTTTTTACCAAAGGATTTGATACCATTTATTTCACTAGAAATAATTATTTAAAAGATGGATTAAAAAGAGATGCTCAAGGGAGTAATAATTTGAAAATATATAGAGCAGTAGCTCATAACAACAATTGGAAAAATCTTGAAGAACTTCCTTTTTGTAGTGATGATTATTCTGTTGGTCACCCCAGCTTAAGCCCCGATGGGAAAAAGCTATATTTTACTTCCGATATGCCAGGAACTTTAGGGGGGTCGGATATTTATGTAGTAGATATTTATGCTGATGGTACCTTTTCCAGTCCAAAAAACTTAGGCGATAAGATTAATACAGCCGGAAGAGAAATGTTTCCTTATGTAACTAAAAATAAAATTTACTTTGCTTCAGATGGACATTTAGGGTATGGAGGGCTTGATGTTTTTGAAACCACTATTTCTGATGGTACATTTTCAAAACCTTCTAACTTAGGAAGACCCTTAAATAGTAAGGCAGACGACTTTGCTTTTATTATAAATGAAACAACACAACAAGGGTATGTGTCGTCAAATAGAGCAGGAGGAGCGGGAGATGATGATATTTATTCGTTTCAAAGAGACAAAAAATGTGTACAATCTATTCAAGGAACGGTAACAAATATTGTCAATGGTACTCCTGAAGCTAATGCAACTGTTAAATTATATATGGGAGACAAGGTACTAGATAGTGTTAGCTCTGCGGAAGACGGGAGTTATGCTTTCCAAACTCCTATCTCTTGTGAAACTTCCTATAGAGTAGAAGCGTCAAAAGAAGGTTATGAAGGACAAGAAAATGTATTTGTGAGTCCTAATGAAAATGATTTTGTAAATGAAATTCCTCTTCAAATTAAACATAATTTAATTGTTCAAGAGGATGGCATGTTAAAAATTAAAATCGGACTTATTTATTTTGATTTCGATAAATGGGATATTACAAGTAAAGCTACTGTAGAGCTTGACAAAGTAGTAACTATTATGAAAGAATATCCAGCCATGATAATCAAAATTGAATCGCATACCGATTCTAGGGGGCGTGATGAATATAATATGGAATTATCTGACAAACGCGCTAAAGCAACTAAAGATTATATTGTTTCTCAAGGAATTGAATCTCAGCGAATAGAAAGTGCTATTGGTTATGGAGAATCTAGATTGCTTAACGAATGTAGCAATGGCGTTAAATGTACTGAGGAACAACATGATATAAACCGACGCTCAGAGTTTATTATTTTAAAGATGAAGTGAAAAGATCCTAAAAATAAAAGAGGAGCTTTTGGAGGTATTAAATAAAGACCTCCAAAAGCTCCAAAATATTAAAAAAATCAACTACTACGAGGTATTCAAAGGAAAAATAATTAAATCAATTTTGACGTAGAGCTCTTCGGTAAACTCAGGACAGGCTCTGGGGAATAAAACCCTCATGTGGGATTAAACAGCAGTGTAACCACCGTCAATTAAGTAATATCCTCCCGTCATAAAAGAAGCTTTTTCAGAACTTAAAAACAAAACCAATTCAGCTACTTCTTCTGGTCTTCCAAGTCTATTCATTGGGTGCTTAGTAATTAATTGTTTTTTCATATCTCCATCTAAAGCATTTAGTAGTGGAGTTTCAATATAGGCAGGACCTACTGCATTACAACGAATGTTTTTCTGTCCATATTCAGCACCTATATTTTTTGTTAATCCAACAACCGCATGTTTAGTAGCAGTATAAGCAGAAGACATAGGAGCGGCAACTGTTCCATGAATAGAAGCCATATTAACAATTACGCCACCACCATTTTTTTCCATTTCTTCAAGCTGATATTTACATCCAAAAAACACGCCATTTAAGTTAATATCTACTACTTTCTTCCAACTATCTATAGAATATGCTCCAGTTATATTCTGTTCTCCACCGATTCCTGCATTATTACATGCTATATCCAATTTTCCATACTTTTCAACGGTTTGCTTAATTAGATTTTTAGCCTGTTTCTCATCGGCTGCATCTGCTTCAATAAAAATAGCTTCACCGCCTTCAGATTTTATTAGAGTAACCACAGCTTTACCATTTTCTACATTAATATCGTTTACAACAACTTTTGCTCCTTCTTGAGCATATAATTTTGCTATAGCCTCACCAATTCCAGATCCCGCTCCGGTTACTAATGCTACTTTATCTTTTAAAAGTTTCATATGTATTAATTCAAGATTTATGTATTCTAATTAACTAGAATGTTATTTTTTTATTTCCCTTAAAATTAATCCCTTTTAAAGCTAAATACAAGTTACCACTGTTAAGGATATTCTAAATCTTTTTATGCTAGCGATTAGTAATTAAAACGGATTTTTTAAGATAATATCAAATGCAAGGTAGTGTGCATCGGTAATTGTTTTTTTTCCGACAAGTTGATTCATATAACCAAAATTCAATCTAATTTTCTCACTAGGAAAAATTAAAGAATAGTATAAACAAAAACGGCTTTCTTGATATTCAAATTTGCTCCAGTTTATTGTTTTGGTTGTGGAAAATAAAAATTCTGATGAAATTATAATCCTACGTGTTTTTAAAGCATTTAAGTTAAACGAACCTTTTGCTCGAATACGAGAACGAAACTGAGTGTTCTTTGTGGCTGATTTAAAATCGGGATTATAGAAAAACCGTATTTCTGGACGATAACTAAAGGAATAATCTAATATTTTATAAGAGTTTAAATAGTAAAAACGGCCATATAACCTTAATTCTTGTCGTGCCTTTGGTGTGTCTAATTCATAGGGATGAGTAGTTTTAAATTTGTTTTGCCATCTATAACTTATCGCAAGAGCATATTTCCAATTTTTTTTAAACCTGTGAGATATTTCTTCATTTAAAACATATATAGATTGTTTGTTGAAGAAATTATAATTATCAGGATTACTAATTCTACCAGAGCCAAAATAAGTAGCAGAGGTAATAGTTTCTTTTTTATTTAAACTTTGTTTAATCCCAGTTGCAAACCAAGAAGCAGTATTTACTTTGCCCAATCCTGGTGGAGAGAATTGGGCAAAGCAATTAGAACTGCTAATGAATCCTAAAAGGAAAATTATAAGAGTTCTTAGCATAATTTCGGGAATTTTAGTCAGCTATTTTACTTATTACATCGCCATTGTTATCTATTACTATATCCCAATCTTGTTTTGTAAAGGCATTAAGTTCCATTTTATAAACTATTTGTCCGTTATCAGTAATACGTTTCAAATCGTCTATTGAATAGCCATTAAATTTCCTTTTGATGGTGTTGTTTACTACTTTAGGTAATTCACTAACAGAAATATCTTCTTTGTGTTTTACTATTTTCCCTTCAGAGTTATACCATATTTCATGATCTTGATTCCAGTTAATTTCAAATTCAACATTGTATAAATAACCAGCCATTTCCCATTCTACGTCTGTAGCTTTAGGGAATTGTTTATTGAATTCGTTATTAATAATTGATGGAACCTGACTTTGAGGAATGTCTTGTGCATTTGTAATAGAACTCATAACTATTGCTGCACCGAAAATTAAAATTTGTTTTTTCATTTTGTATATTTTTTAATTATACAACAAATGAAATACCCAAATTTGGAAAGACTTGGGAAAAGAATTTATTTAATCTTATCTTTTATAAAAGAGTTGATTCTTCAAAACCTATTCTACAAGTCAAAGGAATTTTGGGAGGAAATATGTTTAATTGGCATCTTTTAAGCACCTAATGAATTTGCTCATAGGGATAAAAGTAAACTACGTATTGAGAGGGATGTAAATATTTAAATTAGATTATTCCGTAAAAGAAATTTGAAATAAATGCATAGAGTTGTTGTAGGAATAAAAAATTTTAAAGCTGTACAAATCAGAAATAGCTTTAATAATAGCTAATCCGAGCCCTGTACCCATAGATTTGTTTCCAGGTTTATAAAAACGAATAAAAATGAGTTTCTCATCAAGTTTTAGATTGCTACTTGTATTACTAATTTTGATGTTTTTTTCTGTAATTTCTACAACAACACTTCCATTAGTATTATTATGAAATACTGCATTTCTCAATAAATTTGAAATAATTACATTGGCAAGAGAAGCATCCATTTTTACTGACAATTGTGCTTCTTCCTTTAAATGAATTTTTACATCTTTGAAGGATGAAATGTCCTCCAAATCGTTAATATTTTTTTGAACAACTTCGTTTATAGATACCGTATGGTTATCTAGAAATTGCTTGTTTTCTATTTTGGTTAATAGCAATAAGGATTTGTTTATACGAACTAATCGCTCTATTATACTCATTACTTCTGCAATATCTTCTGCTTGATTGTTTTGTAGATTTCCTTTTTCAATTAACAACTCCAATTTATTAGTAGCAATAGCTAGAGGTGTTTGCAGTTCGTGCGAAGCATTTCCTATAAATTGTTTTTGTTGTTCGTAGGTTTCTGTAGTATGCTTTAATAAGGCATTAACTGCATTCTGTAAATCTGTAAATTCTTTTGTTTTGGTCTTTACTTTAGGGAGACTTTGAGTGATTCCCAATCGGTACTTTTTTAATTGAGATAAAAAATCATAAAAAGGTTTCCAAAGTTTTTTTAATACAAAATTGTTGATAAAAACTATTCCAACTATTAAACTAATATACAGCCAAATGGTATCGTTAAGAAGCTCTTTTATTAAATCATCTTCTTCTACCATTGAGTTAGCAACTTTGAGTTCGTAAAATTTACCATTTAACTCAAAAGCAGTAATGAGCATTCTCACGGGTTCTGCCTCTGGTTTATCATCATCCGCATCTTGCATATAAAGCACAGTGTCTAGGTATCTGTCTTTTACAGACAGCGCTTTTTCTTTCTCAATTCTTTGAATAGTAAAAAAGCTTTCGTCAAAATAAATTTTGCTTAAAAGCGTAGTGTCTTGTTGAGAATTTTGAATGATTATACGTTTGTAGTTTTCAAGTCCTTCGTCAATACTACTTTTTATTTCGTTGAGCATATTGAAATAAAAAATTCCCGCCCAAATTGTAACAATAGCTAAAATAGAAAATGACACATATTTTATGGATTGGTTTAGTAATTTCATATTTCAATCAATTTATATCCAATTCCATAAATAGATTCAATTTCTATTTCAGCATTACATGAGTGTAGTTTTTTCCTCAAATTTTTTATTTGGTAATACACAAAATCAAAATTATCAGCATTATCTGCATTATCCCCCCAAACATGTTCTGCTAAAGCAGCCTTGGTAACCAATCTATTTTTGTTGAGTAAGAAATAATTTATAATATCAAATTCTTTTCTGTTTAAAACAATATCCTTACTATTAACAGTAAAGGTTCGCTCTTTTATATCTATAATTATATTGGCAATTTCAAGTGTATTTTTACCCCCTAATTTTTGTCTTCGTAAAACAGCATTCACTCTGGCATTAAGTTCGGCTAAATGAAAAGGTTTTGTAAGATAATCGTCAGCTCCAAGCGCTAGCCCTTTGAGTTTGTCGTCTAACGAATCTTTGGCGGAGATAATTATTATATTTTCATTTTCACCCTTTTTTTTAAGTTCAGATAAAAGGGTTAATCCGTTCCCATTTGGTAACATAATATCTAAAAGAATACAGTCGTATTCATAAATAAAGATTTTGTCAATAGCACTGTAATAATCAGAAGCTGTTTCAACAAGAAATTTTTCCTTTTCAAGCGACTCTTTTATGTTATTGAGTAACTGCGGCTCATCTTCGATTACTAAAATTTTCATGTCGCAAATTTACTCCTTGATATTGGAAAGAAATGGGAATTATTTCCTTTTTTATAAGAATAGTCTAAAATAAAGCCCTTTTTATCTTTAGGAAGTTTAAGTTATAGCCTCAGGTATACGGATAATGGAGAGGTTTTCTTAGTACTGTGTAGTAATTCATTTGTGAATTAGTGGCAAATATAAACTAGCAATTTAGTATACTTATACTTATACTTCTATTACATAAGATGTTAATGATTGTATTTGTGCACCTTTTGCACTTTTAAAGAGGTAAAAATCTGAAAAAGCATATTTTTTGCCGCTTTCTAATGTAATTATACCATTGGCAGCTGCTTGTTTTCCGTGAGATAGAATTTGTTCGAGTTTTAATTCTGTTGTTTGAATACTTTTCATTTTATTAAGCGCTTTCACAAAATTTTCTTTTCCCTCTATTTTCTTGGAGCTGATTATATCCCAAACAATATTATCCGCGATACTTTCAATAATAAATGCAACATCTCCTTTAGCAAAAGCAATATTGAATTCTTTTATAAACTGCATTTTAGGAGAATTGCCACAGTTTGGAGTTGAAATAATTTTTGTCATTTAGCAAAGATTTAAAAATCAGTGTTCCGTTTATAGTTCTGTTTCTCTTTGTTGTAAATTAAAAACTGTTCCAGCAGGATCCTGAATCCAATGCATATTCTCTGGAAGTTCTTCAAGTTCGTCACAAGTTTCTACGCCTTTTAACTTTAAATATTTTGTGGCTTCTTCTACATTTGGCACCTTAAGCTGAAGCCAAGTTTCAGAATGCGTATAGTTGTCTACACAGTCTAACCATATCACGTTATTTCCAAAATCTACTTTGTGTGTTTTAGAAACAGTAGGGTTATCAATTGGTTTTTCTTCAACTTTTAATTTTAAAATATCTTTATAAAAAGCAACTGTCTTTTTATATTTACTTTTAGGAATTTTTATGGCAATGTTTATTCCTGCTTCAAATTTCGAATCCATATTTTATTTTACTTCTTAAAATTAAGGTTTTCACTTACAAATATTTAATTTTTACCAAGCCTATCGAGTTTATCAAAGGTTTGTTGGGTTTAAATGAGGTTAATTTATTTTATTTGAATCCCTCACAAGGGAGTTATTTATTATATAGAAATAGTCTATGTAATTGGTTATTAACGATTCATAAAACTAATTTAGCAAATAAAATAGAGAAATCAGTCAAGATATTCAGATTCAAATAGATTCTCCATTTCACTCAAAAGGTATTCTGTTTTGGTGTTTTACTCATGTTTTTGGTTAAAAAGAAGCAGTTTTAAGGCTTTAGAATACTATTTTTAAAGGCTTACTTTCAAATTTTAGTCACTTAAATTAAAACTTTAATGAAAAGTTGTAAAATGTGGATTGTTAGAGCTAAAAAGATCTATTTTTAACCTTATCGCATCTATTTTTAATCTAAAAACATCAAGAGTTTAGCTAAACACTTGGGTTATATGTTTAAACGTTTAAAAGAAGATATTAAACGTTTAGTTATAGTCTCTAAATTTTTAGCTTTTAGACGTATAAGATTCTCATTTTATCTATAAAATTCAACTCAATTTTTAAGAGCAAAAGGGTTTCGCTATTTTTATTTAGTATCTTAGTTGTATAACTTAACAAATCAACCAATGAACCCTAACAAAAATTATGTATTAGTTTTGATTGGAATGCTATTTGGAGCATTTTACCCTTATGGAATTTATACTTTATTTTTTAAACTTTTAGAAAGAATTTTATTCATATTTCCTATTAATGTGTTTACAGCTAGTGCTATAGCGGCCTATATGGCTGTTGTTTTTGCTCTTTTGTCCTTTGTGGGAATGTCAAAATACATGTCAACATTTAGTTTTAAAAGCGAAGCAGATGTAAAATCAGTTTTTAGAATGGGGGTATTAATAAATATCTCTATTTTTTTTATTTGGATTTTACTCCCAATTATAGACCTTAATCTTGGTCAGAAAAACCTTGATAATATTAACAATTCATACCAAATATTAAATTCAGATTTTTTAATCTCTACTTTGTTGATTAAGTCGGGGAGTTCACTGCTGTGCTTTGGTGGTGTTGCTTATGTAGTCTATAAGAATGTGTATTTTGATTTGTCTATAGATTTTGACAAGTAATTATAAAGTGAGTCTTTTTTATCCCATAAATATGAGAAGTATTTTTATTTTATGTATCCTCGTTATTAGTTTTTCTTGTAGAGAACAAGCAAGTCCTAATTTTGATTGGCTTCTCGGTAATTGGGAACGCGTTAATGAAGAAGAAGGGAAAGTAACTTACGAGTTTTGGAAGAAAATTACTGATAAAGAATATAAAGGTCTTAGCTTTACGCTGAAAAGTAATGACACTATTTTTAAAGAAAACATGCAATTATTAAAGATTGATGGAAAGTGGAATTTGCATGTATTGGCACCTAAAGAACCACATCCTACAGTTTTTAAAGTAACAACAATGGAGGGAAATAGTTTTATTGCTGAAAATAAAGAAATTGAATTTCCTACAAAAATAGCCTATAAACAAATGGATACTTCTTTAAATGCAGCAGTATCAAATAAGGAAATGAAAATTTCTTTTGAATTTAAAAAAATTGAATAAAATGATGAATTCTAAGTTGCCAGAAACCAAATTTAATATAGCAGTTTTAATAGATGGAGATAATGCGCAACCTAAACTGATTAAAGAGATAATAGAAGAGGTTTCTAAATATGGAAAAGCAACTATTAGAAGGATTTATGGCGACTGGACATCGCAACAAATGAATAGTTGGAAGTCAATTATCAATCAGCATTCTATTAGTCCGATTCAAAAATTTTCTTATACTACAGGGAAGAATTCCACAGACAGCTCTTTAATTATTGATGCTATGGATATTCTCCATGGTAAAAATATAGAAGGATTTTGTATTGTTTCGAGCGATAGCGATTATACGGGACTTGCAAAAAGGATTCGAGAAGAAGGACTTTTTGTAATGGGAATAGGAGAGAAGAAAACTCCAGAAGCATTTGTAAAATCGTGTGAGGTCTTTACTTTTACCGAAAATTTGGTTACTAAAGAACCTGAAAAACCCAAGGAAAAACCAAAAGCAGAAACTATAGCTACCAGTGGGAAGTCAAAATCCTCTAATACCTCCGCAAAACTTTCAAAAGAGGATTTAGCTACTATTAATAAGGCTTTTGAGATTTCTTTAAATGAAGAAGAAGAAGCTCATATCTCCAAACTAGGTGCTAATATCAGAAAAATTGACCCTAGTTTTGATCCTAGAAGTTACGGCTTTAAAAGTTTGACAAAATTGTTTGAAAATCTCGATAAATACGAAGTCCTAAAGAATGAAGTAGGAGGGTTGAATCATCCTTTAATAAAGGCTAAGTCCTAAAGAATGAAGTAGGAGGGTTGAATCATCCTTTAATAAAGGCTAAGTAGGATTTTCTTGCTTAGTTTTAATTAACTGTAAATCAGTATTATAAAATTATCTTTCGTTAATATCCGAGTAAAAACACTAGACCGCTTCGCTGTAAGAAAAAAGATAAAAGACTAAAGCATCGCAGTCATGTCGACCAGTGGGAGACATCTCATCACTATAAGTGCTCTGAAACAAACCCTTCGGTAGATGCAGGAAAGACTTTAAAGCACTCAAGCCTCGATTATTGTGTTAATGTGATTTCTCCTTTCAGTCGAAATGACTAAAGCATCACAGTCATGTCGACCAGCGGGAGACATCTCGTTACGGCAAATACTTTGAGTTAAACAGGGATGTGATTTCTCCTTTCAGTCGAAATGACTAAAGTATCGCAGTCATGTCGACCAGTGGGAGACATCTCATCACTAAAAATATACATGAGGTAAATATCAGGGATGTGATTTCTCCTTTCAGTCGAAATGACTAAAGCGTCGCAATCATGTCGACCGGCGGGAGACATCTCATTACGGCAAATGCTTTGAGTTAAACAGGGATGTGATTTCTCCTTTCAGTCGAAATGACTAAAGCATCGCAATCATGTCGACCGGCGGGAGATATCTCATTACCGCTTAACCTTTTTTCTTTACAGCCTCTACCAATTCTAACTTATCTAAATCGGAACTTGTGGTAAACATCCCGTAATTTACTAGCGCTTTTCCTTTTTCAATCTTATCGAGGGTTCCAACAGATTTGCTCCCTATCAAACGCACTCGATCTCCTAGTTTTAAAATATGCTTCGGTTTTTCTGGAACTTTAGCTTTCTCTATTTTCTCTATTTTTTTCTTCTCCCTAATAACTTTTACCTCTTTTTGAACTTCTGCTTCAACCGCCTTTTTCTTGGCACGTTCTTCTTTCTTTTTAGCAGCCGATTCTCTTTTGCGTTTGGAGTTTTCTGTCTCTACAATTCTAAGAAATTCTGATACAAGCGGACGCTTTTTTTTATTTATAAAATAGCTTTCAGCAATATCATTTATTTTATTTCCTAGGTAAATCATACGCTGGTTATGGTCGTATAACTGCTGATAATTCTCAAGCTTGGCTTTTATTTTTACATTTAATTCTTCCAATCTTTTAGCTTCATCACGCGCCTTATCTTCTTCTTCTTTTAAATTGGTAGATGTTTTTTCCATTTTGCTCCGTTGCTTTTGTAGTTTAGCAATGGTAGCATCAAAACGTACTTTTCCGCGCTCAATCTTCTTTTTAGCACGATTAATTAAGCTATAAGGAATTCCATTTTTCTGAGCTACTTCAAAAGTAAAAGAGCTTCCTGCTTCTCCTAAAACTAATTTAAAAACAGGCTCTAACGTACGGTTATCAAAACGCATATTGGCATTAGTAGCATGGGGTAAATCGTTGGCAAGCATTTTTAAATTAGCATAGTGAGTAGTAATAATTCCAAAGGCTTCTCTTTCATAGAACACCTCTAAAAATGTTTCCGCCAAAGCGCCTCCAAGCTCAGGATCACTTCCTGTTCCAAACTCATCTATTAAAAATAAGGTCTCCCGATTACATTTTCGCAAGAAATAATTCATGTTTTTTAATCGGTAGCTATAAGTGCTTAAATGGTTTTCTATGGATTGATTATCGCCAATATCGGTTAGAACATTGTCGAATAAACACATTTCACTCCGTTCATGTACAGGTACTAAAAGTCCGCTTTGGAGCATAACCTGTAATAAACCAACGGTTTTAAGCGTAATACTTTTCCCACCTGCATTCGGTCCAGAAATAACAATAATTCGGTTTTCCTGATGCAGTTCTATAGTTTGCGGATATGTTTTTTCTCGCTTAGCTTTATTGGTTAAATAGAGAAGTGGGTGGTAAGCATCTATAATGTTAAATTGCCTTCCTTCTGTAATTTTAGGTAAAAGCGCATTCATCTTGTCTGCATACTTTGCTTTTGCAGCAACTACATCAATACGTGTTAAAAATGTTTGATAATCTATTAATAAGTCTCTATAATCTCGGATGAAATTGGTAAGAAATTTTAATATTTTCTGAACTTCTTCCTTTTCTTCATACTCCAAATTATTAAGTTCTCGGTTATAGTGGCGCGTAGCTTCTGGCTCAATATAAACAATACTTCCTGTTTTGGAATTTCCCATAATAGCGCCTTTTACACGCTTTCGATACATAGCTTTTACAGCCAGTACACGACGGTTATCAATTACCGTTTCTCTAATTTCGTCTAATAAACCTGCCGAAGCATAACTACTCAGCGCACCAGCAAAACTTTGATTGATTTTACCACGAACTAAATTCATATCCTTACGAATATTGAATAGCGAAGGAGAAGCATCATCTTTTATTTCTCCAAAACGATCTATTACCTGTTCTATTTGTTGCTGAATTTCTTTTGTAAATTCAATCTCCTGCGCAAGTAGATGAAGCGTAGGATAATACTCATGAAATTTTTTATAAAAGAGAATATGATTATTTACTGTTACAGAAATAGAAGCAATCTTTTTGAATCCTTCAACTTCAATAACCGTATTTTCAATTTTTAATAGCTGAACCTCTTTAGAAATAGCATCAAAATAATGAGGTGGGATGCTATTATTATTTTCAAAAGAAGCCAGGTATTCATTCGTTAAATGCAAAGAAGTAAAAAGTTCCTCTTTTTTTCGAAATGGTTTTATTTGTAAAGCACTTTCTTTTCCTAGTTCGGTATTACAGATTTCGGAAACCTGTGTAAGGACTTTAGAAAATTCAAGGTCTTGTAATGTTTTATCGTGTATTTTATTCATATAAATTAGATCCGAATGCTTTGGATTCCTGCAAATTTACATACTAATTTGGATTTATAGTTACTCGAATAAGAGTTTTAAAAACTAGCTCCTTTATTTTAAATTACTAAATGAAAATAGTATAATTTTCTATTTATAAAATCCTAAACTTTTATATTTACCATTCTAAATTATTAATAATGAATATTGCTATTGAATCTAGTTGGAAAACGGTTTTACATAATGAGTTTGAGAAGGAATATTTTAAAGAATTAACTTCTTATGTAAAAGAAGAATATGCTCACCACACTTGTTTTCCTCCAGAAAATGAAATATTCAATGCTTTTAGTTACTGTCCATTTAATGATGTAAAGGTTGTTATTATTGGTCAAGATCCATACCATGGGGTTGATCAAGCAAATGGCTTGTGCTTTTCTGTTAAGGAGGGGATTAAACACCCTCCCTCCCTAGTAAATATTTTTAAAGAACTACAAACCAATGTAGGTAAAGAATACCCAGACAGTGGTAATTTAGAAGCTTGGGCAAAGCAAGGGGTACTTCTTTTAAATGCTACCTTAACTGTTAGAGCCCACGAAGCTGGAAGTCACCAAAAAAAGGGCTGGGAAACTTTTACAGATGTGGTTATTAAAAGTATTTCTGATAAAAAAGAAAATGTTGTTTTTTTACTTTGGGGAGGCTATGCCAAAAGAAAAGTAAAATTAATAGACACCAACAAACATGATATATTAACTTCTGGACACCCATCTCCACTTAGTGCAAATAGAGGATTTTGGTTTGGAAATAATCATTTTAGTAAGTGTAATGAGATTTTACTAAAAAACAATAAAGAGCCTATACTTTGGTAACAATTTTAGAATAAGGTAGTGTTTTTTCAATAATAGCCAATCTTTCTAGTTGTTCTTGAATGTTTTTAACCATAATAGGAGTGATGTTTTCCTGGCTCCATCGGGTAATAGAAAGCCACTCTTGGATGTCTTCAACTTTTTGTTCATATCTATTAGCTAACATTCTGTCAATACTTGGAATGTCTTTAAAATCTTCTGTATAAGTATTAATAACTTCAAGAATATGATTTACTAGAGAAGGACTTTTCTCCAGCAATTTATCTGTAACCGCAATTACAAAGCAAGGCCATGGAGTAGGGCAGTCGTCAACTCTACGGAAAATGCCTTTATCTACCAAAGGTTTTGTTGTAAAGTGCTCCCACATAAAATAATCGGCAGTACCATTGTTTAAGGCTTCAATAGCGCCATCTACATTGTTTACAACCTCAAATTCTAGATTTTTATAACTCCAACCATTATTATTGGCATTTACAACAGCCATTAAATGACTTCCGCTTCCGTATCTAGAAATAGCAGCCTTTTTATCTTTTAAATCAGCTACTTTTTTATTAGATGAATTAGCGGCAACATGAATTCCCCAATATAAAGGCGATTGTACAAAAACCTGAACTATCTTTGAAGGATTTCCTGCAACAATATCTTTAACAATTCCTTCAGTAAGAATAATAGCAATATCGGTTTCACCGTCGCGAAGCATAGTACACATTCTTCCAGTACCTTCAGGAACTTCTGTCCACTCTAAATCGATTCCTCGGTTTTCGAATGCACCGTCTTCTATAGCTAAATGCCAAGGTAAATTGAAATGCTCAGGAACACCAGCAATTTTAATTTTCTTCATCTTTATACAGCTTTTATGTAGGGGGTTTTTAGCAATTTTATCTTAGGTCAAAGCTAAATAAAAGAGTTTAAATGTGCGTAATTTTTTCTAGTGTATATTGAATAAGTTTTTCGGTAGCTTTTAGTGGATCTTTAGAAAAATTTTTGTTAGGTCGATTTGCAAGAATACAATTCATAGATACTGCTTTGTGTCCTAGTAATTTTGCCAAGCCATAAATTCCAGCGGTTTCCATTTCTAAATTAGTAATCTTTAGTCCGTTGTAATCAAAGGATGCTAATTTATCGTTTAATGAGGGATCTTGAACTTCTAAACGTAATTTTCTAGATTGCGGACCATAAAATCCAACATTGGTTGCTGTAAATCCTAAATGTACATTTTCAGATAGTAATTTACTTGCTAAACTTTCATCATAAGCAAGAACATAAGGCATTGATTTTTTCTGAAACCAATTGGTATGTTTTACTATTTTTTGCTGAATGTCTGTATATTGAATCTCTTCACTTTGGTAAAAATGAAGCAAACTATCAAACCCCACCGCATATTCACTCATTAAAAAGTCGTCTACCTTAATTTCTGGCTGAAGAGAGCCTGTTGTTCCAATTCTAATAATATTAAGAGAGGTGAGTTTCTTTTTTATAGTGCGGGTAGCAAAATCTATATTTACTAAAGCATCGAGTTCATTTAAAACAATATCAATATTATCCGTTCCAATTCCTGTAGAGATTACAGAAATTCGCTTATTATTTAAGGTTCCGGTATGTGTTACAAACTCTCGTTTTCCTTTTTTCAACTCAATAGTATCAAAATACTTAGAAACCGTAGCCACTCTGTCTGGATCTCCAACAGTTATTATGGTGTCTGCAATGTCTTCTGGAAGAAGATTTAAATGATAAATACTGCCGTCGTCATTCAGTATCAATTCAGATTCAGCAATTTTTGCCATTTTATAGTTTTAGGAGTTGTTCACTATCTTCCATAAATAAAAAAGAATATTTTGGAGTCCCTCCTAAATATTCCTTGTCGCTACGTATGTTTGGATAGTAATTTTCTAATTTCTCGGCTACTTTAGCACCTGTTTTGGTAAGTTTTACAGGATTAAAAGATTTAAATAAAGGTCTTAAATTATTCGCCATTTTTACAAATTGAATGTCTCCAAAACCATAGATTCCTTGATCTAGAAGCATTTCTTGTATAATGTCGTCTTTTGACTTTAGTTGTTTATTAAGACTTTTTTCCAACATTTTATTTTCCAACTCATTCAATCCATTTTTTAAGCTTGGAAACCTATGAATATGAGATTCCATAGCTTTAGATAAATAGGTAAGCTGACTCGTGTTTTGTTTGATTGCATTTTGAAGTCTTATAGGACTGTTCTCACAATACAATTGCCAGATATAATCTCCATATTCAATATCATCTTTAGTTAGTAAAACTCTATTTTCGTAAAGTTTTTCTAATTTCTCTTTGCTGAGTTCTGTAAGTGCATATAGTTTATCTGTAGCATCTTCTTTTCCAGAACAAGCTAAAAATATATCTGCATCACTACGGTTTTTCTTTAACCAACTCAATACAGCAATCATATTAACTTGACAAAAAAGATCGTATTCAAACCAAAGAACAATTTCCTCTTGACTCTTTTGATTACATAAGTTCCTATATTCTTTTAAAGTCCTATTTATAAAGGTGTCTTTTGTAATTTTATAGGCTCTGTTGAGGAATTCGTAGCGTTGACGCCAAAAGGATTCACTACCAACTTCATTAATAGTTTTTCCTTCACATAGCATTTCTCGCCACGTAATTATATCACCAGAAATATTGAGTTCGTTTAAGACAGTAGTAAAGCTGTCTCCGTTTGTAATATGAAGTGTCTTAGCCATTTAATATAGGGTTGAGGACTGTAAATGTATTAAATACGATTTAATAAACAAGAAAAAGTACGTTAATTCTATAACGATTCTAATTAATATTTATTGAATAAAAACTAGAATAATCCGAGAGTGCCCGCTATGGTTTATCTTCCAACTAATTTGTTAACCTCCAACACGTTTCACTTTAAAACCTTTTTCTTTTAATAGCTCCATTATAGTATCCCTAAAATCTCCTTGAAGGATTATTTTGTCATCTTTAAAAGAACCTCCAACACTAAGTTTTGTTTTTAATTCTTTGGCTAATTTTTTAAAATCTTCTGTAGCGCCAGTATATCCGTCAATTATAGTAATAGGTTTGCCTTTGCGCTTTTCATACTTACATAAAAGCGGGTCTTCTTGCATCCAGATGGCGTTTGGATCTGCTTTTTGCGTTGGTTCTTCTTTAAATTCGTGTTCCGGAAATAAATTTTTTAATTGGTCTTGTAAGTCCATTTTTACGATTCGTAATTTTTAGAAAGAAATTATACTTTAATTAATCCAAGTTCAATTAAACGCTCATAAAGAAACTCTCCAGAGGTAATATCATCATAAAGTTTAGGATGCTCATCATCAATACAATTTTCTAGTACATCTAATGGCATGTCACTTACAGGATGCATAAAAAACGGTACCGAATAGCGAGAAGTTCCCCAAAGTTCTTTTGGCGGATTAATAACTTGATGGATAGTAGATTTTAGTCTGTTATTAGTATGTCTAGAAAGCATATCTCCAACATTAATCATTAATTCGTCGGGTTCTGCAATAGCATCAATCCATTCTCCCTCATGATTTTGTACTTGAAGTCCTCTTCCTTGAGCTCCCATTAATAAGGTAATCAAGTTAATATCTCCATGTGCGGCAGCTCTTACAGCATTTTTTGGCTCTTCTTTAATTGGAGGGTAGTGAATAGGGCGTAAAATAGAATTCCCATTTTTAATGTACTTATCAAAATAGGTTTCTTCTAAATCTAAATGTAAAGCTAAAGCTCTTAAAACATATTTGGCAGTTTTTTCAAGCTGTTTATAGGTTTCTTTTCCTACTTCATTAAAATTTGGAAGCTCTGCTACTTGTACATTTTCTGGATATTCTTTTTCTAATTTAGGATTGTCTTCCACATATTGTCCGAAATGCCAAAACTCTTTTAAATCGCCTTCTTTTCGACCTTTAGCATGTTCTTTTCCGAAGGAAGTATACCCTCGTTGGCCTCCAATCCCTTCAATTTCATATTTGTCTTTTACCTCCTGCGGAAGGTCAAAAAACTTCTTAATTTCACTATATAAACCTTCTATTAATTGATCTGATAAAAAATGACCTTTTAAAGCTACAAAACCAATATCTTCATACGCTTTACCAATTTCATTAATAAATTTCTGCTTTCGAGCAGGGTCTTCAGAAAGAAAATCACTTAAATCAACGCTGGGTACTTTATTCATTTTTATAACATTTTTAGAAGCCTAAGCCTCATATATATAACAAATGTAGCGATTTATTATGCGATTCTATAATTTCAAAAAGAACATTTTTCAACACATAAAAACTGCTTATATGATACTATTTTTTTCTAAATTTGATTTAAAGCTCTAGTTATGAATCATACTACTACGCCTTATTCTTTTGAATTTGATAATCGATTTGTTAGCAATCCTATACTTTTAGAATTGTTTCGAAACATGTTGAAATCTAGAATGATAGAAGAAAAAATGCTAATCCTATTGCGTCAAGGAAAGATTTCAAAATGGTTTAGTGGAATAGGGCAAGAGGCTATTTCTGTAAGCGTTACAATGGCGCTTCAACCGGATGAATATATTTTACCGATGCATCGTAACTTAGGGGTTTTTACTACAAGAAAAATTCCTTTAAACCGACTTTTCTCACAATGGCAAGGGAAAGCTAGTGGTTTTACCAAGGGAAGAGATCGGAGTTTTCATTTTGGAACACAAGAATATAAAATTGTAGGAATGATTTCTCATTTGGGACCTCAATTGGGGGTAGCAGATGGGATTGCATTGGCACATAAACTTAGAAAGGAGGCAAAGGTAACTGCTGTATTTACAGGAGAAGGAGGAACTAGCGAAGGAGATTTTCATGAAGCTCTTAATATTGCTTCGGTGTGGGATTTGCCTGTACTTTTTTGTGTTGAAAATAATGGTTACGGACTTTCAACCCCTATAAATGAACAGTTTAATTGTAAAAATATTGCAGATAAAGGGATTGGTTACGGTATGGAAGCTCATATTATTGAAGGGAATAATGTTTTAGAAGTGTATACCAAAGTAAATGAGATTGCTAAAAGTGTAAGAGAAAATCCGAGACCTGTTTTATTGGAGTTTAAAACCTTAAGAATGCGTGGCCATGAAGAGGCTAGTGGCACTAAATATGTTCCAGATGAATTGCTTAATGAATGGGCTACTAAAGATCCAATTAGTAACTATAGTAAGTTTTTAAATGATGAAGGAATCCTTACTAAGGATATAGAAACGTATTATAAAGATAGTATTCAAGCAGAAATTGATGAGAATTTACAAATTTCTTATGCTGAAAATTCTATTGTTTCTGATGAAACTAATGAATTAAATGATGTTTATTATGATACTGTTAATAAGTTATTTAAGAATTCAGAATCAAAAAATAACATTCGGTATATTGATGCTGTTTCTGAAGGTTTAAAACAAAGCTTAGAAAAGCATGATAATCTTATTGTTATGGGGCAAGACATAGCAGAATATGGAGGTGTTTTTAAAATAACAGAAGGCTTTGTTGAGCAATTTGGAAAAGATAGAATTAGAAATACGCCCATTTGTGAATCTGGAATTGTAGCTACAGCAATGGGACTTTCTATAAATAAAATGAAGGCTGTGGTAGAAATGCAATTTTCAGATTTTGTTTCTAGCGGTTTTAATCCAATTGTAAATTATTTAGCAAAATCGTATTATAGATGGGAGCAAAATGCCGATGTTGTTATTAGGTTGCCTTGCGGGGGTGGAGTAGGCGCAGGCCCTTTTCATTCACAAACTAATGAGGCTTGGTTTACAAAAGTGCCTGGATTAAAAGTAGTGTACCCCGCATTTCCACAAGATGCTAAAGGATTACTTATTGCAGCTATTAACGACCCTAATCCTGTTATGTTTTTTGAACATAAAGCTTTGTACAGAAATGTCTATCAAGATGTGTCAGATAATTACTTCGATATAGAATTAGGAAAAGCCTCTGTTATAAAAGAAGGAAAAGACGTTAGTATTATTACCTACGGTATGGGGGTGCATTGGGCATTAGAAGTATTAGAAGCACATAAAGATATTTCTGTAGAGCTAATAGATTTAAGGACACTTTCTCCGTTAGATACGAAAATGATTTATTCTTCAGTAAAGAAAACAGGAAAAGCCCTTATTTTACAGGAAGACACTCTTTTTGGAGGTATTTCAAGTGATATTTCAGCCTTAATTATGGAGAATTGTTTTGAGTATTTAGATGCTCCTGTTAAGCGTGTAGCTAGTTTAGAAACCCCAATTCCTTTTGCTAAAAGTCTTGAAAACCAGTTTTTAGCCAAGTCTAGATTGGAAAAAGAATTGTTGAATTTACTCTCATATTAGCATTTTTACAGAATTAAATAAATGTTAATTTAACAAGCAAATACTTATTTTAAGGCGGATTTTTATTATCTTAGATGTTACATCAACAATAATTATTAAACTAAACAATCATGAAAAATAAGGCGTATATTCTTATACTTATGGTGTCTTTGGTATTAACTTCCTGCGGACTTAGCAAGGAAAATAAAGACAACCGAAAAACCTTAGATGGAACTTGGAAACTCACAAATATTGATTATCAAAATAACGAAGGTTATTTTAAGTCAATTTTATTTAATGATGTTTCTGCAAAGTGCTTTAGAGGTAGCGAATGGTTTTTCCGTTCAAACAACAGTACAGGGTATTACAACATTTTAGATGGGGGAGAGTGTTCTCCAGGACAACGTAATATCCGTTGGTCTATTCAAGACGATGCAAATGGTACTCCAAACCGTTTTCAATTTAAATTTATAGACGAAAAGAAAAATGATATTAGTGGAGGATATGGGTACGTATTTCAAATCAATTCTTTATCTCCACAACAAATGGTAATTTCTGCGGATGCTAGCGTAGGCGCAGAAACTGTAACTGTAGTGTATCAGTTTACCAAAATTGCATCACTTAGATAAAAATAAAACCCATGAATTTGGGATTAAATAAAAATAACTATACAACATGAAAAAAATAATCTTAAAAAGCGGTATTGTATTAACTTCAGTGTTAATGCTTATAAGCTGTGAAGCTATTAAAAATTCTAATAACACACAGCGTGGAACAGCTATTGGAGCTGGTTCTGGAGCGGCTATTGGTGGAATTATAGGAAATAATGTAGGAGACGGAAATAATTCTGTTTTAGGAGCTATTATTGGTGCAGCCGTTGGTGGTGCCGTTGGTAATAGAATTGGTAATAAAATGGATAGAAATGCAGAGGCTATTGAAGAGGCAATTCCTGGTGCAGAAGTTACTAGAATTGGAGAAGGTATTAATGTTACTTTTGATGAAAATAGTGGTGTTAAATTTGCATTGAATTCTGCTGATATATCTCCTGAAGGTCAGGAAACGCTTAGAAAAATGGCCGAAGTTTTTGTAGAGTATGACGATACAAATATTTTAATTGAAGGACATACAGATAGTTCTGGAGCAGATTCATATAATATGTCGCTTTCAGAAAAAAGAGCTAAGTCGGTTAGAGATTTTTTATCTGCTAATGGAGTAGCTTCTTCTAGAATGACTACAAAATGGTATGGAGAAACACAGCCTAAATTTGATAATAATACTGAGGATGGACGTGTTAAAAATAGACGTGTAGAGCTTGGTATCGTTGCAAGTCAAGAAATGATTCAAGAGGCTAAATCTGAGTAATTTCAGAAACCAATAAATTAAAGTCCGATTTTAAGTAATCGGACTTTTTTGTTTTAAACCTATTTTAAAAGTAAATATTATGAAAATTAATAACATTAAATTTTTATTGCTAATAGGAGTGATATCCTTTTCCATAAGTTGTAAAAGTGATAAAAAAAACAAAGAGGAAGTAATTAAGGAACCTGAAGTAGAAACCCCTCATGGCGGTCCTAAAATGACCATGATTAAAGGGGAAGAAATAAGCTATAAAGCAGATTCCACAACCATGAAAGGTTATATAGCATACAATCCCGAACTAAAAGAAAAAAGACCTGGGATATTGGTTGTTCACGAATGGTGGGGACATAATGAATATAGCAGACAACGAGCAGACATGCTTGCAGAATTAGGCTATGTGGCTTTGGCTGTAGATATGTATGGAGATGGAAAACAAGCAAAGCATCCTAATGATGCTGGAAAATTCTCTGGGATGGTTATGAAAAATATTGAGGTAGCTAAAGCTAGATTTGATGCAGCTCTTAAAGCATTAAAAAGTAACCCACATGTAGATGCTAATGAGATTGCAGCTATAGGCTATTGCTTTGGAGGAAGTGTTGTTCTAACAATGGCAAATATGGGAGAAGACTTGGATGCAGTTGCAGCTTTCCATAGTGGAGTACAGCTTCCTGTAATGCCTACAGATGCTATAAAAGCTAAAATTTTAGTGTGTAATGGAGCTGCAGATCCATTTGTTTCTGAAGAATCTATTGTTAATTATACAAAAGCAATGGATAGCGTAAATGCAGATTATGAGTACATAGCTTATGAAGATGCTGTGCATGCATATACCAGTAAAGATGCAGACTCTTTAGGTAAGAAATTTGATTTGCCATTAGCATATAATAAAGAAGCGGATGAAAAATCATGGGAGGAGCTTAAAAAGCTATTAGATGAAGTTTTCTAAAATAGAATACTTCCTAACTATTTAAATCCAAGTGAAAGCTTGGATTTTTTTATTCCTACAAATAAGGTATTGTTAAACAATCCTTAAACCTCCGTTAAAGTGCATTAAAACACATGGTTAGCTGTTAAAACTATTGTATCTTAAAGGGAATAATTAATTATCAACTCAAAAAATTAATAATGAACAAACCCTTAAACGTAGCTCAAAAACTTATAAAATCACATTTGCTTCAAGGGGAAATGACTTCTGGAAGCGAAATTGGAATTAAAATTGACCAAGCGTTACTTCAAGATGCAACAGGTACTTTGGTACAATTGGAATTAGAGGCAATGGGTTTAGATACTGCAAAAACCGAAGTTGCTGTCCAATATGTGGATCATAATTTATTGCAAACAGATTTTAAAAATGCAGACGATCATCTTTTCCTACATTCTGCCGCACAAAAATTTGGGCTTTGGTATAGCCGACCTGGAAATGGAGTGAGCCATCCCGTCCATATGGAGCGATTTGGAAAGCCAGGAAAAACATTGGTAGGATCAGATAGTCATACGCCTGCAGCTGGATCTTTAGGGATGCTAGCAATAGGAACAGGAGGATTGGATGTTGCAGCGGCAATTGCAGGGCAACCATATTTTGTAAAAATGCCACAAGTTATGGGAGTTAAATTAACAGGAAGACTTCCAGACTGGGTAAGTGCCAAAGATGTTATTTTGGAAATGTTAAGACGTTATGATGTAAAGGGTGGTGTAGGAAAGATTATTGAATATTATGGTGACGGATTAAAACATTTAAGCGCAATGGACAGGCATGTTATTGCTAATATGGGAGCAGAATTGGGCGCTACTACAACTGTATTTCCTAGTGATGAAGAGACCAAGCGCTTTTTAAAATCGCAACAAAGAGAAGATGATTGGGTGGAATTAATAGCCGATGAAGGGTGTGAATATGATCTAGAGGATGAAATTATTTTAGATGAATTGATTCCGCTTATTGCTTTGCCTACCAGTCCTGGTAATGTAGTTCCGGTTAGAGAAGTAGAAGGAAAAAATATAAGTCAGGTTGTAATTGGTTCTTCTGCAAATCCTGGATTACGCGATTTTTGGATGGCAGGGGCTATTGTAAAAGATAAATCGATAAGTCCAGATGTTTCCTTTGATATTAATCCTACTTCCAGACAAATTATCCAGAATATGATTGATAATCGTGCTTTTGCTAGTTTAATAAAGGCAGGAGGAAGATTCCATCAATCGGGGTGCATGGGATGTATAGGAATGGGACAAGCGCCAGCTAGTGGAACTATTAGTTTGCGTACAATGCCGAGAAACTTCCCTGATCGTTCTGGAACCAAAGACGACCAAGTGCATCTTTGTAGTCCAGAAACCGCAGCAGCTTCAGCATTGACAGGTAAAATTACCGATCCAAGGGATATGGAAAAGCTTTTTAATATGAAGTATCCTGAATTTGAAGCTCCAGAAATAGATATTATTAATACAGATATGTTGGTTGCTCCTCCAGAAAACGGACAAGAATTGGCTTTAAAGAAAGGACCTAATATAAAAGCATTGCCTCATATAGAACCTTTAAATGATACTTATGAGATTCCTGTGGTTTTAAAAATGGGAGACAATATTTCTACAGACGAAATTTTAAAAGCAGGAGCAGAAGTGCTCCCTTTTAGAAGTAATATTCCCGAAATTAGTAAATATTCTTATACGGTTATAGATGAGACTTTTTATGACAGAGCCATGGAGGCTAAAAACCAACATGGAGGTCATATTGTTGTAGCAGGCGATAATTATGCGCAGGGGAGTAGTAGGGAACATGCTGCTATTGCACCTAAATATTTAGGGCAAATAGCTGTTGTAGCCAAAAGTTATGCCCGTATTGCATGGCAGAACTTGGTTAATTTTGGAATTCTTCCTCTTGAATTTGTAGCTACTTCAGATTATGACAAAATCCATCAAGGAGCAATGGTTTCTTTTAAAAATCTGTTAGAAGACGTAAAAAATAATAATCCAATTCGGTTGGTTGTTTCTTATGAAAATAAGGTAGAAGAAATTCTTACTAAACATTCCATGAGCGAGCGTCAAATTAATCTTATTTTAAAAGGAGGAATAATCAACGATTTCAAACAAAAACTAGCATCAAAAAAATAAAAAATTATGACAGCATTAGAACAATTACATTTAGATAAAATAGCAAAAACTAACCATGAGATTTATGCACTTTTAAAAATGCGTTGGAGTCCAAGAGTTTTTAAAGAAGATAAACTTCCAGAGAATGAAATAAAACAGCTTTTTGAAGCTGCTAGGTGGGCACCAAGCTCTTTTAATAGGCAGCCATGGAGATTTATGTATGCTGAAAAAGGAAGCGACACCTATGATAAAATTTTAGACTGTTTAAGCGATTTTAATAAGAGTTGGGTTACCAATGCTCCTTTATTGATGATTACCGCGTACAAAGAAAATACAGAAGAGGGTGATGTAAATTTCCATGCTTTACACGATTTGGGCTTAGCCGTTGGAAATATGAGTGTGCAAGCTCAATATATGAAAATAGGAATGCATCAAATGGCTGGAATCGATTGGGAAAAAGCCCAAAAAGTATTTAAAATTCCAAAGGGATTTCATGTAGCTACTGCTATTGCTTTAGGATATTATGGAGGCGATTTTGAGAAATTAAATAGTGAACTTCTAGAAATGGAAAAAAGTGAAAGAGACCGGATTCCTCAGGAGGATTTTGCTTTTAAAGATTCTTGGAAGTAATTATTACCAAAAAGCAGTTATTTTGAGTAGAATCTATATAACTGCTTTTTTATTCCTTAAGGAATATTTTAAAATATCACCATTGTTAAACTTCAAGTCTATAAATTAAATTTTTATGGTATTTTAACGTCAGAAGAATCTGGTTTTATAAGCTTTAAGATATCTGAAAATGTATGCGTCATTACCGCTTTGTCTCCACGTATTGCAATTGGATATACTAGTGTTTCTGGATTTTTATTTAAAACTTTTAGAGCATCTGTATTGTCCAATTCAATTCCTTCCCCATAAAGATTTGTAAATGCAGGATGGTCTTTTGCAATCAATTCTGGAACAGTTTTACCTATTCTCTCCGCTATTTCTACCCATTCGGTATCTGCAATTTTAGTTTTCGTTAAATCGATTGCTAAAATTTCAGCCTCAGAAGATAGGGCATAAGCTTGGCATTCTCGTCCTAATTTAGTGCTAGGATCAAAAATAAAAGTTATTTGTCGGTCGTTTGTTGATATAATGCTCATTTTTTCCACGTATAAATGTTTTTTAATACCTCATAGAGGATTTAATTTTCTAATGCCTGCCTTGAGGTAGGATTTAATTAATATCTATATACTTAGCGTAGAATTTTTTAGGGGATTTGCCTTATCACTTAGCTTTCATTTTTTCTTTTTTCTTTCTCAATTGTTTATCTAGATCGTCTCCAGCTTCTGCAATAGACATTTCAAATTTTTCATGAGAAGCCTCTGCAAATAATCTCGGGCCTGGAACGCTTAATCTAATATTACAGATTTTTCCAGTTTCTTTAGAAGAAGTATTTTCAGTTTTAAAAAAAACATCAGCTCTTACAATAAAATCGTATTTATCTGCTAATTTATTAAGCTTTTTAGTAGCTAGTTCTTCCAAACGGTTGCTAGCAGCAACATTGTCGTACTCAAAATTTATTTGCATAGTTATAGTTAATTAGTGTTATCAATTAAGTACTTCTTTTTCTTTATTGAAGTAACTCTCTTAAAAATACTAAAATTAACAATGCTGATGAAGTAAACCTTAGGTTTTAATATGAATTTATGAAATACTCTTTTATGATTTGAAGATTTGAAAATGTGGGAATGTGGGAATGTGGGAATGAAAAGAAGTTGGGAGGCTTTATGCTTTAAGCTATATGCTGTATGCAGTTTTTTAACTCAAAGATGCAAAGGTTCAAAGAAGCAAAGTTGTGATTGTGTAAATTGTCGAATTCTTTAATCTTCTGCCTACTGCCTTCCGTCTATATTCTCTTCTCTTTATTCTTGTTCCCCTTTTTTCTCCTTACTTCGGACTTCCGACTTCCGACTTCTTCAATCTCTGTCTCTTCCTGACTCTTGATTGAAAATGTACGCCTACTGAACATTGAACACTGCATTCTGTCTTCCGACTTATCTTTGTTCTTATTTCATCTTAATACTTTATACTAAGTACTTAATAATTAATACTTAACACAAAAAAACCTAAATATGCTCTGTAAGTTTTTTAACTAGATCATTTTTTGAAATCATCCCTGATTGTCGCCAAACAGAAGCTCCGTTTTTAAAAATCATAAATGTAGGAACACCACGTACTTGAAATCTACCAGCTAACTCTTGATTCTTATCTACATTTATTTTAATGATATTGATGTTATTACCCATTGCTTTTTTAACATCATCCAATACTGGCATCATTGTTTGGCATGGACCACACCAGTCTGCATAAAAATCTATTAATACAGGTTTATTTACTTCTATAATATCTTTAAAACTACTTTTCATGTACTTTACTTATTTTTTACGATTTCTAGTATTGGTAAAAAAGCTCTAAACCAATTTAGAATTAGTCCTCTTTAAAGGATTTAAATTGGTTGTGAACTTTTTAAATACTTAAAAATTTCTATAAATACGTATAAAACGTTTCTTTAGATGAGAGAAAATTAACTTTCTTGTACTTTATTAGGGTGTAGGTACTTTCTTTCCATCCAAAATGTACCAAATGGAATAATAGAACAAAGCAAAACAATAAATAGGGTAGAGAAGGACCATTTTAATCTTCTATAAAAAACAAAAGCCATTACCACATAAGCAATGAACAGGATTCCATGGATCATACCGATAATTTTATTTGGCCCATGAAAATCCATTAAATATTTTAAAGGCATGGTAACTCCAAAAAGTAATAAATAGGAAATTCCTTCTAATATACTGACAAGTCTAAAATTCTTAATATTCATTGATACAATTTTATACAAAAATAAAGCACCATTTTGAGATATGGTGCTTTAAAGATGTTAAAGGTATGTTTAAACCTTCATTATTCTTCTTGTTGTATTTTTTGAGCTACTGCTTGTACTTCATCTAAAACACGTAGTAAATTACCACTCCACAGCTTTTCTATTTCTGTTTTAGTATAACCTCTTCTTACTAATTCTTTGGTAACATTTAAGGTTTCAGAAGCATCATTCCAACCATAAATACCACCGCCACCATCAAAATCTGAACTAATTCCAACATGGTCAATTCCCACTTTCTCAATTAGATAATCAATATGATCTACAAAATCAGCAACGTTTACTGGGTCTGCAACTTTCTTAAGAGAATCTAATTTTGGAGCAGCATTATTTCTTAAAGCGATATACTTCTGGTAATAAGCCTCTCTTTTTTCCTTAGAAAATGTCATTACACTATCTCTTTCCAGTAATTCAAAGCCTTGTTTTTGAGCTTCTGCTTCAAGTACTTTCTTGGATTCATTTTTAAAAATACTATCCTTAGTAACACTTACATAAGGACTAAAAGCAACAGTTTGTACAACGCCACCATTTCCTTTAAGCCATTGTAACTGCTCATCATCTAAATTTCTACTATGGTTACTCAGCGCGCGGGCAGAGGAGTGGGAAGCAATAATTGGAGCTTTAGTAAGCTCAATCATTTGTCTCATAGCTTCTTTGGATGGATGAGAAACATCTATCATCATTCCATATTTATTCATTTTTGCAATGACTTGTTTTCCTAATTCGCTTAAACCATTATTTAACCAAACACTGTCTTTTTCCCCTGTATTAGAATCGGCTAACTGGCTATGGCCTTGGTGCGCAAGTGACATATACCGACCTCCGAGGTCATAAAATTTCTTTACATTATTAAGATCTGTTCCAATAGAATATCCATTTTCAATACCTATCATAGCTACTTTCTTACCTTTTGCATGGATACGTCTTACATCATCTGAGGTTAAAGCCAATTCAATTTCATCGGGCGCTATTTCTTCACATAGTTTATGAATTGCATTAAATTTTGCCATTGCATTTTCATAGGCTGCTTTGTAACCGCTTTCGGTTAAGGAATCCTGACCTGTATACACAATAAACCAAGCTACATCCAAGCCGCCTGCTTCCATTTTAGGTAAGGTAATTTGTGTTTCTAATTCTTGAGTGTAATTAATAGAGTCGGTAAAATTATTCACATTAAAATCGCAATGCGTATCTAACGTAATGATTTCCTTTTGTATTTTAAGGGCTTTAGCATTGATTTCGTCTTCTGTAAGCGCCGCAGTAGCTGGTTCTTCTTTTTGAGTCTGTTTACACGAAAAAGAGAGTACAGTAGTTAAGATTAGGAGGGATAAGTTTAGTTTTTTCATCTGTTAATATTTATTGTTTTAAAAGTTCAGGTAGAATGCTCTGGATTATCATATAGGTTGATTCGATAAAATCTTTAAAGGGCATTTCATAAATAATATTGATTTGTAGGTTGTAAAATAAAACTATAAATCGAAGCATCCAAATCCCTGTAAATAAAGCTATATACTTATTGGAATTATATAATAATACCTATCGGTTTTTTTGAATTTCTAATTTTTTAAAGAGTGAAATTGAAGAATTAAGATTCAGGAATCATATTTCCGAGGAGGAAGGAAGCCGTTATCCATAAAATAATAGACAACATGCCACCTATAATTAAAAAATGCTTGAATTTATAGATTCCAAGACCATATACAAGCGTATTAGTTTGATAGCCTAAGGGCGTAAAAAAACTAAAATTAGCCGAAAATAAAACAGCTAAAATAAAAGGTTTAAGAGGTAGATTACTTGCCGATGCTAAGGAAATGGCAATTGGAGTCATAATAATAGCAGTAGCATTGTTGGAGATAATTCCGCTTAAAAGCATAGTAAACAGAAAAATGAGTCCGATAATAATTGTAGGCTGCTTGCCAGAGATTAATTCTAAGAGGTGAGAGGACACCCAAACATCGGCACCGCTATTATTCATAGCTATTCCCAAAGGAATCATACCCGCTAATAGAAATATTATTTCCCAGTTAATGTTTTGGTATACCTTACTTAATTCGATGCAATTAAACATTAATAAAAGGAAACATCCTGTAAGAGAACTCGCAAGAATACTAAGAACTCCCGATGCTGCCAAGCCAATAACTGCTATGAGGATGCAAAAGGTAAGCATCTTTTTATATTTAGAAACCGAAGCATAAGAGGTGTGTTCTTGCAAAACCGCCATATTTTCTACGGTAGACAAATCTGTTAACCGGTCTTTTGGCATTTCTACCAGCAATCTATCTCCTACTTTGAGCTTTATTTTCTCGACATTTATATTAAGTAATTTATCTGTTACGTTTTGGATATTTTTTCTTCGTTTTATAGCTAATGGTAAACCTCCGTGAATCATTTTTCCTTTTAATTCAGTAATAGAACGCTTTAAAAATGGAGCTCCAGGAAGCATTAATAATTCAACAATAGCATTTCTTTGTGAATCAAATTCGTTGGATTCGTCTTCTTTTTCATTATCATCAATTCCAGAAACCGCATAATTATTTATCAGAATTCCTTCGGTTTCTTTAATCTTAACCAAGCTATCCATATTACAAGAGAGGAGGAGCTTATCTCCTTTTTGTAGGGTAATATATTTTCCAGGCGATTTATTTGAAATTCCATTTCTAGTGAGTTTTAACAACGTAATTCCAAGATCGTTATATAGAAAAGTATCCATTATTTTTTTATCGATCAATTCTGAAGAAGGTTCAAACTCAATACTCGTTAAATATTGATCCAATTCATACTCCTGATTTAAATTATTGGAAGTGTCCCAAGGGAGTAAAAAAGAAGTAAGGGTAATGAAAACAATCCCAATTGCAAGAAAAATAAGGCCATACATTGAAAACTCAAAGAAAGTAAACCGCTCAGCACCAAATTTTGTAGCCACAGAATTCACAATTAAATTGGTAGAAGTCCCCATTAACGTACAACTACCACCTAAAATTCCTGCAAAAGAAATAGGAAGTAATAATTTAGAACGTGGAATATTATATTTAACAGAAAGTTCGGTTAGGATCTTAATAAACACAATAACAACGGCTGTAGTACTTATAAAAGCAGAAATACTCCCAGAAATAAACATAAAAACAGGAATCATTAAAAGGATGGGGAGTGTTTTTAACTTTTTCAATCCATTTGCAAGCAGATTAATAATTCCATTTTGCTCTAACGCAATGGCAATAATCATTAAACAGAGTACCGTTATAGTAGCACTATTAGAAAAGCCACTAATAGCTTCTTCAGGAGAAACTACCCCAAAGAGTAGCAGACTCACAATAATAAAAAACGCAATTTTATCTACAGGAAATATTTCAAAAGCAAAAAACAATACTACTAAAAATAGCACTGCAAATACATATATAATTTCTATAGACATTTGGTAGATTTTACATTGGTTACTTAAAGATATTTGATTTTATGATTAGTTGTATGTAACGTTTTTATAAATTTAACAATCTTTAGCTTAATTTAAACGTAAACCAATTACTACTAATATAATAGCTTGATTGTAAACAAAGAAGTAGATAAGCAATCCAGTCATTTCGACTGAAAGGAGAAATCACATCAAGGAAACATATTAAATAACAATACTTTATAATTTATCCTGAGTTTATTAAAAGCTTATTGTAAAGAAAATTATTTTAATAGTTTGCTTTCTGTAATGAGATGTCTCCCGTTGGTCGACATGACTGTAATACTCCGAATTCCAATATTTAGTACTGTTCTAAGTTTTATGGGCTTAACAAAAAGGGATATAAATGGAGTGCATTAAATCCAGTCATTTCGACTGAAAGGAGAAATCACATTACTATAATACTTTAAATACTAATGCTTTATACTTTATCCTGAGTTTACTAAAAGTTTAATGAGATGTCTCCCGTTGGTCGACATGACTGTTTAAATTTGTTACTTAGAACCAAAAGAAAGGAATTAGAGTAGTGGTTGTAAATATTCTATTTTACATAATATAAATTATAGTGCAAGTTGAAGTTATTTTATTAACGTACAACTGTTGTTGAGTGACGGTTTTCTAAAAAGAAGAAACCGTTGCGCTTGTTGCCCATATTTTGAAACATGGAATCACACAATTTAAAAACTGGAAGGATTTTAGCCATGGAATTTATTATTTATTTCATTTAGAGTTATTTATAATAATAAAATTGTAAAAATAATGTGAAAAAGTCGTGAAATTTAGATTAAATAATAACCTTTATATTTTCTCAGTTTATTGAAAATATTTAATTTTTTCTCCAAGTTATTTATTCTTTTCAATATTCTTAAACTCCCATCGGATGTATTTGGTAATTTCCAATAATCTAGTTCAAACCATTTCATACATACTTTATACGCCTTTTCAAATTCCTTTTGCTTGATATATATAATTGCCAAACGCTCATAAGTCCATGGTGTGTATATTTCAGAATAAATTGCTTCTTGTAGTACATCAATCTCCGTTTCTAACTCATTGACTTTTTGAAGTTCTTTAGCTTTATAATTAATATCGGCAGGGTTACTCTTCGAATAGTCAAACAGATTCATTTTATCATATATATCTTTGAAAATCACTTGTGCAACCTTTACATATTTTACATAATTATTTTTGCAATGAGTCAAATATAATTCGAGATCATTTTCTAACTCATAAATCATTTGTTTTCCAATCTCTTCTGAATTCATTTTGACAACAATTTATTCTACATTATCAAAACCTTCTCCATTAATAACATGTTTCCTATCATTTAATTGAATAATAATTGGCTGTTTTAATTTTAGTGCCTTTCCAACAGCGATAGCATGTCTTTCTTCTAATGTTGGTAGTGTATTTGAGTAATCTGAACCAATATAATTTTCTAAGAATTGTTTTCCAGTATCATCAAACACTCTTAGGGCAAAAATTGTATTACATTGATTTAAGATGCTTTTACTAATGTTAGCAGTACGTTGAGTTATTACCAAGCTTCCCAAGCCGTACTTTCTACCTTGTAAAATTACCTTAGCTGTTCCATTAACTGCCGTTTTATCTCCTTCATTAGCAATAGAATTCCATTCTGGCACCAAAGAATGTGCTTCTTCAAAAACAAATAAAACCCTAGCTTGTGCCCCATCAGAAGTTGGTGGGAATTTCATCAATATTTTCAATGTCTCTTCAGTAATTATTCTTGTTTTTTCTGCTGGACTTAATGCAGGGTACTTTTTTTGAATAATTCAAATACAGTCTTAGCTTTTTTATTTTTATAATTATACAGTCTCACATATTATATATAAGTATACAATTTAAAATTAATACATTTATTTCATAAAAAAGCTGCCCGATAGGACAGCTTCCTTTGCTAAATGTGTAAACAGCTATTATAAACAAGATATAGAGTACATAACTGCTAACTAAATGTGTATTCAAATGTAGCATTGGTTCCATTTAAAAACATACATCCATCAAACAATAAAATACAACATTCAAACATTTTATGTAGCTCTAAGCAACTATTAAGACTAGTTCTTTATAAGAATCAGCTTGTATGTTGTTTGGATTTTGTAATTTTTATAGTCATTAAATCGATATTTTTATAAATATCTTTTATACTCCTTTTTTCTATTTCAAATAAATTATTAAAAATGGCAACTTACAACCTTAAAATCAACGGAAAAGATCAACAAGTAGATGTTAGTGCTTCCACGCCGCTATTATGGGTGCTCAGAGATCATTTTCAATTAGTAGGTACAAAATTTGGATGTGGTATAGCGCAATGCGGAGCATGCACCATTCATATTGAAGGTATTGCAGTTCGTTCTTGTCAACTACCGGTTTCAGCCGTTGGTGAACAAAAAATAACTACCATTGAAGGTCTATCTGAAAATGGAGACCATCCTGTACAAAAAGCATGGATAGAACACGATGTCCCCCAATGTGGTTACTGTCAGGCAGGACAAATTATGTCTGCCACTTCTCTACTAAATCAAAATCCAAATCCTTCTGATATAGAAATAGATGAGGCTATGAATGGGAATATTTGCAGATGTGGAACATATACACGAATAAAAAAGGCAATTAAAACTGCTGCTAACTCAAAATAATAAGAAAATGGCAACTGTTAAGACAACATTAGGAAGACGATCTTTTTTAAAATCCTCCGTATTGGCTGGTGGTGGCATGATGCTTAGTTTCAGTTGGTTTGCGGGCTGTGAAATCCCAAATAGAAAAGAAGCTGCTACAATAGAAATGCCTGAAGAATGGTTTGAATTAAATAGTTATATAAAAATTGGAGATAATGGAGTGGTAACACTTTTTAATCCTAATCCTGAATTTGGTCAAAATGTAAAAACTTCCATGCCGATGATTCTTGCTGATGAATTGGATGTCGATTGGAAAAATGTAATTGTAGAACAAGCTAACTTTTATCCTAAACGTTACGATAGACAATTTACTGGCGGGAGTCAGTCTATTCGTCAAGGTTGGAATATTTTGCGTACCGCAGGTGCTACCGCCAAAAGAATGCTTGTTACTGCTGCTGCCCAACATTGGCAAGTACCAGTTAATGAAGTTACAGCAAAGGCAGGAATCCTTTACCACACCGCAACAAATAAAGAAATTTCCTATGGTGAAATAGCTTCTCTCGCAGCAATACAGCCTATTCCGGAAGAAGTAGAATTAAAAGAAATTAAAGATTTTAAAATTATAGGAACCTCCAAAAAAAATGTTGCTGGAACAGAAATTGTCACTGGTAAACCTATGTTTGGAATTGATTATCAAGCAGAAGGTATGTTGATTGCCATGATAATCCATCCTCCTGCTTTTGGAATGAAACTAAAAAAGTTTGATGCTACAAAAGCCAAATCGATGCCTGGTATTAAAGATGTATTTAAAATAGATACCTTAAAAAGTGATTACGCAAGGAATTATTTTGACACCACAACTTTTACCGAATTAATTACAGTAGTTGGTAATTCCACATGGGAAGTCATGCAGGCCAAAAAAGAAGTGGTGGTCGATTGGGAGCAAGCTCCAGAGCATACTTTTCAAATGGATGCTAGAGGAAATAAAATAGCTATAAATGTTCCAGCAGGTTTGGAAAGTACTACTGTTCATCAAACTAAAATGAACCAGTACAATAAAAAACCTGGAAATATTCTAAGAAAAGACGGAGATCCGGAAAAAGCGTTTAAAAATGCTGCTAAAATATTGGAACGGACGTATTCTGCCCCATTTTTAGCACATAATACCATGGAGCCTGTAAATTGTTTTGCCAATGTTTCTGCTGAAAAAGCTGAGCTTTATGGCCCAATTCAAGCTCCTGAATTTATCATAGGGACATTATCTGAACGGCTGAAACTCCCTAAAGACAAGATTCAAATTAATTTAGCCCGTATGGGAGGTGGTTTTGGACTTCGGGCTTATGGACACCATATGATTGAAGCAGCAGTTATTTCTCAAGAAATGAAAGCTCCCATTAAGATGGTTTACACACGTGAAGATGATATGTCTTACGGAATTTACAGACCTTCTTACACAGCGACTTACAAAGCCGCCATGGATGAAAATAACAATCTCATTGCATTTCATGTAAAAGCAGGTGGGATTCCTGAATCACCACTAGCTCCTAACCGTTTTCCTGCCGGGGCGATAGAAAATTATTTGGCAGAAGCCTGGGAAATTCCTTCAAATATTACCATCGGGGCATTTAGAGCTCCTAGGTCTAATTTTATTGCTGGAGCTGAGCAGTCATTTTTAGACGAACTTGCAGAAGAACTTGGGAAGGATCCAATTGAGTTTCGTCTAGAACTTTTAGAAAGAGCTAAAAATAATCCAGTTGGAGAAAATAACGATTACGATCCTGAACGTTATGCCGGTGTTATTAAGTTAGTAAAAAGCAAGTCTAATTGGGATGAGATAAATGATAAATCAAGAGGCTTTTCTGCCTATTTTTGCCATAATACGTATGTAGCTCAAGTTTTAGACCTTGAAATAGAAAATGATAAACCCAAGGTTAATAATGTGTATGCTGCTGTTGACTGCGGAATTGTTGTTAACAAAGATGCTGCCAAAAACATGGGAGAAGGTGCTATTATTGACGGTATTGGAAATTCACTTTATGGTGAACAAACCTTTAAAGATGGGGCGCCACAAAAACTCAATTTTGACCGTTATCAATTAATAAGAATGTCTGAAGCACCAAAGTCTATTGAAGTGCACTTTGTTGAAAATGAACATAGCCCAACAGGAATGGGAGAACCTCTTTTCCCTCCTATTTTTGCTGCAATGGCAAATGCTTTATACCGTGCAACAGGGCAAAGGCATTACCAACAACCTTTTATAATTGAGAAAAAAATTATAGGTTAAAAAACTTATAACTATTCAAACTAACTAGAAAAACCGTCTATCCGACGGTTTTTTTAATAGTATACTTTAGAATACAATTTACAAACAGACCATATCCATCAAACAATAACATACAATATTCAAACATTTTCTATAGGCTTGGGGGGTGGTATCCATATGTTTCTTAAAAAAATTACTAAAATGTGTAGCCTCTTTAAACCCTAAAAAATATGCTACCTCGGCAATGTTCCAATTTTTTTCTCTCAATAAATACGTAGCTTTTTGTAAAATACGTTCGGCTATTAATTGAGTTGTTGTTTTTTGAGTGCTAGTCTTCAACACCCGATTTAAATGATTCACATGAATATTTAATTCTTGGGCAAAATCAGCGGGAGCTCTTAGATTCACTGGTTTTCCAAATTCTTCCTTGGTAGAATACTCGTTATCTAAAAGTTTAAAGAATTCATTTGATATTCGCTGACTTGCAACACTTATATTTTTATATGTATCTAAATTATCTTTCATCTATAAAAACTTAATCCGCCGCAACCAAGTCATTATTTCTTCTTTTACTTTGATTTTTTTATCGCCTTTCATTACAAAATAAATTTCGTCTCTTTCAATTCCTCCTTTGGTAGAAAATCCTTCTAAAACCGTTGCGTTTGGACACATTTCTTTAACCGTTTTAAAACTACTTCCTACTCCATATCCTGCATTGGTATTGAAAGGAATTACTGTTTTGCCACTCATATTATATTTGTTGAGAAAACTCTTCATTGGCGGTGGTAATTGCATTCCCCATGTAGGAAAACCTACAAATACTTTATCGTATTGATTGAAATTATCGATACGCGTTTTCAATGGTGGTAGATATCCCGATTCGTTTTCTTTTGCCACTTGTGCCACTATAGAATCGTAATTTTCTGGGTAAGGTTCTTTTAATTCGAGTGCTACCAAATCCCCACCTACTTCCTTTTGGATAATTTCTGCTACTTGTTTGGTGTTGTTGGTTCGAGATAGGTATACAATCAATAGCTTTCCTTTCTCTTTTTTTAATTCTTGAGCAGTACAACTACAAAAAAACACTGGGACTATTGTCAATAGTAGAAGAAAACAGGTTTTTAATGTTTTATCCATGTTTGTTTATTTATAATTGCTGAATCTTTATTTCTACTTATCTAATCCTTTTTCTTGAAGCCATGTAGACATTAAATCTGCTATTTCCACATTATTTAAATCGCTCATCGGAAAATGTGTATTTCCTTGAATTCCTTCTTCTGGTAAGTGAATAAGCGTAACATCACCTCCGTGTTTGTTTACCGTTTCTTTCCATAATTTAGCCATCGATAGAGAGGCACGCCATTGATCTTCCCCTGGAATTTCAGATGTTTCATTAGGAATATGATCCCCATAAAAAATAACGATAGGAAGTTTTGTCAATCGCTTAAATTCCGACATAGGAACTTCTGAGGCTTTCAGAGCTCCACCGAGATATGAAATAGGCTCAGGAACTTCACCTTCAGGAAAAATAAAATTGCTCCCAGGTTCAAAAGAAACTACAGCTTTAATATTATTATTTTTTAGCGCTGTTAACCACCCCATTCCGCCGCTATGTGAATGAGTTACTAATATTCCCGATCCAATTTTATCGAAGAGTTCTGCTACTGCTTTTACATTTAAATCGATATTTAAAGGGCCTGTATCGGGTGTCATTTGTCTAAAGAACTGATTCAAAGCTTCAGGGTCTTTTGAAAATTGAACATTTGGGTAAAATTCTGTACCAATACCTAGTCTAAAAATACCAAACCACAATTGATCGTTGGTAGCTGCCGAAATTGTAGTTGGTTCGGTACTTTGTGCTGCTAATCCACGCCGAGGCTGATCTATAAGATACACAGGAAAGTTGCGTCTTAAAAATAATGTTTGAAACCCCTCTCTCCCATCGGGAGTTGTTTGCCAAGTTTTCATCGATTGCCCGTATCCATGCCAAAATACAAGAGGAAGTTTTTTAGGGGTAGTCGGTATTTGGTACCATACAAAAGCATGATCTCCATGAAGGGTTTGCCCCTCTTGACTTTGATTGGAAGGATTAAAAACACCGTGTTTAATAGGATCAAAAGTACCTGGACTTGTTTTTACAGTCCCTCCTACTGTAAAACTGCCTTGCTTTTGGATACTAATATTTTTATCATCAATTTTAGTACTGGTCTCCTCTTTATTTTTTGGTTGGCATGAAACAATACACAATACTGCACCAATCAACATAAGCGTATGAAGCCCTACCCTAATCTTATTCGTTTTCTTTTTCATATAAATATTTATTTTTATTATCTGTTATTCATAAAAAGCTTTCTTGATAACATCCAATCTTGCTTTTCTTTCATCTAAAGAACTTCCTGCCGATCCATCGTGTCTAATTTCAAAAACTTCATTCTTTTTTGGATCATGAACAGGCCATTTTGGTAACCCCTCTCCATTTGGATTCCCTGTTTTAGCGAAGTTTGTCCAATAGGTATTCATCATACTGGCAACTTTTTTGTCATTTGGGGTAACTACAAAACCATTTCTTTCCATAAGGTTATCAAATACATAAGGAATTTCCGATGCATGAGAGGCTCCAAATCGCATACGTTCCTGCATAGATTCTGCCACATAAGAAAAAAGATAAACGTAAGCAGGAATACCTTCTGAAACAAAAGCATTTGCAGTGAAACGCGCAGGCTCTGCCCAAACTTTATCGGTATTAACCAAGGTCAGCATTCTTGCAAACTCGGTTGATCCATCTGGATCATAGGCTTTGGATGCCTCATTTTTATAATCCCCAAACATAGATAATAGTTCTTCTTTTGAATTGGCATTCACAAATCCTGCCGGTACTTCAGCACTGTTAGAACCAATAATTATGGGTACTTGGGTTTGTGAATTATCTTTGTATGAACTTTCGGCAGTTTCTATTACTAATTTTCCATCTAAAATAGGTCCTGAATAGGTAGGAACACCTCCCGGACCATCAGTTTCCTGACCTCCATCAATAATCTCTCCCACACTCAAAGAACGAAGCTTTTTCAAAGCATTGGCATCCGTTTTTTCTATTTTATGCCTATGAGCAAAATTAACTCCAATGGTTTCTGCTGAAATTGGATAATTTGAATCGGCATTTTCTTTATCAATGGGTCTTCCAGTTAAAACCCCATCACAACCACCTCCAGATTCAATAATTGCTTTATGAAATAGTCCTTTAGCCTCAGGGATTGTTAATAACGAATGTACTGAAACGCCGCCAGCCGACTCTCCAAAAATTGTAACGTTAGCAGGATCTCCGCCAAAATTAGCTATGTTTTTTTGCACCCATTTTAAAGCAGCAATTTGATCCATATATGCGTAATTTCCTTTGGCTTCATTTGGATGTTCATCACTTAATGCAGGAAAAGCAAAGAAACCTAATCTTCCCAAGCGATAATTAAAAGTAACAAGAATAACATCCTTCTTCGCAAAATTCTCACCCGAAAACCCAGGACTAGAACCACTACCAAAAACAAAAGCTCCACCATGAATCCATACCATCACCGGTAGCTTGCTTTTATGATTAACCGAAGTGGGTCTCCAAATATTCAAGGACAAGCAATCTTCTGATGAACCTTCTCTGATAGCCCCTGGATTTGGCGGATATGAAGCCTGAGCACAATCTGAACCGTACTTACTTGCGTCCAATTCTCCTTTCCATTTCAGTGCTGGTTGAGTTGGTCGCCATCTAAATTCTCCAACAGGTGGCGCTGCATAAGGAATCCCTTTAAAACTATCAACACCACCTTCGGTAACTCCTCGTACAATACCAGACACTGTTTCTACTTTTGGATACCCCTGCTGTGCTTTTACGGTATAACTATATATAACAATTAATATGGCTATTATTTTTTGAATTTTCATGGTAGATGGTTAATGACTATTACTATTTTTTTGTTCGTTTTCCCCAATAAATTATTAGGATAAATATATTTTCATTGCGTTATATTACTTCAAATTTTAATGTTCAATTTGATGGGAATCCCGAACACTACTAAAAGTTAAATCGAGTAATTTCCAGTCTCCACTTTCTTTTTTGTAGATTTCGGTTACCGTAAATTCGTTTGACACTTCATTTCCTCGAACTACAGCCAAAAGTGTAATCCGATTCCACAGAATTACAGTTTCCCCAAAAGTTTCTATAACCACATCATGAACGTCTGCTTTTTTATACCAAATACTCCCCGTTTTAATAATTTCTAATTCTCGTTCCTTTTTCCAAGAGCCACTCATATGTACAAATCTTGATTTATCGTCAAAGAGCTTTGCAAGTTCTTCCACATTTTTATTGGCCATCCACTCCCATTTCTTTTTAGAGAGTTCTTTTATTTCTGTTTCAGTGGTATTTTGAGCCAAAATTGGTGTACTTGTAAGGATTAAAAAAAGTCCAATAACTAATGTTCTCATAATAAGTTGTTTTAAATTTTCTATTTTTTAATTAATTCCCTGGTCGCTCCATTAGTTTTACAAAAGATAAATTGGCTAATTTCCAATTCCCATCAATCATTTTATAAACCTCGGTTACCATAAACGGATTGGTGACTTCGTTGCCGCCAACTTCTGCCAATAAGGTTATTCGGTTTAAAACAATGGCGGTATCTTCTCCTATTATATCAATAGTTACTTCGTGGATGTCTGCTTTTTTATACCAAATACCTCCGCTTTCTATAATGGCAAGTTCTCTATCTGTTCCCCAAGCACCTCCCATGTGGACAAATTGTGCGTCTTTATGAAAAAGTTTGGTTAGTTCCTCCACATTCTTATCGGCCATCCATTGCCATTTTTCTTTGGAGAGTTCTTTTACTTCTGCTTCTAGAGCATTTTGTGCTAGAATTGGTGTACTAGCAATAATTAAGAATAGGGTAACAATAAATGTTTTCATAATGATTTTGATTTTAAAGTTTGGTGATATTTGTTTATTATTTTCCTACGCGTTCCTGCAAATGTTTTGGATAGCGATCTCCTTGTACTTCTACTTTGGCAAAGGCATTATCTATTTCAAGAATAGCTTCTGATGATAAATTAATGGCCGCTGCACCAATATTCTCTGTTAATCGATGTGATTTTGTAGTTCCAGGAATGGGTGCTATCCACGGTTTTTGTGCAAGTAACCATCCTAAAGCAATTTGTGCTGGTGTTGCATTTTTATCATTTGCTATTTTTCCCAATAAATCTACCAATGCTTGATTGGCTTTTCGGTTTTCTTCACTAAAACGTGGAACTATGTTTCTAAAATCACTTTTATCAAATGCAGTCTCCGAATTAATTTTTCCAGTAAGAAAGCCTTTCCCTAGGGGACTAAAAGGCACAAAACCGATTCCTAATTCTTCTAATGTTGGGAGAATCTCTTTTTCAGGCTCACGCCACCAAAGCGAATATTCACTTTGTAAGGCCGTAACCGGCTGTATTGCATGTGCTTGTCTAATGGAAGCTACACTGGCTTCCGAAAGTCCAAAATGTTTTACTTTTCCTTCTTGTATTAAATCTTTTACCGTCCCAGCTACATCTTCCATGGGTACATTGGTATCCACCCGGTGTTGGTAGAATAAATCGATGACATCGGTTTTTAAATGTTTTAAAGATTTCTCGGCTACTTCTCGAATCCTTTCTGGGCGACTGTCTTGCCCTTGACTTGAATCGCCGTTTTTAAATCCGAATTTAGTAGCAATTACCACTTCTTTACGAAAAGGAGCTAATGCCTCCCCAACAAGTTGCTCGTTTGCTGCTCCATATGCTTCAGCAGTATCAAAAAAGGTAACGCCTTGTTCATATGCTTCACGGATCAATTTAATTGCTTGGTTTTTATCGGTAGCAGGACCATAACCAAAGCTAAGTCCCATACATCCTAAGCCTAGAGCCGAAACTTCCAAGCCATTAGTTCCTAATATTCTTTTTTTCATGTTTTTCTTTTTATTTATCGCCTGCTAAATATTCTTCATCTGTTACAGGTGCTAACCATTGTGTAGGTCCTTTTTCTCTTCCTGTAATGGCTATCTGTATAAATTCTTTATCAGCACTTGCGCCATGCCAATGAGGCGTATTGGCTGGACATTTTACCACGTCTCCTTTACGTAATATTCTTTTTGGACTCCCTTTTTCCTGATAATACCCAACACCGCCAGTTGCCAATAAAATTTGCCCGCTTGGATGCATATGCCAATTGGAGCGTGCTCCAGGTTCAAACGTAACATTTCCAACTCCATTTCGGTTTATGCTATCTGCTTTTACCAAAAAAGTTAGCCAGGCAGTACCTTTAAAATTATTATTTGTAATCTTTTCTCCTTTTGGATAAAGTAAAACTGTATCTTCAGTATTTTTATCATTAGGGTTACCGCAGGATGCTAATCCTACAAGGATACATGCTACTAAAATTGATTTTATTTTCATTTTTTTTTGTTTAAATATTCAATTTTCTTTCACTTAACCATTGTACTTTCTCGGGGTCTCTATGATCAAAAAACAAACTTTCTTGGGTATCTAAAGATTGGATACTTGCCATATCTTCAGCAGAAAGTTCAAAATCAAAGACATTGAAATTCTCTTTCATACGTTCTTTTCTTACTGTTTTTGGAATCGCAACAATATCTCTTTGTAATAACCAACGAAGAATTACCTGGGCTACAGATTTATTGTATTTAATACCGATAGTAGACAATATTTCATTGTGAAAAATATTATTTTTCCCTTCTGCAAACGGCCCCCACGATTGAATTTGTGTATTGTTTTTTTGAAAGAATTCTTGTGTATGGATTTGCTGATGAAACGGATGTGTTTCAACTTGATTAATAGCTGGTGTAAAACCACTATTCACAATTAAGTCTATAATTCTATCAGGGTGAAAATTTGCAACTCCAATAGCCTTTATTTTACCTTCATGATACAATTCTTGCATAGCTCTCCAAGAACCAAATACATCTCCATATGGCTGATGGATTAAATATAAATCCAAATAATCCAACTGCAATCTTTCCAATGATTTTTGAAAAGCCACCTTCGTATTTTCATAGCCCGTATCTTGCACCCAAAGTTTTGTCGTTATAAAAAGTTCTTCCCTATTAATTCCACTGTTTATAATGCCTTTACCAACGGCCTCTTCATTCATATAAGAAGCTGCTGTATCGATTAAACGATATCCAGTTTCAATGGCCTTTATTACCGAATTCTCACATTCTAATGGGTCAGGAATTTGGAAAACTCCAAAACCCAAAATAGGCATTTCAACTCCATTATTTAATGTTATATTATACATGTTATTCTTTTTATTTTTACTTCATTTTCATTCTTAAAGATACTCTTGGTAAAAATCCACCAACTTAGTTACGGCTTGCTTTACATATTCTGGTTTCCAATAAGTTTCTATATGTGTAGCACCATCAATAAGGAATAACTCTTTGTCTTTTGCATTGGAAGCTTTTGCAAATGCTTCATCTGTCATATATTTAGTATCTGCTTTACTACCCGCTATCATTAATAAAGGCTGATTAATTAAATCCATATCGGTAGCCGCATCCCAAGTCATAAGTTTAAGTAAACTACTCCTAGTGTATAAAAAGGTAGAGTTTGGATGTGCATGCGTTCTATAATAATATTCATACCCTTCTCTGTATAAATCTGTTTTAGTAGCTGTTATTTCCTTATCAGTAACGCTTGCAACACCTGCATAAATAATTTCTCCTCCGGCAGCTTCTTGAGCACGAGCATCACTAGCTTGTTTTAAACGCTCTTGAATAGTGTTTAACTGAGAATTCTGAAATCCGTTACGTCTTACTTCTCCAGAATTAAACATGCTCAAGGTAGCAACCGCTTTGAAACGCTTATCAGATTGCGTCGCTTTTAGCGTATATCCACCTCCTCCACAAATCCCAAAAGCACCAATGCGATCAGGATCAACTCCAGGGAATTGAGCTATAAAATCGGCCATACCTTGAATATCTTCCGTACGATAATATGGGTTATCCGTATGGCGAGGTTCTCCTCCACTTGCTCCTTGGTAGGCAGCATCTGCAGCAATAGTTATAAAGCCAGCTTCGGCCAAATGTTGAGCATACAATCCAGCTGTTTGCTCTTTAATCCCACCATTAGGGTGCGCAACTGTAATAGCCAAATACGTATTCTCTGGATTATAATTAGCAGGCGTATAAACATTAGCAGCTATCTCTAATCCATTTAACTTATAGGTTACAGGATGGATATTTACTTTTCCTTTTACATTTTCTGTAATTGCCCCTGCATACACTAATGTAAATGGATTTTGTTTATATGTTTCTTGAAGCGGAGCTACTTCTACAGTACTTTGTGCCATGATACTATAATTTACGGTTAGTAAGCTTATAAAAATCAATAATTCTATTCTTTTCATCTATTTAAATTTTCATAATTAATTCTTTTCCAATAATTTAATTATTTATAGGAGATATTGGTCAATACCTATTAAATGCCCATTATGGGCTTCCATTACTTATTATTCTTTAGATTGTAATAATTCCTTCAATACTGTTTCTGCAGCTGTTCCTTCTTGCCTGCCAACATGTTGCTTAATTATTTTAGTAAAATCTTGAAGTTGCTCTGCTGTCCAACCTTGGATTAAACAAATATTCATATGTGAGCGCAACATGGGTTCCGCTTTTTGTATACTGGCAATAACAGAAATAGTTACCAGTTCTCTTTCTTTATAGGTAAGTACATCACGTTCAAAAAGGTCTGCAAACAAATGTTCTTTTAAAAAGATTTCAATCTCAGGAGAAAATTTAGCATATCCTTTTTTAGGCCCATCGAGTGTTGTACCCACCAATTTGTCAAGGTTCGTTTTTCCTCTCGCGTATTTATCTCTACTATCTGTTATTGGAGAGGCTTCTGTCCCCCATACATCTTCAATTCCTTTTGCCTTTCTATCGTCTAGCACTTTAATAAAAGTTTGCAATCCCCTTATACTTCTTGGAAAACCACAGTAGGCATATAAATGGACTATTGCCTCCTTTATTTGATTTACTGTTAAGCCATTATCCAAACCATCGTTAAGCACTTTCTCTAGTTTCTTTAGATCCCCTTTTGCTGTATAAGATGCTACCAATACCAATGATTTCTCTTTTTCGGTAAGCGTCTCTTGAGATAAAATTCCTTCGCAAGCATTTAGAGACTGAGTACTTCCCACCGCCAAAAAGAAGATAGAAAATACCGTTAAAATTTTAGAAATATGCATGTCTTATTTATTTTATGTTTGTAATTTCGATAGTATTGTTTGTATTCATTGCAAATATCCGAACACATTAAGCCTGTTTACGTATACCAATTACTGTTATACTAACACGGATTACTGTTTTACACTATCTAGTTGATTTTAAATGAATAACAAGCAGTATCTTTAACAAAAAATTATAAATATGGAAGATATCATCACCTTCAATACGATAAAACAATACTGCGATTTTAACAATAACAAAGCTTTGCATCCACTGGTTGGGATTATAGATTTATCTAAAGCCGAACTAAGACAATTTACCCGTTTTCGATATAATTTTTATGTAATCTTTTTTAAAGAAATAAAATGTGGGGATCTCCGCTATGGCTGTAATTATTACGATTATGAAGAGGGAACCCTTGTGTTTTTAGCCCCGGGACAGGTTATCGGTGAAAATAAACCAGAATATTACCAACCGAAAGGCTTTGCTATGGTTTTTCATCCAGATTTTATTCTTGGAACTTCGCTTGGTCAGCGTATGCAGGAATATACTTTTTTTAATTACGAAGTAAATGAAGCTTTGCACCTTTCTATACCCGAAAGGGATATGATTAAAGATGTTTATGCAAAGGTAAACCATGAATTAGAGCAACTTATAGATAAACACACCAAGAGTTTGGTCATCTCTAATATCGAGTTGTTTTTAAATTATTGTGTGCGGTTTTACGATCGGCAGTTTATTACTCGAACCAATGCGAACCAAGATATTATAGCTCGTTTTGAGAAACTGCTAAACGACTATTTTCATTCCGACAAGGCTGAAAAACTTGGCTTACCTTCCGTTGCCTATTGTGCAGAACAATTGTTTATCTCCCCTAATTATTTAGGAGATATGATAAAAAAAGAAACAGGAAAATCTCCTCAGGAACATATACAGCTAAAATTAATTAGCATTGCTAAGGAACGCATTTTTGATCCCTCCAAAAGTATCTCTGAGATAGCTTATGAACTAGGTTTTAAATACCCTCAACACTTTAGTAAAATGTTTAAAAAAGTTACAGGAACAACCCCCAATGATTATAGATTGATGAATTAATTTTTAAAGTTCCAGTTTTTAAATTGCGAATTACTTCTATTTAAAGTGAATTCCAGATTTTAAATTATTATTTGTGAAGATAATAATGGTTTTAAACAATTATTCATAAGTGGTTACAAGTAATTATTAAGTGTATTGCCATGTTCTAGAATTTAAATTGAGGGTAACATCTTGTACAAACAATAAACTGTAGTACTTGGGTCATTAAACATTAGGCTCTTGGGTTTAGTACTAAATAAGAAACATTCTGCTGTTTGTAGCTATAATTAGCCGTTATGTAAAATTGCCGCACGCCAATACGCTCGATTGCTTTTTTAAAATAATTATGCTTTCACATTAATTTTTTAAAACACAATTTCCAACCGCATTGCCTATAATACTCCCCAAATTTAGGACAGGAAATTAAGTTGTAATTTTAACCCTGTCAATATGAAAACATCAAGAAGAAAATTCAGCGCATCCTTTAAGGCCAAAGTAGCCATTGAAGCGATAAAAGAGCAGACAAGTATACC